>CBDVCK010000422.1:0-1640 GCA_965372465.1 uncultured Thermoplasmata archaeon | reverse complement strand
TGGTGAAAATGTTAACACGACCAATTTCCTTGCCTTCTTAAGTATCGACTTTCTTTTCGATAATAACAATGTTAGTGATAATTTAGGCATCGGTGCGATGTTTAACCTTTGTCAGGTTGATGTAACCAATAACGAATTTTTCAATAATGGAGGTAGTGGTCTTGGATTGCAGTACGGTGCATACGATAGTATTATTGATAGCAACAGGTTTATTGCAAATAAGGATATCGGATTACTTGTAATCGGGAACAACATTAATATTAGCAACAATGAATTCAGAAACAATGGAGATGGCATACCATACATGAATGATCCCTTTTTTCAGGATAGCGGCCTGACAATTATGAACAGTTATGGAATAATTGTTTATAGAAACTGGTTTATTGAGAATAATAACAACATCACAGACCATGTAGATGGAATATACCTTTTGGGCACTGAAAGGGTAGATACGGTTTATTTAGAAGGGAACCAAATGCACAGAAATGACTACAATCTTCACTGCCGCGGCGGTGTTTTGGCATATGATCTGGAGAGCACCTACAACAAATCAACCTTACCTGGAACTTATGAAGTTTACCTGGAATATGATATGATCAATGCTTGCGGACCGAATGATGTAACTTTCATGAACACAACATTCGACAACAGCTCAGTATACATCGATGATGCAAACTCAGGTATATTTAGAGCCAAATGGTACAAGCATCTCCTTGTAAGATATGCCGGCTCCCCAATCCCTAATGCAACTGTCTGGATCAACGATTCATTTGGAGACCCAGAGGGTGCATACAATGAAACCACGGATTCAGAAGGCAGATTAAAGTACATCCCCTTGACCGAATTCTCTCAGGACATTAGCGGTAAGACATTTTATACTCCCCATTCTGTTGAAGTAAAGGAAGGTAATAGGGAAGGATATGATGAAGCCAATATGTGGCACTCCCACTACAACAATATAGAACTCAATGAAAAACCTGTGGTAACAAGGCTTGAGCCAGCAGGCGGAGCCATCCAGAACGTCTACAGGAACCAAACAATATTGTTGGAAGCCGAGGTTGAGGATGCAGAGGATAATGACGAGACTGTGATTATCCCTTACTTTGAATATAGAGTCAACGATACATCCCCCTGGGTCAACGAAACCAGTTCATATTTCGGAACAAAGACTTATACTGGCTCAGGTGAAAATGTTATATGGACAATTGAATTCACCCCTCCTCTCGATGCTCCCTTGGGTCTTTATGATTTCAGGGTAAGGTTCCAAGATTCATACCCCTCATACAGTGACTGGTATAATTCTTCGAACTCGGTAAATGTCCTAAACAACCCCCCAAATGGATCAGGTATTGTCTATGGAGCATCAATGGCATATAAAGGCGATAATGTTGACATATATGCCAATAGTTCAGACACAGAGGATGGTGAGGAACCGAGTGATACAGAAATCGAGTACCGCCTAAACGGCAGCAGCACCTGGGAAACCGCATCCATCACTCAGGATTATTACGACGCAGGTTCAAATAATTGGTATTTCGAATTCTCTCCCGAAGCTACAAGACCGGATCCCCCTTACGGTCCAGTGGATGTCAGGGTGAGGTTCCAGGACTCTGACGGTGATTGGGGTGAATGGTACCAAG
>CBDVCK010000421.1:0-1652 GCA_965372465.1 uncultured Thermoplasmata archaeon | reverse complement strand
AAGATATCCTCACAATAGCAAGACAGAAAAGACCCAGCCTGTACGATTTCACCCACATCCGCCCCGAGCCCTATGTTCCAAGCAAGCTGTGCTTCGAGGTTGAAGAAAGAATTTCTTCAAAGGGAGAGGTTCTCATACCTCTGGAAGATGAGAACCTTGCATCCTTGAAAGAAAACCTTAAGGAAAACCAAGTGGAATCGGTTGCAGTTTCCCTTCTATTCTCCTTTCTAAGACCCGAGCACGAAAAGAGAATTGCCAATGCGCTTTCCAATTTTCATCTTTCCCTGTCCTCAGACGTGCTCCCGGAATTCAGGGAGTACGAGCGCACATCAACCACCGTACTTGACGCATATGTCAAACCCATTGTCTCGCGGTACATTTCAGATATCGAAAAAGCCTTTGGCAATAGGTTCTACATCATGCAGTCAAACGGAGGCGTTGCCACCTCGAATGTCGCAAGAACAAAACCAATCAACATCCTTTTATCCGGACCTGCGGGAGGGGTTGCAGCAACCCGGTATCTGGGTGAGATTCTGAAAGTAAAAAACCTGATCTCCTTTGATATGGGGGGAACAAGCGCAGACATATCCCTTGTTGTCAACTCCCAGCCCCAGTGGACCGCAGAAGGTGAAATTGCAGGCATGCCCGTAAGGGTTCCCATGCTTGATATTACCACAATCGGAGCCGGGGGAGGCAGCATAGTGTGGCTGGATGAGGGTGGAGCCTTGAGGGTTGGACCGAAATCCGCAGGAGCAGACCCCGGGCCTGTCTGCTATGCTAAAGGTGGAGAAAAACTCACAGTGACTGACTGTAACCTCTTGGCAGGATATCTCGGGAAGGAAGGATTACTTGGAGGAGAAATGCCCCTGAAAAAATCGGCGGCAATGGACAAGTTGAAAAAGCTTTCCAGAAAACTTGGAATGAGTGAAGATGACACTGTATTGGGTGTGCGCAAAATTGTGAATTCAAATATGATTAGGGCTCTTGGGCTTACCCTTGCAAAAAGAGGCCTGGACCCGAGAGACTTTGCACTTGTGGCCTTCGGAGGCGCAGGTCCCATGCATGCCTGTGCTCTTGCAAAGGAGCTGGGAATAAAGAAGGTACTGATTCCCTTTCTACCTGGTGCGTTTTCAGCCTATGGAATCCTTATATCCGATATCAGGTCCAATTACAGCAAAGGCATGCTTGAGCCATTGGATGGCGCAAAAGAGGAAATCAAGGAGGCTTACAGGGAATTGAAAAGTCTTGCGCAAGCCGATCTGGCAAGCCAGGGCATCCAGGATTCGGAGGCGATTTTCCTCTATTCACTTGACCTCAGATACAAGGGCCAGAGCTATGAAATAAACATCAAGGCTCAAGAGAACATGGCTTTCGCGTTTCATAAACATCATGAAAAGCTCTACGGTTATGCCATGTCTTCCGAACCCTTGGAGCTTGTTTCTGTGAGATTGTTTACAGTATATACAAGGGAAAAGCAACTTCCAAAGACCCGTGAAAAAGGCACCAACAAACCAAAAATAGAACGAACGGCATTATTTGATGAGGGTGAGAGAAAGACCAAGATCTTTTCCCGCGATGATTTAAATTGCGGTTTTACAGGACCAGGGCCTGCAATCATTGAAGAGACAACAGCAACCTCTGTAATACCTCCC
>CBDVCK010000420.1:0-1717 GCA_965372465.1 uncultured Thermoplasmata archaeon | reverse complement strand
GAGGAGCTGATCGTTTCTATCTTGATTACTGCTACTTCACTGTAAGTTATTCTTTGCCTGAAATAGTCATCAACGAGATAAAGGCGGATCCATTTGAGGGGTATTACAATAATGGTTGGCAGTACCGCAAGAAGATCACTATTCATGCTGAGAAGGTTGCAGATGATCTAACCAATTTTCCCGTGCTTCTCAGCTTCACGGATTCAGATCTTGCAAGCGACGCACGAGAGGATGGCTACGATATCCTGTTCTCAATAGATGGTGAGAGCAAGTTCGACCACGAGATCGAGCAGTTCAACGGCAGCTCAGGCGAACTTGTGGCCTGGGTGAGGATTCCTTCCCTCTCCTCAACCGAGGACACCGTCTTCTACATGTACTATGGCAGACCAGGATCTTCCGACCAATCAAATCCTACGGGTGTGTGGGATGTCAATTACACTGCAGTGTGGCATTTGAACGAAACCGGAACCGGTGCGGTAGATGAGTACGATGAAAGCACTTCCAATGACTTTGACGGCCAGGGCGGTGGAGGCACACCCGCTGATGTTCCAACGAATGATGGCGGGAAAATGGCAGGCGGCCAGCTGTTCGACGCTAATGGCGATTATATCGATGTCAGCGCTATGAATCCACAATCCTATACCAGTTTTACTATATCGGTATGGCATAAATCCACTAGCGATCTTTACGATAATGATGGATATATTTTCTCTCACTATGAATCATTTGCATCCGCCCCTTCAGTTGGCTTTATTATTACTGATGATGGAGGTACCGAGGATTCTCCCCAGGTAAGACTTTGGGGAGCTAGTACCCAAAGTGAGGACGGCGGCGTCGATGTTGTTGACCAACAATATCATTATCTCGTATACACAAGAAACTCTAATAAAATTAAGATTTATGTTGATGGATATAAGATGATGGATGAAGATGACGATATGAACGGTGCAACCATCACTGTTAACGGTGGTTCCGGCCCTTTCATAGGTGATCCTGCAGGTGAGGACGAGCCGATAGATGGCACACTCGACGAACTCCGCGTCTCCCACATCGAACGCTCTGCAGAATGGATCCTTACAGAATACAACAATCAGTATTCTCCTTCCACATTCCATACCGTGGGTAGTGAGGAGGAGAATCAGATAAACAGGCAATATCGAAAGACCATCACCATCAATTCCTCGCAAGTAACAGGCGATCTCACGAATTACCCTGTGCTTGTGAGTTTAACGGATTCGGACCTATCCAGCAAAGCTCGGTCTGACGGCTTGGATATTACATTCACTTTATCAAATGGAGCGAGGCTTGACTATGAGTACGAGAGCTACGACAATACTACAGGTACATTGGTGGCCTGGGTAAAGGTTCCCTCACTTTCAAGTTCCACAGATACCACATTATACATGTATTACGGCCATGAGCAAGCTGACGATCTGTCAAATCCAACCGGTGTTTGGGATGATAATTTTGTGATGGTTCAGCACCTACAAGAAACACCCTCCGGCGCCAATGACATCAAAGATAGCACGGGCACCCACGATGGTACGTCAACGAATATGGAGCCTGGCGATCGGACCACAGGCAAGATAGACGGGAGCCTTAATTTTGATGGTTCAGATGAGGTGGTCTCCCTACCGGACCATGCTGATTGGACGTTGGTCACGGGGATTGGGCAACAATGGACCTTGGAAGGCTGGTTCAATTTCGATGTCTTGCC
>CBDVCK010000419.1:0-1831 GCA_965372465.1 uncultured Thermoplasmata archaeon | reverse complement strand
TTGTAACTGATACCGTTAGCCATACCTACGGTGACAACGGAATTTACTTATTAACCCTGACTGTAACCGATGACGATGATGGAACAACAATATACAACACAAATATCACTGTGGACAATGTGGCTCCTTCCATCACTCCTTTCCTTATTCCAGAAACTGATGAGGGTATTTCATTTGATGTTACAGGAGTGGGAACAGACCCGGGAAGTGACGACTTGACTTTTACCTGGGAATTCGAACTCGGACCCACATTCACAACTACCTATTACAATGATGGAACAAATCCTGACCCATCCAAAAGCCCGGACGGGAATTATCCATTTTCTGCAACTGACACTGTGAGTCATACCTACGGAGATAATGGTATCTTTACAGTTACTCTCACAGTAACTGATGATGATGGTGGATCAACTGTTTATACCACTAATATCAAAATAAACAATGTGGCGCCAACCATTTCACCCTCATGGCCTACAACCATTTTTGACGAAGGTACATCCTTTTCCCTCTCCTGCGATGCCCAGGATCAGGGCAGTGACGACCTCACATTTACCTGGGAATTTCAATATGGACCCACATTCACAAACATATATTACAATAATGGAGTGGGACCCGATCCCAATCCAAGTCCATCGGGGACCTATCCCTTCTATGCTTCAGATGGGGAAGGTCATACATACGGAGATAATGGAATTTATACTGTTACACTGACAGTAGAGGATGATGACGGTGGAACCACCTCCTATTCAGAAGATTTCACAATCTACAATGTAGCACCAGCCCTTACACCATTTGGACCTTTCATAGTTGATGAAGGCACGCAATTGGATATCAATGCGCTAGCAAATGATCAGGGCAGTGACGATCTGACCTTTACCTGGGAATTCGAGCTGGGACCTACAAGTTCCAATGTTTACTACAATGACGGCTCAAACCCTGACCCATACCCAAGTCCCGATGGCAACTTCCCATTCACAATAACAGATTCTGTATCACATACTTATGGTGACAATGGTATTTTTACAGTCACCCTAACTGTGGAAGATGATGATGGTGGTAGTTCGGCAATAACCGTGAATATCACAGTTGACAATGTGGCTCCCACCCTGCAACCTTTTGTGCCATCCGATGTTAATGAAGGCGATCAATTTGACTTTACAAATATTGGAACAGACCCAGGCAGTGATGATCTTACGTTCTCCTGGGAATTCGAATACGGACCCACAATAACAAATATCTTCTACAACGACGGCCTGAACCCTGATCCCTTAAAAAGTCCGTGGGGGACCTATCCATTTTCAACAGTTGATGCCGTATCGCACACATACGGGGATAACGGGATATTCAGTATCACGCTTTCAGTGGAGGATGATGACGGAGGAAAAACGTCCTTCACAACCAATATCACGGTACACAATGTAGCACCAATAATCGAGAATATTGAGGCCTACATGTACGTGAACCTTTCTCTAAGAATTGCGGGAGAGAAGTATCATTCAGTAACACTTTCCCTCTATGAGGATGGTACAGAGAAAATGTCAGCATCCATTACAAGGTATCCAGGAGACCCTGACGAGCAGACAGCCACGTTTTCCAATGTAAAGATCGACATGACGAAGAGGTACAAGGTTGTGGTGGACTATCTCCCCAACGATCCAAGGGTGAACGGCAATGTCTGGGGCGGAAATCCGGTCTGGATTGATATCGAATTCGAGGATGGCTCAACAGAAAGATTGCACCACACATTCAATGTCAGACAATCTGACTGGGATAGCGATCATTGGAATCATCTAGACCCCTGGGAGGTGGAGCTGGCTCCTTACCTTTTTGG
>CBDVCK010000418.1:0-1902 GCA_965372465.1 uncultured Thermoplasmata archaeon | reverse complement strand
GCAACGTCAAGGCGGTCAACATTAGTATGAGGCAAATCACCAAATTCGTTTGTGTAGATATCATAATACATGCAACCATGCCAGTTTGGGGCACCGGTCCAACCGTGTATTATGTATATTCTATCGCCCAAAATCACGCTCCCCCCCCTGTAAGGCTGATACCCAATCCCCTTATTCTTTATTACAGTCCATGTTTCTGTAATCGGATCGAATGTCTGGACACTTTTCCCCCCTACAAAATATATCATTTCGTTGTAAACATGTGTGAAACCCGCATCAGCAATCGGAAGTGAGCTAATACTCTCCCATTCTTCGCCAATTTTAACTCCTTGTCCGTTTGGGTCATTACAATGAACTATGGTGTCTATTCGGGAAGGCTGGTCAATGATTGAGAAGCTTGATAGAAAGATGTCGGATTCCTCGATAGAGAGGTCGATTTCTACTATCAATAATGTAACAATTAACAAATCGATATCCTTTGCCCCCAGGTTATCCGTTATTGCGAGCGTTACATCGTAGGTTCCAGGCAGCTCATATTTATGCCGTGTAGTTATACCGTCACCTGTCTGGCCGTCTCCGAAATCCCACATATATTCTGTAATTGTACCGTCGATATCGTAAGAACTGGAGGCATCGAATAATACGTAATCGGTGATGTCAACCGTTTGGTCATCGCCAGCATCCGCGACTGGCTGTGTATTGTTGACGGTCAACGTGAATGTGTCATTCACAGAATCATCGGTTATGGTATCAGGGATTGAGCTAAGGACGTTACAATCCAATTCTATCTTAGTCCTGACACCATCAATCACCGGAATTGAAAACGAAAATACCATAACTAGCACTAACAAACCAACACTCACTTTCGATGCTTTCTCTTTCATTTTAGCAAACCTCCATTTTCGAATACATTTTTCAATAGGTATTTTATTTCTTTCCCAGGATTTCCCAATGGTTCTCATCATTTTCATCCTTTATATTTAAGTAATGTTTTACACGTTTTTATGTGATTCGTAAGTCTATTGGTATGATATTATGGATATGACTTAAATGGTTTTTGGCACAATCGTCAAAATGACTCTGATGAACATATGACGAACAATGTGGCCTTTCAATTTCCTCAGGCAGTACCTCGAATCCAGGAAACCTACTATGAAAATCAGGAGAGTCAGCATAGAAACCATCGGCAGGCTGATATGGTTTCCGGAAACCGTATAAGTGCGTATTCTCTGCTTCACATTCCAGAGAGATATTGACTGCTGGAAAAGAATTAGACCTCAGGGTGAAAATCCATGCCGATGAGATCGTGCTGTTGGGAGGAACCGAGCTTGTATGAGAGGTTGGAAGCCATGAGGTCGGAAAAAAGGCGGATATAATCATCCTTGATGTTCCAAATCACATGCACATTCCTTATAGGTTTGGAGGAAATTTGGTGGAGACGGTGGTGAAGGGCGGAGAGGTGGTTGTTGGGAATCCAAATCTCTAAGATTCAAACTTTTTAATTGATTGTAAATGATATGATCCCAACTATTTTAAAAAAAACCATGGGATACCCGGGCATTCCCACAAAAAATATAAATCCAATGAAATGCATTCATACAATCAATCCATACCGTGCGAGGGCTGATCATGGAATCAAAGAAGAAAAAGATTTTGACTGTGCTCACAGTTATTCTTGTGATACTAGCAGGGGTGAGCGTTGTAGTTCTTTTAAATTTAAAAAAGGTCCAGGAGATTTATGATAACCTAACTGGTAAGGAGGATGAAGAAAAGACAGAAGATTTAGAAGAGCAAGAAGATTTGACTGACCCTGAAACTCCCGAAGAACCTTTAGGGGAGGAAAAACCCATTAGTCAGGCACTAAGTACTCTTCTTTACTCCTCATCACAACGAAGAATAGGA
>CBDVCK010000417.1:0-1903 GCA_965372465.1 uncultured Thermoplasmata archaeon | reverse complement strand
AATCAAAGATAAAGGCAGCTTGGTTCGAGCTTCAAAGAAGAATCGAACCGTATAAAAACCACCGATATGCAAGAACGATCATACTGATTCTTGCCCTGTATCTCTTTATCGTTGGAATAAAGACCATGAGCGGCGGATTCAAGGATATGGGAAAGGGTTTTTCGGAAAGTTTGATTGACACTGCTTCCAATCCACTTGTGGGATTGTTCATAGGCATACTTGCAACATCAACAATTCAAAGCTCCTCTGCAACGACATCCATGGTTGTTGGAATTGTTGCTGCCGAGCCAAGGTTTCTTTCCAGTGCCATTCCCATTATAATCGGAGCAAATATAGGTACTTCTGTGACGAATATGATAGTTTCTTTCGGACATATAACAAGAGGTAAAGAGTTTGAAAGGGCTTTTTCAGGTGCAGTTGTTCATGATTTTTTCAATGTGATTGCAGCATCGATACTATTTCCTGTTGAGGTAATAACACAGTATTTCTGGGGTGGAAAGGGACTCCTACAAAGAATGTCTATGTACCTCGCCGAAAAATTCGTGGGAAGCGTCGGTATTGGTAAATTCACATTGATAAACGATATAGTCGCACCCATCGAGGGACCAATTAGAGATTTTTCGAATAGTACGGGCAACCAATGGCTTTCAATCCTAATCGGCATCACCCTTCTATTCATTGCTTTGAAATTCATCACAAGCTCAATGCGGATGCTAATCGAGGGGCGTCTTCAGATAATCATGAATAAATATCTATTCAAAACCGCATACATCAGTTTCGGTTTCGGTGTTGTTATTACTGCTCTTGTTCAAAGCAGTTCCATTACAACATCCTTGATGGTTCCTCTTGTGGGTGGTGGAGTGCTCACAGTGGAACAGATATTTCCATACACCTTGGGTGCAAACGTGGGTACCACTGTAACAGCCTTACTGGCAGCGTTTGTAGAATGGGGGAGTGCAAGCCAAGAAGGTAGCGCGGTTGCGGCTTTATCCATAGCCTTTGCACATCTGTTATTCAATGCAATTGCAATTGTCTTAATCTATCCGTTTAAAAAATTGCCAATCGGAATGGCTAAAAAACTGGGTGCATATGTGATTAACAATAAAAAAATGGCGGTAATCTATATAATCGTTGCTTTCTATATTATACCGGTAGTTGTGATACTTCTTCTGAGGTGATTGGATATGTCGTTTAAAAGAATATACGATGCCCTGACAAAGGCTCCGCTGCTTGAAAAGGCATACAACAATGCATGGGGAATGCATAAACGAGCCAAGGAGATGTTCGAGGAATCGGCAAAATGTCTTATAGGGTGTGATATCAGTGTGGCAAAAAGGCTTTCATTGGAGGATAAACGCATCAACAAGTACGAGAAGAAGATCAGAAGAGAGGTCATGGAGTATCTTGCCGTCACATCTGCCCCGAACCTCAATGCATCTTTGGTTCTAATCAGTATTGTAATTGATTATGAACGAATTGGAGATCTTTGCAAGAACATAGCACAACTTTGCATTGAATACCCTGCAGATTTTACAGAGGAACAATATGTTAAGGATATCAATGCAATAAAGGCCAATATCTCCAATTTATTCGACTTGACCCTGATTGCAATCGAGCAGTCCGATTCTGAAAAGGCAAAGGAAGCCATAGGTATCCATGATAGGGTAAAAGAAATTCACAACCGTATAATTCAAAGGTTGAATGAGGATGAGAAAATCTCAACAACAAACGCCATCAGCTATGCCCTCCTAACAGGATATTTCAGAAGGATCAACGCACACCTGGCCAATATCTGCACCGGAGTGCTTTATCCGTTCCCTGCCCTTGGCTTTGGTTATGAGGTAGGAGGGGATCTGGACGGGCCGTAATATCTAACCTGAAATCTGAAAACCTTCATTAATAT
>CBDVCK010000416.1:0-1919 GCA_965372465.1 uncultured Thermoplasmata archaeon | reverse complement strand
AAAATAAAAAACAATGAGGAGGAAAATAATGGAGAATTAAAAGAAAAATCATCACTGATAAGTTTTGATGGAAACACTTTGTATGTTGGAGGAACTGGACCAAGCAACTACAGTACGATTCAGGATGCTATTGACAACGCATCAAATGGAGATGCCGTCTTTGTCTTTGATGAATCGTCCCCGTATTACGAGCATGTCATCGTTGATAAATCCATTGAACTTATCGGGGAAAACAAGGAAACGACAACCATCGATGGGAACCAAATTGGTGATGTGGTTACAATATCTTCTGATCAGGTCACGATTACCGGGTTCACTATAGAACGAAGCGGAAGGGATTATCAGGACCAAAATGCGGGCATTAAGATACTCTCAAATGAGAACACAATCACTGATATGAACATTACCTTTAACCTCTTCGGTATCCTTTTGTCATCCTCTACGGGAAATACAATTGTAAACAACGACATCAATTACAATAGCTATGGAATCCGTCTCGTCGATGCTTCGACAGATAATGTCATCTCAGGAAACACTCTGGTGAGTTGGAGCTTTGATTTCAACATCTACATGAAGGGTTTCTGTAATAACAACACCATTTCTGACAATATCATAACGAACTATGATGGCTATGGTATCTACATATTTGGATCGGAGGATAATATTATTTCTGATAACATATTGATTGACTGTGAGAACGGTATTTCTCTTGTTAGCTCAAATGATACAGAGATTACAGGTAATTTTTTCCAAAACGAAGAAGATGGTCTCTCTCTGTCACGATCTACAGGAAATATAATTTCTCAAAATACCTTTATTGATGATGGATTGTTCATCTATGACTCATTTGACAGCTTTGTGATTGAAAACACGGTAAATGGCAAACCATTGGTTTACTTGGAGGATGAATCCGATATTACCATTCCTGATAATGCCGGACAGATTATTCTTGTTAACTGTGATAACATCATTATTGAAAACCAGCATATCAGTAATACAAATATGGCAATCGAACTCTGGGGTTCGGAGAGTTGCACTCTATCGCAAAATACCTTAATAGGTAATCGAAGGAGTATCTATCTCGAAAATGCTGATTATAACAATATTGGAGATAATACAATGGAAACGGACGAAGGTTTCATTTTCATGCAGATATTGGCACTCAATAATTGCAGAGGTAATGAAATAGTGGGAAACGAGTTTACAATCACAGATGATTATCCTTATATTTTAATCGCGGATTCCCAACAAAACGTATTCTCCAGGAATGTGATTACAGCCCTACCCGACGGCGTGAGATGGCGATTGATTCTGTCTAATGCAGATGCAAATACAATTACCCAAAATACATTTGACTCAGGTGGAATTCGTCTTGCAGGCAGTAATAGAAACTCCTTACGTGACAATAGTATATCTGATGGCACTCTCACAATAGATTGGTCCAGGTTAAATTGGATCACTGGTAATTTCATCAGCTCCAACTTCAATGATTGGGGAATCCCCATAGAGAAAGGTTCTGGAAACATCATAAGCAGAAATACCATAGAGGATTGTAACGGCGCCTTCTTCCTCATAGGATCACGAGATAATATAATCAGGAAAAACAATATCATCAATTGTGGCGATACACTGGCTTGGTTTAGTAATTCTCTTCCCAATGTGTGGTCACGGAATTACTGGGGACAAACACTGATCGGACCGAAGATAATCCCTGGGGAAATTCGTATTTCGAGAGGGTGGCCTAATCCGGATATTGTCATCCCAGTATTCAATATTGACATGTTACCCAGAAAAATACCTTATCTTTTCAGTGAATAAGAAAAATAAACGGAAAGTGCTATCAAAAATAGCTATCTCTTTTCTCTTCTTTTTTCCACGTAAACACTAGGACTTTTGCGTGTAACTTACGAAGTTTGGTC
>CBDVCK010000415.1:0-1920 GCA_965372465.1 uncultured Thermoplasmata archaeon | reverse complement strand
AAACATCGTTTGATTTGTCATCTGCGAACTTCACAGTCCGCTCCACTATATCATCAAGATCAAGGCATCGGTTCATCAATCCTTCCCTGTGCTCTTTTATCAGATCCAGACCTTCCTGTTTGTAGATCTCAGGATGGCTCTGGCAGGTTATGATATTCTCGCCATATTGAAGAAGTTGATACCTACAATCAGTATTCGTAGCAATGACCTTGGCATTTTCGGGTTTTTCTATAATTTCGTCCACGTTCAAAATCAGATAAAATGGGTTATCCAGACCTTTCAGGATCTCGTGATCATTCTCAATATTCATTTTGTGCCAGCCCAAAAACCGTTTCTCTCTTTTTGCAACCTTCCCTCCGAAAACCTCTCCGCATAGTTGATGGAAAAAACAGGAGGCAAATATCTTCCTGCCTTTTATGGAGTTTACGAACTCTATTTCCTTTTTGTGAATGGGCAGAAGGCCGTCTGAGATATTGCTGAAATCCCCTGTGAAAATGTAGGCGTCAAATTCCTCTTTCGGAAGCTTCGGGGTTTTCCATACAGGGAAGATTTCGTAATTATCCAAAAATTTCGTAAAATAAAGCCCCAGCCCTACGCTGTTTTCTATGATTGCCGCTCTTTTCATGATGCTGAAACATTATTGGCAATATTTAAGAATTTTGTGTAATACTGATTTTTTTGGAGATAAATACGGGGTACCCCTGGGATGTCCCGGGAAGAGTAGTAGTATTTTGAAAGACACATTATATATTGCCGTTTGAACTGATATGGGCAGAAACGGAGGGGAATGATGGCAAATTATGGTAACTGTTCAAAATACGATAGATTGATCCCGTATAACAAAGGGGGATGTGCTTATTGTGGCACCGGACCAATAAGGTTTACCTTTAAAATCGAGGAGGGATATAATGGAATATAGAAACAATGAAGTTCTTCCCATTGATGTGCTGTGGTCAGTTAGGCATATCGAGTCTTTCAGGGTAGGAGCACTCCTGTGCATCCTGTTTTTGTTTCTTGTGTTCCTTTTTTTCCTGATATTCTATGAACCATTTATGATATCCCTGATGGTGGTTATCATGATCACTGCCATGTCATTGAATATTATGTACAATAATACACAAAAATTTGCAGATGTTATTAATGCCCTCAATATTGACCTCACAAATGTGGCAATTGTGAAATTGAACACCCTCAGGTTCAACACCATATCCCATGGAGAGTTCACCCTATACTACAATGACGGTGGTTTATATCGAAACGCCCACTACAAGATGTGGATAAGAACAACCAGGAGCCTACCAGTTCGGTATTACGAGGATTTTAATATGTGGGATATAGATACGTTTTATGAAAGATTCGGGGATGATAAGGATATTCCTTTACCCGGTTACATTACACTTACAGACGTGGAAGGCATCATATCCCTTCGGGAGATAAGATTCGAACGGGGGGTCATGGCCAACAGGATAGTTGCAACATTGGACGATCGATGGCTTTACTCGGAGACCTTCGATATTCTGCTGACCTTGAAGATTCTGAGAAAGATCGAGAAGAAGTTATAATGGAGCTTTTAAGCGATAAGGAGATGTGTAAATAGTACAATTAATAACCAAATCAAAGTGGGGACTAGAAGAGGCAAACGGGATAGAGGGATCACCTATGGTACCGTCTTTGGCGAATTTATCTATTTTGAGATTTTTACCGAACTTCATTAATAATAGGGACCTGTTTGTATATGAAGGAGACTAAAATGGGTGCAAAACAAAAGGACCTCGGAGAAAGCCCCATGCTCTTTATGGACTGGCCCAGCATTACTGTGGAGGAAAACGAGATAATTTTAAAATCCAGTATTACACAGGTCAGGATATCTGATACGAGGGCTCATAAAAAATCTTCCATGAAAAGAAAGTAATGCCCGAT
>CBDVCK010000414.1:0-1961 GCA_965372465.1 uncultured Thermoplasmata archaeon | reverse complement strand
TGGTGTCGTTGTCAACAAGTTTCCCATTCCAATCCGCAAATGCACCGTCGATGGTCACATTGGAAGGTACGATGAGTACATAACTACATTCATAATACCCTTCTTCAGGTTTTTCGCGGCTCAACGAAACTGTACCACCCTCGATTTGGATGTCATGATTGTTTGCGATTTTAAATCCTATGCTGTTTTCAGCAATTACGCTACCACTAACATCAACAACGATATAGAGTGTTGTTTTCTCGCCTTCGGATAAGGATAGCTCGGGACGGAATGTTGCTATGCCCCTGCTCAAGGTTCCAGTTGCCATTGAACTTCCGCTCCCGTCCTCAAGCCTTATTCTTACAATATCACTATCGATTCCAATACCTATTCTTTCTGCAATTATCTCTGTAACAGAAATATCGGAGTGCAAAGCTTCCAGTTTAAGGGCAAGCAGCCTGTTACCGTTGCCAAATATGGCATCCTCACCGAAACCTTGCTGCAAAATCGATAAAACCCCTTTTTCACTGCCGATTATTGTATCCGAAAAATCCTCGAATCCATCCCAACTCTGCATGTAGAACAAAACATCTACGGTATTCTGATCACTGATATATAATGTATTAAAAGATATTTGCGCCTCCAATTTAGAACCACCTATTGCAACTGCTACACTACCAGAATGTGTCCAGAAGTTCCAATCCTGTTCCTCCACATTGTATTGATATAGAACGTGTCCCACCAACTCTTGATCCCATCCGTATATCTCAGCCAAAAAATCAGCGCCGATACCTTTTATATAATATCCAGAATCCGGATCTTGATCCGTGTCAATGAAAATAAATGCCGTGTCGACATGTCTTTCTCCACCAGGCTCACCTGCCAACATGTCACCTTCCACTTCAAGATAGAAGGAAAGCTCCATAACCTCATCATCCACACGGTAATCGATTATATCTATATTCGGATTGAAAGGTGCGCTTTCACCAACATCGGTAGCTGTGGCAATTCCTTTCCAATCTTCGAACCTGCCATCGATTTTTATTGTATCAGGAGGAGAGTGGGTAACAAATACAATATATGGTGTAATAACCAGCAATAACACGATCATTACAACCATCATCATTCTTACTTTGGCACTTCCTCCATCCATTAGTGCCCGGCCTCCTCCCAGACCGTTGGTTATACCGTTACCGTTCGTGATTCCATTTGTGATGCCCATTTTTAATGCCCTAATCCCATTGGTCAAGCCATTGGTAAGACCGTTTGTGATTCCATTTGTCAGTCCTAGTTTAGCTCTTTTCATCCCGTTGGTCAGGCCGTTCGTGAGCCCATTTGTTAGACCATTGGTCATTCCGCGTCTGCCCCTTTTCAGGCCGTTGGTGAGGCCATTTGTAAGGCCTCGCCTGCCCCTCTTCAAACCATTGGTAAGACCATTGGTGAGGCCGTTTGTCAAACCCCGCCTGCCCCTTCTCATGCCATTGGTCAAGCCTCCTTTGAGGCCGTTTGTCAACCCAACTTTCCTTTGTTTTATACCGTTGGTCAAACCTAGATCGGGCCGTAATTTTTCAGGTGCCACAGGCCTTTTTATCGGTCTTTTTACAGGTCTTTCTATTGGCTCTTCATCAATCTCTCGTGCTTTGATAAATTCTGGAGCCATTATCTCATATGCCCTTTCGTAGCATTTGGATGCTTCCTCGGTTCTATTGAGCATAGCAAATAAATTCGCCTTTGCAACCCAGACCTGCGTATGATCGGGATTGAGCCTGATTACCGTATCAAAAGACTTTAGACCTTTTTGAAAGGACTCCAGCTCGACCAGCAGTATTCCCCTTTTAAACCATAGTTCTTCATCGTTGATGTTTTGCATTCCTTCGCTATCGGTTAATGAGGGGAAAAACATGCTTGTGGCTTGTGAAATTTCTCCTGGTATTTCTGCTAGTTCTTCTAGTGTGCTGTCGTCATCGCTGGATAGTACTCCG
>CBDVCK010000413.1:0-2045 GCA_965372465.1 uncultured Thermoplasmata archaeon | reverse complement strand
GGCAGAACAATTATGACGGTGGCAGCAGTTGCCATCTCAATGGCCCTTCTGGTTTCCATGCTCTCAATTGCAGAAGGTATTCTATACAATGCCCAATCAAGTATCTCTGAGAGCAAAAGGGACATAATAGTGTCTGCCGAAGGTGTCCACGGAATTGCCAATGGCCATGAATTGATTTCCGAGCTGTCAGGTCACGAAAATATATCCGAGGCTTCCGCAATTCTGTTTACAGACTGGTCGGAGTTTCTTGTTTTAAACATCACTGACCCTAACTCACAGGTCACAGATAACTTTCTTGCATTGGGAGTTGGATTCGTTCCTGAATTGGAGCAACCTTTCTTTAGCGATGCCTCAGATAGGCGTTTTCGGGATTTTTTCGATGTGAAATTCAATGACTGGTTCAATGTGGAAGGCGATCCGCATTACGAGAATAACTATACGGGTGAATGGACCTATGAGATATTGGTTGACGAAACATTTGCAAATAATCACAATTTATCCAAGGGTTCGAAACTTACTATCAACGACCACCCTGTACACTTTCAGATAAGCGGTACAATCTCCACGATACTTTCCGGCGAGGGTATTTTCGAAGGTATAGATATAGGCGTTATCATGATGCATCTTTCTGAGCTGCAGAGCCTTCTCAATTTCACCCAAAACGATTTGATTACATCGGTATCAATATCTCTTTTGGAAGGTAAAAAGGATGTGGAATCATCCCGATCTGTTGCACAGCACATCAAGGCGCAATATCCTTTCTATAACGTGGCCACAAAGGAGGAAAGGCTCAATAATGTTCAGGATCAACTGGTTCTGGCGAGACTTTTTTACACTGCAATAGGCTCGGTGTCCATGATAATAGGCCTGCTCTTTGTCGCCTGCATAATGATAATGTCCATATTCGAAAGAACCAATGAATTCGGGATGATGAGGGCTATTGGTATCTCAAAGAAAACCATATTCCTTCAGGTTTTACTCGAATCCATGGTGCTGGTTGTTACAGGCGCATTCATCGGTTTGATTTTCGGATATTACGGCTCTCAGGCCCTGGGCAGTTATATGAGGGCACTGTCAGGCCTCAATCAGGAATTCACCGCATTCACGCCCCAGCTTCTCATTCAATCCCTTTTAATCATTATCTGTTTCGGTACCGCAATCTCACTATATCCGGCATGGCAGGCTTCACGAAAGAAGGTTGTTGAGGCCCTAAGATTCATTAAATAACGAAGGTGAAAATATGATAGAACTTCGCAATGTCACAAAGATTTACAGAATGGGTGAAACCGATATCAAGGCATTAAACGGTGTTTCACTAATGGTTGAAAAAGGAGCGTTTTTATCCATAGTGGGTCCTTCGGGTTCCGGTAAATCCACATTGCTCAATATAATTGGATGCATTGACACCCCAACATCCGGCCAGGTATTTATAGACGGCTCCGATGTGTCAAAGTTAAAGGACAGGGGCCTTACGAAAATAAGGTTGCATAAGATAGGTTTCATCTTTCAGCAGTTCTATCTTATACCCACATTAAAGGCAATGGAGAACGTGGAATTGCCCATGAAGGAAGCAAAAGTACCCAGGGATGAGAGGCATAAAAGAACCAAACAACTGCTTGCGCAGGTGGGTCTACAAGACAGGGGAAAGCATTATCCCAACCAGCTTTCCGGAGGAGAGCAGCAAAGAGTGGCAATTGCAAGGTCTCTAGCAAACCATCCATCAGTAATTTTAGCAGATGAACCTACGGGAGAGATAGACACAAAGACAAGTGAAAAAATAGTTGCATTGCTTAAGAGGTTGAACAAGGAAGAGGAGCTTACCGTCCTTATTGTCACTCATGATCCCAAGATAGCAGGTCATACAGAGAAAATGATAACCATTGAGGACGGTAAAATCGTAAACGGGTAATTTCTCGACCAAGGAAAGCTTTGAAGAATAAATTTCATCCGCAGAAAACCGCAGGATACCACCATTTTCAAATGTATGTATTCTTGGCCGGATATGTTTGATCTTCAAGAGCACACACTTGTAAAATTCTATAGTT
>CBDVCK010000412.1:0-2088 GCA_965372465.1 uncultured Thermoplasmata archaeon | reverse complement strand
AGTGTAGATATCTATTATACGACAGACACTATGGTTCCATATAATTGGAACTTTATTGGCACAGATATTCCTGCTGATGGAAATTATGGATGGATAATTCCTGCAGATGGTTCCTATGGTTGGTATGCGGTTTCTCCTTCCGAATCCGCACCCACCGGTTCAGACGCACCTGAGGCCGGGTACTATGTTTATGATGGCTCCCCACCATGGGTTGTGAGTACGGACCCCTTAGATATGGCAATAGGAGTTCCAATAGGTCAGGATGTCGTAATAACGTTCAATGAAAGTATAAACACAAGCACTTTTACATATACAATGGAACCAAACCCCGGAGGTCTATCCGAAGTGTGGAATGTAAGTAATACAAATGTGACAATATCGCATAACAATTTTCCCACTGGAACCAGGATATGGGTTAATATTACTGCTGCAAAAGACCCTGCAAATAATAATTTGTTACCCCTACCATACTCCTTTTATTTTGATACAGCAGGAAGCGGCGGAAATACCGCCACGGCAACAGGTCCAACAGGCGGTCCAACCAATGTTGCGGGAATTACAATCTTATATTCCACTACAGGAGGTCCTGCAACAGTTGATTTATATTACACAACAAATACCTCGGGGCCTTATACATGGACATTTATTGGAACTGACAGTCCTGCGGATGGCAGTTACGGATGGACTGTTCCAGCCGATGGTTCTTACGGCTGGTATGCAAAATCACCTGACGAGGCAGCACCCACGAACTCTGATGCTCCTGAAGCATCATATTATATCTATGACGGGACTCAACCCGAGGTTGACAGCACAACTCCATTAGACATGGCGACAGGTGTTTCGATAAGTCAGGATGTGATTATTAATTTCAATGAATCTATAAACCCAAGCTCTTTTACCTATACAATCGAACCAAACCCTGGAGGGCTTCTATTGGTATGGAGCGGTGGAAATACAACGGTTACGATTTCCCATAATGATTTTCCCACAGCAACAAGAATTTACGTGAACATCACAGCAGCACAAGATATTGCAGGTAATAACCTGAACCCCATACTGTATTCGTTCTACTTTGATACCTGGGTTACGACAGCTACCGCAACAGGACCCACAAGCCCTCCCACAAATGTTGCAGGTATAACCATAACATATTCCGCAGCAAACAATCCCGCAACAGTTGATATTTACTATACAACAAGTTCCGGTGCACCGTATACCTGGACATTTATAGGAACTGACAGTCCGGCAGATGGAAGTTATGGTTGGACGGTTCCAGTGGATGGCGATTACGGATGGTTTGCTGTTTCACCTGATGAATCTGCACCCACAACTTCGGATGCGCCCGAATCATCATATTACATGTACGACGGCACGCCTCCGGAAGTGTCAAATACGAATCCGGCAAATAATGCAACAGGAGTTCCAGTGAACCTGGATATTGTTATTGATTTCAATGAGACAATGAATACTTTCTTCTTTGGCTATACTGTCGTACCGAATCCGGGAGGGCTCTCACAAGTATGGAGCTTAAGTGACACCAGGCTTACGATTTCTCATAATGACTTTGGAGCTGGCACAAGGATATGGGTGAATATCACAATTGCAGAGGATATAGCAACTAACTCTTTGACCCCATTACCATACTCATTTGCTTTTAATACCAGTTCTGCACTGACCACTGCTTTCGTTACGGGCCCGGTGGGTGGTCCAATAAATGTATCACCTGTGGACATCAACTACACCACTTCGGGAGGTCCCTTGTCAGCGGATTTGTTTTACACAATAAACACATCAGCTCCTTATACCTGGAATCTAATAGGCGGTGATAGTCCAGCAGACGGAAGCTATATATGGCCCATTCCAGGTGATGGTTATTATGGATGGCTTGCCTCAACAAGTGATGAAGGACCACCATTACCTTCTGATGCTCCTGAAGCCTCATGGTACATCTATGATGGCACCCCACCTCAGGTATTAAGTACAGACCCTGTAAATACCTCAATAGATATCGCTATTGATCTGGATATTGTTATAACATTCAACGAAACCATGAACGGCAGGGAAGTGGTACCCTCGAATAGGCCGTAA
>CBDVCK010000411.1:0-2129 GCA_965372465.1 uncultured Thermoplasmata archaeon | reverse complement strand
AGAGAACATTATGGCATTCGAACTGGGATTCGAATCCGCAAATCAAATGTAACATATTTGAATAATTCCACCCCTGCAGATTATGAGGAATGATTATCTGAATTATCATTTTTTTGAAAGATAACTTCATTCCCATTTTTTTGCACAGTGTGGGCAGGCATACTTATATTCACCTGTTTTTGGATTCATTTGTATATCCTTGCTGAGTTTTAATATTGACCCGCAGTATTTGCATTCCACATCTTTTATATCAGTCAAAATATCAACCTCCATTCATTACCCTGCCACAGTAAGGACAGGCCTTCCAATTATTAAGTAATATGGCTCCGCAACCAGGACACGGCATTGTATCTTGAGCCTGAGGTTGGGGTTGGATCGGAGGCGCATTGGTGTAAGTCCCCCTTTGATTTGTGATTTGATCCACAAAACCCCAAAAGTTTCCCATGAGATTTTTCGCTTCATTTTCATACTCAGTATATGAAAGGGCGCCCCCAACCAAAGCGATTGGAAAAAAGATTACAGCTGCAGCAATTCCTCCAATCATGCCTTCGTCCGAAATTTTAGCAGAAAACATAAGGTCGATATAAGTTCCATCTTGATGTTCATCCAATCTTAGGTAGAATTCCCTTCTTAAACCTATTTTTTGATGGTAGCTTTGACCTTGAATCTGGAAGGGCGATAGTTGAGCTACATAGAATCCATATCTCGCCCAGAAATCGCAGATTTGAGGGTAGATTTGTTCCCTGTTGACTCCCTGGTACATCCTGTAATCTCGTTTCTCGAACATTTTATCACTCATCCAAAGATTTTCTTTGTCAGCCCTGCCATACTTTTTCCATAGGCTAAACATTCATGTTCTGCCCTCTCATCAACCATACCAACAGCCACAGGACCGTAATGGCTGCCTTCTGAATCTCCTTTTATTATCATTCCGTGAATCATGAGCATCTGGAGTAAGTTGATTATCGTGGTCTCGTTTCCCCCAGCAATATTAGCACTGGATGAGAAAGCTCCTCCCACCTTTCCATTGAGTTTACCGTGATGTTTGACGCTTTTGTCAATGAGTTCCTTTATCTGTGCTGCGCATGTACCATAATAAGTGGGAGACCCGAATATCAGGCCGTCATATTCCAATAGATCGTCGGATTTAACTTCCTCAACATCCCTTAAATCCACGTCCACACCTTCCTCTTTTACACCCTCATAGATCAGCTTGGCCATCTCTTTTGTGGTTCCTGATCTCGAATAATAGCATACAAATATCTTCACCATGTTTTTCTTCCTCCCCCAATTTTACTTTCCTTCAAATTCTGGTTTTCTTCTCTTTGTAAAAGCTTTCATACCCTCCTTACTGTCCTTGGTAGAAAATGCCATGGATACGGACTCAACCTCGTACGAAAGACCGGTATCCAGATCCATCTCGCATCCCTTGTTTATAGCTGACTTAGCAAGCTGAATTGCAATTGGAGCCTGTCTGGCTATCTTTTCTGCCATGTTCCTTGCCTCATCGAGAAGAGCGTCATGAGATACTACCTTGTTCACAAGGCCAATTCTTTGTGCTTCTTCCGCACCGAGAATATCTGCTGTAAATATCAATTCCTTTGCCTTTGCCTTCCCAATCAATCTCGGCAGGCGCTGTGTTCCTCCAAATCCGGGATGAATGCCAAGGCCCACCTCAGGAAATCCCAAACGCGCCTTTTCGGAGGCCAGAATTATATCACAGGCCAAGGCAAGCTCGCATCCTCCACCCAAAGCCACCCCGTTAACAGCTGCGATAACAGGTTTACTTAGATTCTCCAGATCCTTTAACACAGCCTGTCCAAGGAAAGTAAACTCTCTTGCCTCTATTGGAGTTTTAACCATCATCTCCTTTATATCGGCACCTGCGACAAAGGCCTTGCCTTCCCCAGTAACAATCACTGCATAAATCGAATCATCTGATTGAACATCCAAAATGATCTCCGCAAGATCCGATAGAACTTTAGAATTTAATGCATTCATTGCTTCAGGCCTGTTCATTGTAATGATTGCGATTTTACCCTCCTTTGTCAATCTTATGGTTTTAAGATCCCAGGGTTTGTTTAGTTCCTTCTGTTTTACAAGTATTTCAGGAACGTCTAAAGTACTGT
>CBDVCK010000410.1:0-2167 GCA_965372465.1 uncultured Thermoplasmata archaeon | reverse complement strand
AAACTCATCCCCATCCAGTTTCTATCCAATTCAGCACTTTTTGCATCTGCACTGTTCATACCCATTCTGGCAGGAGAGCTTTCTGCATCCGATTTTCAGGTGGGTCTTATTGTTGCCTCCTACGGCTTTGCTCTTTTTATATCAAACTATATCTTTGGCAGATACTCAGACATACATGGTAAGAAGATATTCCTTCAAATGGGTCTTCTATTGTCAGGTATCGCATGTGTGATCCAGATTTTGGGAAGGGACATTTGGACATTGACCCTTGCGAGGATATTTATTGGTTTTTGTGCAGGAATATATCCATCCGCATTGCTTGCCAAGGCGTACTTGCTAAAAGAGAAGCGCATAGGGAAATTCACATCTTTTGGATCCTTTGGATGGAGCTT
This sequence comes from uncultured Thermoplasmata archaeon, assembly GCA_965372465.1. Taxonomy (GTDB): domain Archaea; phylum Thermoplasmatota; class Thermoplasmata. Next base: position 1,775 of record CBDVCK010000410.1, on the reverse strand, counting down.
TGGAATCCTGATTGCGGGACTGCTTTCAATATACTGGCAGATCTTCCTATTTAGCTCATTCATGTTCTTTTTGGCATTTTTGGTTTCGTTTTTGGTTTCATATAAGGATGATGTGAAGATACCGGTTGCATTATTCCCCAAAGATGTTATCAAAAGAAGCCTCCCCGTATATCTCGTGATGCTGGTGCGGCATACCGGAGCATGCAGTGTGTGGGTAATTTTCCAGCTCTACCTTCATGAAGATCTGGGAGGAAGTTTATTTGACATAGCTGTCCTGTACGCCCTGAACCCCTTGGGCCAGTTCTTTACCATGCAAATGATCGACAAGTACAAGAGCACGAGATTGATCACCGCCGGTCTTATAATTTCGATAATATCATTTTCAGGTATGGCCATGGTAACAACTTTCTGGATGATGGTGATACCCTGGGTGATTCTATCCATAGCCTGGGGATTTTTGTATGTAGGCTCCCTGAAATTCGTTATGGAAAGGAATATCGAAAAGGCAACCTCAACTGGCCTTTTGAACTCAACATTGGGCATTTCATCGATTATCGGCGCCCTCATGGGTGGTTTTGTGGCATGGCAATTCGGACGACTGACCAATATTATACTTGCAGCAACAATGTGTGGATTTGCCCTAATCATCTTCATTATACTCTTGCGGAGAGTCGATTCTTCCCAAAAATAGTAAATTATTTTTGTAAGAGGTGGTATATCCTAACAAATTCGGAATATGCATGGGGTTAACATATGGAACCGATAATTCTGTATTTTGTTGGGGCTGCTGGTTCTGGAAAAAGCACTCTCACTCAAGGCTTCAAACTATGGATGGACAGGATGGGATACGATGCAGCCGCAATCAACCTTGATCCTGGTGTTGAGCATCTCCCTTACCCTGCAGAGATCGATGTTAGGGAATGGATCGTTCTTTCCCATATTATGGAGGAATACGGCCTGGGTCCAAATGGCGCACAGATCGTGGCAGCGGATATGATAGCCCTGAGAGCAGGAGAAATCAAGGAATTGGTGGATGAATTGGAGAGTGATTACATTCTTGTGGATACCCCGGGTCAGATGGAGCTCTTTACCTTCAGGGAATGCAGTAATATTATTATAAAAGCCCTCAACGAAGAGCGCTCGGCCATAGTATTTCTTTTCGACCCAATGTTATCCACCACACCATCCAAATTCGTTTCCCAGATTATGCTTGGGTCCACAACCCAGTTCAGATTCCATATCCCCACAATCAACGTGCTGAGCAAGATTGATATGTTGGAGGAGGACCAGCTGGATACGATTTTGGAGTGGTCCAAAAATCCTGATGCCCTATACGACGCCCTAATAGCCGAAACGCCCTCAATGCAGGGAGAGTTGAATATCGAACTGTTTCGGGCCCTTGAGTCATTGGATATTTACAAGGCCTTAATCCCTATCTCGGCAAGGGACACAATTGGACTGGAGGATCTTTATTCAAGAGGACAGCAGATTTTCATGGGTGGGGAGGATCTGTCTGTGGATTGATCTTTTATACACGATATAAACCAAGTGCAGGGAATTGGACATATTTTATACAATTATCATGAACATTAATATAATATTAGATTTATATCAGAAACCTACTTTGGTTGAAAAAAGGCTGTAATTTACCGGGTTTCGAGTTGATTGGCATGGTAAGAATTTGGGGAAAGGAGTCATGGGATAAAGCAATGATCATGCCCAAAAAGGTGAGGGGTATCATCGATTTGGTAAGAACCTTCACACTTCTCGCTCCT
>CBDVCK010000409.1:0-2228 GCA_965372465.1 uncultured Thermoplasmata archaeon | reverse complement strand
CGCACAAACTCTATAATGGTTAACGCAAATTGTAGCGATATTAAAGACGATGAAAAAGATCTTCGACCTCATTTTGAATATAGAGATTCGAGTGAAGTTTCCTGGAATTCTAGCTTTTTTTCGGATGAAACATATATTTTTACTGATGGAAGATATTGGAAAATAATATTTACACCTCCATTTGATGCTCCTTTAGGGTATTACGATTTTCGAGTTCGATTCAACAATACTGATAACAATTTTAGTAATTGGTTCTACAATTTTAATAGTCTAATGGTCCAAAACAATGATCCCATATCTGTGGATTTAAATGTATCAAGTTCTTTTATATATCGAACACAATCTATATTAGTCTATGCAAATGGTAGCGATATAGAAACCACAGAAAATCAATTAACTTGTGAGATTCAATTTAAACCACCCTCGGGCAATTGGGTAGACCTAATAGGAGAAACATTTATTTCCGACCACTGGGAGGTTAAATTTACCCCTTCAATATATGAAGAATTAGGACCTTATAACTTAAGAGTGGGTTTTACTGATGCAGATAATGATCATAGTGGCTGGCTAGAATATTTGGAGCAAATGCTGGTAATAAACAATGTTCCAAAAATAAATATGGAAGACACAACAATAGTGATGGAAGATGAATATTATGAGACATTTTATACCGCTACTGATATTGAAACCGAGAACGTTATTTGGACTTTCGAATCAAATGGAACCTGGCTAAATTGGGGAGCTTTAAATCATACACTTTACGGTACTCCACGCAATGATAATGTAGGTGTATACTGGGTCAGAATAAACATTACCGATGGCAACGGAGGATACGATGAGCATTATTTTACTTTAACCGTAATAAATGTCAATGATGCTCCAACAATAACTGGGGCACATACAACTCTAGATGTGAATGCATTTGAAGATTACGTTTTGGATATATCCCCATATATTGATGATGTAGATAATGATATCTCCGAGTTAATATTACAAACAAATTCCAATTATGGCCAAATAGAAGGCTTAAGTATCACTTTCAACTACACAAACTCTGTATCATCAGAGAATGTTAAAATCACTGTTATGGATGGCATTGACATTTCAGATCCCCATTTTATTCTTGTTATAATAATTCCTAAGGATATTTACCCACCATCAATAACAGAAAAAACCCCAACTGGAACCAATGTATCTATGACTTCCAATATCACAATAACTTTTAATGAACCTATGTATCATCCAAAAGCAGAAAGTGCATTCTCTTTGTCCCCTTCAATAGAAGGAGAATTTAAATGGATCAATAATATTATGATTTTTACCCCATCCTCTGATTTATCTTACAACACTCGATATATTGTTACTATTAATACTACTGCTGCAGATATTGCAGGAAATTCACTTGATGCTACCTATAGATGGAATTTTACGACTGTTAAACTTGATACTGATGGTGATGGTATACCCGATGAAAATGATGATGATGACGACAACGACGGTATATCAGATGTTAATGAATTAGCAATGGGAACAGATCCATTATTGAAAGATACAGATGGGGACGGTCATGATGATGGCGAAGATGCTTACCCTTTAAATCCTATTAGATGGGAGAAAGAAATATCTCGTCCACAAGATTCTACGTGGGTTATTTTAATATCGATAATAATTATTGTTATCATAGTAATCGTCTTAATATTTGTATTTGTAATTAAACCAAAGATAGGCGAGAAAGGTAAGGAAGAGGAAGTCATAGAAAATGAAACCGAAGTAAGATTACTATCCGAGGGATCTATGTATCCGCAAAAACCTCAATACACACAATACTCACGGGAACCGTCCCAACCACAGTATCAGTACTCGCAGCAACCATTACCGCCGACACCTCAGGTAGAATCTCAAATTGAAATGCAGTTACCACAGGGACAAGCGCCGGTGCCGAAGGTGAAGGAACCGACCATTATGGTGCTAGAAGACAGTGTTGAGGAATAATATTAAACTATATTGAACTGAGGCTAAAAATGTTAAGAGTCATCTCTAGCTACGGTTAATTAAAAGAAAACAAGTCTTTAATGGAAAATATCAACAAATGTCGTAGTTAAAAATCTGGTGGTATAGGTATTTAAAGACGATCCAATATTTTTCACAATTTTCCATATCATTTGTCGTCCTTGATAATGGAGGACGACATTTTCCTAAAATAAATTCAACCCCCGACTCAGCGGTTC
>CBDVCK010000408.1:0-2230 GCA_965372465.1 uncultured Thermoplasmata archaeon | reverse complement strand
GACTGTATAAATCAAATATACAAATATTATCCTAGGTGTTGTTATGAAGAAAAAGGTGACCGTGTACTGGGTTTACATCTGTCCATTTTGCTATATAGGAAAACTGAGAATCGACAAACTGCAGGAAGAATTTAATGTGGAGGTGGAGTGGCGAGGACTTGAAATTCATCCAGAAACTCCGAAGGAGGGGCAAACCCTGGAAGAAATGGGCATTAACCCGCACTATATCGAAATGGTAAGGGAAAATGTAAGAAGAATGGCAAAGGAGCTAAATCTGGAATTGATACCTCCACCCAAGGTATCCAATTCCAAGATGGCTCTTTTACTTGCTGAATACGCCAAGGAAAATGGCAGATTCCATGAATATCATAAAGAGGTTTTCAAGGCATATTGGCATGATGGGAAGGACATAGGAAATACACGTATTCTATTCGATATTATTAAAAAAATTGGTCTTGAGGCAAACGAGGCAAAAAAATTTCTAAAGGACAAAAGTGGTAATCAAAAGATGGCAGAGCATTTAAAAGAAGCGAGGGAAAAAAGTATCGATGGTGTCCCCACTTTTATCATAGGGTTCGAAATAATTGAGGGTGCCCAGCCTTATGAAGTGCTTAAAAGAGTAATGATTTGAACGGGTGATCTTCCAATGGAGCGCACATATATCCATGAGAACTTTTATAATTAAAGAAGAGATATGCACACCCAAACCAAGTATAAAACCATAACATAATGGAGGTATGAAAGTGGGTATTGTAAGTAAAGAGACCGTGGATAGTTGGTTGAGGGAAATCGGACTTAAATCTTTAGAGAAAACAGACCCTGACAATTGGTACTTTTTACAGGAGTACAATGATTCCGAAATACAGGTAAATATATCATACAATGAAAAAGAACCGCCTATGCCTCCAATGGTGGGGGTGGGATGCCATTTTTTGGATCCACCAAAAAAGAATCATTGCGAGTTGTATAAAAAACTTCTAAAATTGCAGACTGTAAGCTTGGAAACCAAATTCGGAATGGTAAGTAGTGGCGCCATTGTTCTTGTGACCCAAAGAAGTGCCGAGGATTTGAACCCATCAGAACTCAGGGATATGATAGATATGGTTCTTGTTATGTATAATCAATTTCGAGAGGATTGTTTATCTATTATTGCCTAAAAACGTATTTTATTGGCCCTTGTACCTCACAAAAAATCCCTCAAGGTCAACATTCCCACCGCTCAGAATCACACCAACCCTGCTTCCCTTCACATCAATTTCCCCCTTTAATAGCCCTGCCAGTGAAACCGCTCCGGAAGGCTCCACAACAAGCTTTGCCCTTTCCCATAAAAACCGCATGGCATTCACGATCTCTTCTTCTGAAACCAATATAATATCATCCACATTCTTCCTGATAATATTAAACGTTCTTTCGCATAAGGAGGTTCTCAGACCGTCTGCAATTGTATCAAAGCGTTTGTTCGGAACAAGTTTTCCCGAGGTAAACGAAAGATAAGCATCATTTGCTATCTCAGGTTCCACACCTATTATCTTGACTCTATCAAGCAATCCCTTTGCGGCAATTGAGGTTCCGGAAATAAGCCCACCTCCCCCTATAGGGCAGAAGATATAGTCCAGATCTTCTATCTGTTTTACAAGCTCGTATGCAGCTGTACCCGCCCCGGCAATTGTGTTATCATTGTCATAGGGATGGACAAGTGTGTATCCATTTCGGGCAATCAATTCTCTTGTAGTCTTTATCCGGTCCTTTGGAGTGGGGCCGCATATCACAATTTCCCCTTGGTATCCCTTGACCGCCTCCATCTTCACCCCTGATGAATTTGAAGGCATCACGACAACACACGGGAGATTAAACAATTTGCTAACCAGCGCCAAGGCCTGTGCATGATTCCCGCTGGAATGAGCAATTACTCCCTGATTCTTTTCCTTGCGTGTGAGCAGGGAGACGGCGTTATAGGCACCCCGAAATTTAAACGAGCCCGTTCTCTGAAGGTTCTCACACTTTAAAAAAACAGATGCGGTAACCAGATCATCCAACGTCCTTGAAGTCGAAACAGGAGTTTTATTGGCCGCCCCCTGCAATCTCTGATAGGCTTTTTCGATACTGGTTAAATCTATCAATCCAATCATGCTCCATATTCACTCTACTACGCGATAATTAGGTAAATAACAGTGATGAGAACAATTATTCAGATTTAATTATTTGTATGCTTCAAAACCGAAATTTCGCG
>CBDVCK010000407.1:0-2233 GCA_965372465.1 uncultured Thermoplasmata archaeon | reverse complement strand
ATGCAGCCAAGAGGCGCAATTGCGACGGTGACGAGGACTGCATAATGCTGCTTTTAGACGGCCTCATGGACGCCCCACTGGTTCTCACCACTAGGTTGGACCCTGATGAGATAGACAAGGAGGCCCACAACCTGGATGTCAAGTTCAGATACCCGCTTGAGTTCTATGAAGCCACGATGCGCTATGCAAATCCCAAGGAAGTGGAGGGGATTATGGATCTCGTGGGTGGAAGAATCGGTCAAAAGAGCCAGTACGAGGGTTTCGGATTCACCCATGACACAAGGAACATTGGCGAGGGCCCGCCGCAGTCAGCTTACATGTTTATTTTACTTAAACATAAACCGCCCTTTCTACGAACTTGGCCCTGGCACCAAGAACACAGAAGACGATGTTTGATGCATAAGGAATACAGATTATCGCGATTTCCAATCCACCGATTTTTACATCGAAATTGAAAGGAAGTGCCGGCATTACTATGAACAGAACAATAAAAACGAAAATCGTTGACCAGATAAGTGCAGCAATAAGACCCAATTTTCTCCAGTTCACCGAGTATTTTGCTCCCCTGTAACCGGCAACATATGCACCCAAAGAGATCGCTATAATAAAACCGATAAGAGGTATGAAGATGAACAGCGAAAACAGGGCCATGTATCCAATCGAGATAAGAAGTGCTTTTAAAAAATCATCCTCAACTTCATCCTGTTTCATCACTACCAACAAGTAGAGAGCATTAAATGGTATAAATTTTATGGTAATGGAGATTATCTCAGCAGACTCGACGCAATGACCAATCTCTGTATTTCGGATGTGCCTTCATAGATTTCAGTTACCTTTGCATCCCTGAAAAATCTCTCCACAGGATAATCCTTTGTATATCCGTAACCTCCGTGTATTTGAAGTGCTTTTATTGTGGCCCGCCTTGCGGTTTCGGAGGCGTTGAGTTTTGCCATGGCTGCCTCGCTTGAAAAAGCCACACCCTGATCCTTGAGATATGCGGCATGATAGGTAAGCATCCTTGCAGCTTCTATTTCACAAGCCATATTGGCTATCATCCACTGCACAGCCTGGAACCTGGCAATAGGTTTTCCGAACTGCTCCCTCTCCTTGGAATATTTTATGCTCTCGGAAAGTGCAGCCTCTCCAATTCCCAGGGCCTGGGCCGCGATGCCTATCCTTCCACCGTCTAAGGCTTTCATTGCTATTTTAAAACCCATTCCCTCCTTGCCAAGTAGATTATCCTTTGGTACCTTGCAGTCCTCAAAAACGAGTTCACTGGTGTCGGAGCCTATCATGCCCATGGTCTTCTCTCTGGAGCCTATAGAGAATCCCTCGGTGCCCTTCTCAACTATTAAGGCGGAAATGCCCCTGTGTCCCTTGCTCTTGTCAGTCATGGCCATGACAATCACAGAACCTGCCACACCACCGTTTGTTATGAATATCTTGCTGCCGTTCAGGACGTAATGATCCCCCTTTAATACAGCGGTAGTTTGTATGGATGCTGCATCGGAACCTGCGGATGGCTCGGTCAATGCAAAAGCACCGATTCTTTTCCCCTGGGCCAAAGGTATCAGGAATTTCTGTTTCTGCTCTTCATTTCCAAAGAAGTATATGGGATAGGTGCCCACAGAGGTATGAACAGACATGATAACTGCAGTGGATGCACATCTTTTTGCTATCTCCTCCACAGCCATGACATAGCTTATGGTATCAACGCCTGCCCCGCCGTACTTGCTGGGTATTGGAAGCCCGAGAAGGTTAAGGGAGGCCATCTTTTTTATGGTCTTCCAGGGGAATTCCCCTGTTTCATCTATCTCGGACGCAAGGGGTTTAACCTCCTTTTCTGCAAACTCCGATACCATGGTGCGTATCATTTCCTGTTCCTTTGTGGGTCTGAAATCCATTAAACACCCCTGATATCTTCGCAAAAGGCAGTGGGCGTTTATATAGGTTTTCGATACTATAAATTGGAATCTGAATAATGACTAGAAAAAATGAAAATATTTTAGAATTTAATGAGGGCATTTAGAAGATGGGAGACCTTGGATGGTTTCACGCTCTTTTTCATGTCGCGTGTCAGGGCATCGTAATAGGCAACCTGCTCCAAAATTATACTGAGTTCCTCTTGTTTGGTTTGCTTCTCGATTTTGGGGGCGATTTTAATCTCTCTTCTTACCTCCAACTCTCGGTCCTTCCATCTCTCTCTTTCTTGGAGAGCAAACAGTATTTTTTC
>CBDVCK010000406.1:0-2246 GCA_965372465.1 uncultured Thermoplasmata archaeon | reverse complement strand
CAAATACTCTGTAATTTAACCCCTGGGCTCCAAAACCTTTAATATTTACAATAACGGTATGGGGGCAAGAAAATCCTAAAATAGTAAATTAAACGCATAATCTACAGAAATTCAAGTGTTGGAGAAAGAATCGATGTCGAATACTTAACCGAGTTTTCACACGATTTCATTCTCATAATGTTGGTCTAGCTTCCATATAATTATGGTTGGGTTTGATTGGCTTTCTGGTATAAAATGGAAAAGGGATACTACTTATTTTAGGATAGAAGTAAGGAGTGTTTGAATATGCAGCAAGATAGATTCAGGTACGATTCAACGAGAAACCCCCCTGTAAAGGAGGGGGATACCTATAAAGTTAAGATCGAAAGCATGGGTCGAGAAGGAGATGGGATCGCAAAAATTGATGGCTTTGTAATTTTCGTTCCCGAGGCCCAGGTCGGAGAAGAATTGGATGTAAAAATCAACAAGGTAACAAGAAGTGTGGCCTTTGGAGAGAAGGTAGGAGAAAAGCAGCCTGAGGAAATAGAATAGTTGCCGAAAAATTTTAAAATCCCGTTATCTCCTCTCTTGCCAACGCCACCCGCTTGGGAAAGTATTTTAATATTACAACATCACCAATTGATTGTATCCACCTGTAGGGTATGCTGATACTTTTTGAGCCTTCCACAAGCAATGGATGAGTCTCCTTTATGAAAATACCATTTATTGAACAGCTATCCATGTCCATTACTAGGTTATCCACATTACCTAGATAAATCCCCTCTGGTGTGTAGACCTGCATACCAATAATCTCTGAGATTTCCTCGAGCATATTTTGCCCACCTCAGGTTTTTTCCCAGATAGTTTTACTGGTAAATGAACCCTTCGGTAGATTTTTCGCATCGACGGGTATGTTAATCCTGCATTGCTGAAAATTTTTGCTGTGAGTTGTATCACCAACATGAAGGAATATGCCAGGTTCAGAGAAAGATATAAGTACTATCTAAGTGGTGACTTTTACAGTAACCCAAAAAGTTGGTGAAAAGAAACATGGACGAGCCATACGACTATCCACCAGATATCGATAGGGATTTTCACAAACCGGTTCGTCCAAAAAGGGGAGATTGGAGTCCTTCAGGCTCCCGGCAGAGGGCAGCTTTTTCCCTTGGAAAATTACAGATTGCAGGTATCTTACTCATTGTGGTTTTTGTGTGGGCCTTGATAAGTGCTGTGGCAATTGGCATGTTCGGTATACATGTTCTGGCCTTGACCGAGTTTGAGGACGATGGTAAAGCCGATGTTTCGGGTTATGTAACAGATTCCGAAGGTCAAGCGCTTGTTAACGTAACTGTTGTCATTCACGGAACCCAACACTTCAGCAGAACAAACTTCGAGGGTTTTTATACCATAGAGAATGTGAAGGAAGGGAATTATGAAATAGAGGCTTCAAAAAACGGATACGGCAGTGTTACAAAACGTGTGAGCCTTAACCCCAATTCTCCCACCCTCGTCAATTTCGTTCTGGAAGAGGGGGGTTTCGATACCACCGTAAATGAACGATATGGCTCCAATCTATCCGATCTTGCAAATCTGAATATGGCCACAGCGATTATCATTATGATCTACGGGACCATTGCCCTGATCGGTGGTATCCTGTGCTATTTACAGAGGCTTTATTATCTCTGCATGTTCGGAGCGCTCTGCGGGATAGTCTCGGGAGTGCTCTCAATCGGTATATTCATTGCTCCCATAATCGCAATCATAGCCCTGATCTATATCCTCAGAAACCAGGAGGAGTTCGTTTCATCCGAAACATCGTTCATGGACAGGATATTCGGTGTAAGACCAAAAACGAGACCCGCAGGAATCTCACGAGGGGGCTCATATAAATCAAAAGGTCCCTCTTCCACTAAAAAACTCAAACCAAAGAAACAAAGACCAGATTATTTGGAAAGCGAATACCCCCCACCCATGGTACAGGAGGATGACTTGGGGGAAATCGGACCACCGGTTCCCAGTGATATGCCGGAACCAAGTGGACCGCCATTTAAATGCAGAGCATGCGGGGGGACTGTGAAGTCAGAGGCACAGGGAATTTTCTGCCAATGTGGTGCCAGCTATCATATATTCTGTGCGAATTCCATTTCAAGATGCAAAAGCTGCGGGACACAGTTTTAAAATAATTTTTTTATTACAAGACACTCAAGACCATGATGGAGGGGCAGCTTTCTTTGGCAGCGAAGATCAGGGCTGTGGATACCGATGAT
>CBDVCK010000405.1:0-2282 GCA_965372465.1 uncultured Thermoplasmata archaeon | reverse complement strand
CATGGATTGGCTTTGAATATCTCAAAGAAAAGCTGCAATCCAGGAAATGGGTGAGTAAAGAAATCATCAGAGGGACAGTAGAAGAGGAGTTCAATTCTCATCTGAAGGTGGTATCAGGATAGCGGAAATTATTCAAAATCCTGTGGGATTTTGAATAATTAAATGCATAATGAAAGATGAAAATATCAAAATGCAAATCTAAATCCATTTCTGAGAAGAACTTGCTTCTAAACGAAATTTCGCATTTTGTACCTTGCAATTTGTATTTATCCACTCAATTTTGAGTGGATACGGATAGTATCATGTTCCCTTATATCTTTCGATACGAGATATCTCCTCATATATCCGTTTACCTGGAATGCAATGAAATCTTGCATTCAAGCCGGTCCAGCTTTCAGAAGATAGAAGTTGTTGAATCTCTTGATTTTGGAAGAATGCTCGTTCTTGACGGTGTTATCAATCTTACAGAAAGAGACGAGTTTGTCTACCATGAGATGCTTGTTCATGTTCCTCTATTCTCTCATCCGGACCCATTAAAGATACTTATAGTAGGGGGTGGAGATGGAGGCACTGCCAGGGAAGTACTCAAGCATGAGGGAATTGACAGGATTCAGCAAGTGGAGATTGATAGGGAAGTCATTGCTGTTTCGAAAAAATATTTTCCCTCTTTAGGCCTTGCCCTTGACCATCCTAAGGTGAATGTTCTTGTAATGGATGCCATTCAATATGTGAGAGAGATTGAGGAGACTTTTGATATCATTCTTGTCGATTCCACAGATCCGGTTATTGGGCAAAGTGAGGGATTGTTTTCCGTGCCCTTTTACAGAGATTGCCTTAATGCTTTGACAGAACAGGGGATATTGGCGGCCCAGGTTGGGGATATATCTTTCGAAACAGATCTTGTTTCAGGTGTTTTCAATAAACTCAAAGAGGTTTTTCCTGTTGTCAGGGTATACCTTGCCCCTATACCTTCCTATACATTGGTTCCTTATAGCTTTGCATTTTGTTCAAAGACGATACATCCTGAGATGGGTTTAGGACTTTCACGTTTTGTCAGGAGCTTTCAAACCAGATATTATAACCCGCAGATTCATCAATCAGTCTTTGTCCTCCCTGAGCATCTGAGAAAAGAATTTGAAAATTAGCCCCATTGTTAAAAGAGATTCTGATTTCGCTAAAGAGAAATTAATTTACAATTTTCGTGTCCGCCTTTCATGTTCTTATTCACCTGATTTGACACCAGCCTCTAAAATCTGGTAATGATACGATTACAGCATCAAATCTTCAATGAAATTTTGAGGGTTGGTTGTGGGTTTGGGTTCTGGCGAGTAATATAGGAGGCTGTCCGAGAATAGAGACTTCAAGCTTCCAACAACATCATGTTGTTCTTAAATTCGATTGGTTAGGCTATATGTGCCGAAAAATCCGAATTCGCATTCTGAGATAGGCTTTTAAAGGAGAGCAGAAATGGGCATAAGACAGAGGGGTGTAATAATAAGAAATAAATTCTTTTCAGGCTGTTTGTTTTTTACTATTATTTCTCTTGCTCTTACTCAGGTGTGCTTTGCAAAGGAAGATCGATTAGGTCATATCACTTCTTGTTCAGGAGATGTTCAGGCGAAGAGAGCAAAAGAGACCGTATGGACAAAAGCTGAGCTGAATATGCCTGTCTATTTTGGAGATAGTATAAGAACAAGTGAACCCGGAGAAGGAACAATAACTTTTATCGATAAAAGTTTACTCAAAATCCATTCTAATACTCGCATAACTTTAAATGCTATTGTTTCTCCTGTGGAAAAGAAGAACTCAGTTCTATTGTTCTTTGGAAGAATATGGAATAAGGTAAGTAGGGAAGTTTTGCGAAGGAGAGGTTTTGAAGTCCAAACACCAACTGCTGTTTGTGGGGTGAGAGGAACTGAATTTGGGACCGCCTCATATGAGGATGGAACTATGATAGTTCGAGTGGGTTCTGGCAAGGTTACTGTGGATAATGAAACAGATCGAAGTACCCTCTCTTCAAATCAAGGCGCTCAACTTTCCTTTGATACAAAAGAGATCAAGACAGAACCTGATTTTATGCCTGAATGGGAACGAGCTCGAACAAATGCAAGAAAAAACCTCTTTGCGGATGGTAAAAGGTATGGCGGCTTTGTACACAGCGAGATATATAGGCGAGGAGATAATTTGAAAACTCTTTTTGATGAAGCCAATAAATTATCAGAAAAGAAAGAAAGATGCTTATCATTAGCGAAAGAGGCCAAGAAAAGAGGAGACGAAATAGA
>CBDVCK010000404.1:0-2301 GCA_965372465.1 uncultured Thermoplasmata archaeon | reverse complement strand
ATAACCTAAGGGCAAAGTGGTCTATGAATTTATAAAATAGGAAATGTAATAGACCACGCTGGTGGGGGTTAGGCGGAGGGGTAGGATCTAGTAGTGCAATCCTTTTACAAGCCTCCTCAATAAGAATCCGGGGATGAGATTAAGAAGCATGCAGAATCGCTCTATCTTGCGGTCCTCAAGAAGCACTCTGTTCTTTAACTTGTAACTTTTCTTAAGTTTTTTCTCAAAGGCTTCCCTCCAGAGCCTGTCATATTCTTTAAGGTGTGACAGAGGTTTTTCATCCACCACGACTTCTGCACATATCTCGCCTGCGATTTTCCCGGCAATAAACGCATTGGCAACCCCGGCACCGGTAAAAGGGTTCACCTGCCTTGCAGCGTCTCCCACCAATACAACATTCCCCTTTACACATTCCTCTGGAGGTAACGTAGAAGGAACGCACCCTGAGAGAAATCGAATGGATTGGGTCTTTTTGAACTTGTTCTTGATAAAGTTCTCTAAAACACCAATAGCTCCTTCCTTGTTTGATCGTAATATCCCTACCCCCACATTGGCCTCGTTATTGCTCTTGGGAAATACCCATGCATACCCTCCTTGTGCATAACTGCCACCAAGGTAAAACTCGAGACAATCCGGGTCTACATCGATATCCACAAGAGTATGCTGTGCGCATGAACCCACCACACCGATTTTACCCCTCGTATTGATTCCTGCCAATCTTCCGATCCTGGAATCCACACCGTCAGCCGCGATTATGATCTTTGTTTTAATCACCTCATCTCCAATTACCACAGCATCCTTTGAGATATTTGTTACAGTCCTTCCAAGGAGTAAGTCGGCGTTTTCATCCACTGCCATTCTGATTAATTCCTTCTCAAAGGCTCCTCTATCAAGTACATAACCGACGTACGGGGAGGTATTGATCTTAACGACCCTACCTTTTGGTGATGCAAAGCTGAAATGATGAGCTTCATTTGCCAGCCATTCAGAGCTGTTTTTCATTCCAAAATGTTGCGGGAGATTGCCTGCCACGATCTCGGCACAACGAACAGGCATTCCTATCTCTCTTTTTCTGTCTATGATCAGCGTTTTGGCACCTTTTTGGGCACAATACCTTGCTGCCACGCAACCTGCAGGACCTGCACCCACCACAACAACATCGTATCTCAAATCAAACCCTCAAATAAATAGCCGTCTCAACCGTCTTATGTATATCATTACGGCTCCGATTATTATGAGGGTAATAACAGGGAGGAATATATATAGAATTGGACCAAGATTTCCTTCATTCTCGGATTCGGCATCAAGAACCACAACTGTCAAGGAACAGCTGTCTGAATATTGACCGTCGGATACAGTTAATGTAACTTCGTAAATTCCTGGTTCTTTGAATATATGTGTGGTATCCTTCTCAGTGGAGTTGGTGCCGTCATCAAAATCCCAGGTATGGCTTATTATGTTGTCATCGGAATCAAAGGATAAATCCTCAAAAACAACTGCATCTAACTCGTGTACCGTTATACCCTCCCCTGCATAAGTTTTGGGAGGTTCATTCCAGTCCCAAAGGAATATCTCGGTAAAGTATTCTGCAACTTTCTGATTTTCAATTATCACACCTACCTCACGATTCTGTGTTACCGAGTTTCTGTTCCAATTGATACTGGAGATCAGTGTAGCGTTTCCATCCACTATCATACCTTTATTGTGTACCTTTGAAAGATCAAGTCTATCATAATCCGCAAGCCGTGCCTCCAGATAATCCGTGATGTTGTGGTTTTCAGCGTAGTCGTTGATGAATATGAATGTATCGTAATTATCAAGCTTTGGGTCATCTGAGAGCGCATATCGTGATGCCAATAGAATTCTTACGTCAACATGTCTTTCTTCTGCGGCATCTATGACAGCCTTGAGATACAGATTATCATACTTAATGTCCCCATCGTCCCAATTGAGCCTTACATCCAGCTGCTCAATATATATGGAGCTCTCTGCAGAATTTATCAAACCCAAAATGGACTCCGATTCCAAAAGTGAAGAATCGGGTGAGAGAACCGGTGAGACCTTAAAATCACCTTCTATAGTTTTACTCTGAAACACGGGTATGTAATATCCTATTTCGGTCCAATCCCTTACTTCATAATCTGACGATGCATTACCATACTTTGGATCATGAGGTGTGAAGGGGAATATATCATAAGAAACAGAGCACCAATCAGAAAAGAACACATCTGCAAAATATCGTGCCACAAAAGCGTCCCTTACAACAACCCCCCATCCCCGGTTGCCATAGGTATTGTTTAC
>CBDVCK010000403.1:0-2353 GCA_965372465.1 uncultured Thermoplasmata archaeon | reverse complement strand
AGAGCCTTTCCATTGTCCAGAAGTTTCTTGGCATATTCCTTACCAGAGCCGTGGACAACTCCCCCCATCTCAAGCAATATACCTGCCAGACCGCAGGCTTTCTCAATGAGACTGCCTGCCACTTCTTTGCCTTCCAAGGCCATCATGGCTTCACTTGCTTCGAGGGCACATCCAATGGCCCTCCCAATGGGCTGGCCGCCATAGGTGATAGCGCATTCTACCCTTATATCCAATCTTTCTCCAAGGTCCATGAAATCCCTGGCATATTTTTTGGCAAGCTCTTCATCTGGAACCTTTGTTCCTTGGCCGATTGGGATATCAAGGAGGAAATATTCTGCACCGACAGCCTTCTTCTTAGCAACCACTGAGGCTATCACCTGCGAATAGGGATCGATTGCCAAGGGATATTCCGCACGAATGATGAGGTCGTCTGCAGGAGCGATATTCACACCACCTCCCCAAGCAATTACTCCTCCCACGCTCTCTGTAATACGTTTTATTTCGGAGGCCTTTAGGGTGACATTTGCAAGGACCTCGAAGACATCTGCTGTTCCACATGCACTGCTTATGGCTCGAGAGCTGGTCTTGGGGATGGTAAGGCCTGCGGCAGCAACAATAGGTACAACCAGGAGGGTGACCTTATTGCCGGGAACACCACCTATGCTATGAAAATCGAAGATGGGTTTTTTGTCGATCTCAATGATGTCTCCGGTTTCCACCATGGCCTTTGTCAGGTCTGTGATTTCTCTTAGGTTCATACCATTTATATAAACCGCGGTAACATAGGCTGAAAGCTCAATATCCGAAAGAGTCCTATCAACAATGTCCTTTACAATGGCCCTGATCTCCTCCTGGCTCAGCTCTTGACCGTTCATCTTCTTCTTGATAAAATCCACAGATTCCGGTCTTGTGGTGGGCATCAAATCCACATTCATGCCATCCTCTATCTCCAGGGTGTTGAAACCTATTTCAAGCAATCCAACTTCTTCCGTATTGACTATACTGTCAGTTGTTTCCACAATGGCTGTGATACTGTTCTTTGGACCCACGACCCTTACCCTATCCAAATTCCGCACACCCAGTTCCTTTGCATCCTTCTCATGTAGTATAACCGTAAACTCGCCAGCACAAAGATCTATCCTCTTAACTTTATACATCTAAATCCCTTCTTATACAATATTCAATCCACTTCCTTAGACTTGATAATTTCGTATGCAGCATATGGAGATATCACTCCCTCCTCGGTTACGATTATATCGATGTACTCTGGGGGAGTGGCATCAAATACCGGGTTGAAAATCCTTACACCCGGAAATTCCTTCGGGTCAACGATTTCATTAACATCCCTTTCTTCGATATCCACAAGTTCACCCCCCATGGTTTCATGTGAGAACTTGTAGGTTTCAGCACACACCATCACAGGCACCCTGGCTTCGTGGGCACATAGCGCAATCTGGGAGGTTCCGATCTTGTTTATTACAGCCCCGTTTGAAGCCACTGTATCTGCTCCAACAACTACCAAATTCACCTTTGGCATGATGTATCTCACTGCGGAATCCACTATCAAGGTCGTGGGTATTTTCGCTTCCACAAGCTCTCTTACTGTAATATAGCCCTGTCTCTTTGGTCTGGATTCTGTTGCATATACTTTGATATTCTTACCGTCCTCATGTGCCTTTATTATTGTGGAAACCGCAGCCGAGCTGTTGCAGTGTGTGAGAATCACATCCCCGTCCTTGATCCGCTTTGCACCCGTCATGGCTATGATCTTGAGTGCTTTTTCCGATTTTTCGATAAATATATCCGCGAAAGTGACCACATTTTTTCTAATATCCTCTAGATTTTCACCTTGATTTGCCCCTCTTAATACATATGAAACCGCATTTCTCAGGGAAACTGCGGTAGGTCTTGTGGATACCAGACGTTCTCCTGCTGCTTTCAAACCTTTCTTGAATTCCCCGACTTCTGTACCTTTAAAATCCGATGCAAAATCTTTTAGTGCCTGGGCCGCAAGTCTTGCAATTTTTGCAGCCCCTCGAATCTCCATTGTTTCTATCTTTTTTGCACTATTCTCTAAATCCATGTTTTATGCACGCTCCGCCACAGGATTTCCAATTATGGTAGACATTGACAACAGTTATTGCATTTAGGTAATTTTCGTTTTTTGTGTATCCAAACAGATATACTCGGGAGAGTTAAGGATAAGGCAGGGGTTAAATAAGGTTTTTTCCATGAGAAAATCAAAATATTATCTAAACAAAATGAGCAATTAAGTCTTGAACTTAACGTGATGGCAGTATTAATAAAACAATTCGTCCTAATTCCACAACCCTTGGGTTTGTGGATACAGGAC
>CBDVCK010000402.1:0-2374 GCA_965372465.1 uncultured Thermoplasmata archaeon | reverse complement strand
ATGTTCCACCCCCCACCATGAGGGAATTGGATACACCCTTTGATAGGTA
The DNA here is from genome assembly GCA_965372465.1 of uncultured Thermoplasmata archaeon. Lineage (GTDB taxonomy): Archaea > Thermoplasmatota > Thermoplasmata. The sequence goes on along the minus strand of CBDVCK010000402.1, from coordinate 2,325 downwards.
TAATGGGTACACAGACTACCACAATTTCGATGGTGAGAGGTTTGTTATGGCAAACCTAAGTACAATTCAGCTTTTCTCTTACGAAAACGGTGCAACAGTGGATGTGGAATGGATCAACGGAACAGCAATTACCGGGACGAGATTCAATGCCGACAATGAATACTGGGAACTTGAAAATGATGCAGAGGTGGCATGGTTCGACCAACTGCCCAACGGAAAGAAATCGGAAAAACGATTCTATTTAGGCGAGTACAGAACAAAAGAAATCCAACTTAATAACTGGAAGATATTCGAGGATTACCGTATCATGAGCGGCGTGGTGAAGATCACAAGCGACTATCCCATTTCCGTGATGCACCACAAACTACATCCCTTGGGGACCAAGACCTACGATGGTGACGATATGCTCAACTATCGATGGGATGGTATCTATTCAGCCTATGGAAAGAAGTTATTTACCCGCATCACAGGGGACTGCTGGATTTCCGCTTTGGAGGCTGACACAACGGTTCATGTTTGGGATTATTCCGATAAAAACGACGATGAAGTGCTCGTCCTTGACAGATTTGAAGGCTGGGCGTATTCCAGAAACCCGATTTACGAGCAGTATGGATTCGATGATGATCTCGTTTTGATCAGTGCTGATAAACCTGTGTCCATTGTGGCCGGTATTCAGGCGGATCAAGGTTTTGTCCAGGTATTTGGAAAGGATGGAAAGGACTTTCTGTTCCCATGCTTTGGCAAGATACTCATCCACGCCCCCACAGGTGCCACTATTGACCTGAAAGATAACAGCGGTAACCAAGGCTCATTCAAGGGCACCCTTCGTTCTGGGGAGATCAAGAAATTCGATTTCAAGGTTGCATATAAACAAAGATACCATTCCTCTTTCGAATGGGCGAACCTGCGCTCAAGTGACCCGATATATGTTTATACATATGCTGACAATGAATGGTATCTGGATCAGGATAATTATGGCCTCATGTCAGGAGAGGAGTATGTTACAGTCTACAAGAAGATCACAGAGTTTTATCCACATGGGTATGTACCTTATCCAGCGTCCACAGAATTCAAGCTGCCAATACGAAGCAGGGCATATATCACCCTGGTCAACCTGGACAAAGCTGGCAATGAAGTTGATGTGGAGTTTTCCAGACTGATTAAACCTTACTCGAAATCCCTGGGTGCATATGAATCTGTTACCTTCGATTACTCCCAGGACAGTTATTACTATATGGACATGACCATATCCGATACTGGTTTTAAACAGCCCCCTGAATGGACAACAAGGGACCCTGATCGCGATTATGCTTTTGATGTGACTCCGAGAATTGCAGTGGATCGCGGGGATAGAGATGAAATCTTCCTGGACTGGGAGAATATCACTAAGGGCTCCACAGTGAACATCAAATCCGAGCATCCGATACTTGTTCTCATCAATTACAACAAGGACCAGTCGTATTGGCCCCAGGGAATCGATTTGATACCTGGGCTTACCCCCCCCATAAAGCGGGGATTGCCTGAAATACCCACTGTGATCGTGGTGGTTTCGGGTATGATTATCGCAGCGGATGTATTAATGATAGCAGTGGGAAGAAGGTCCATTGTAGAGGTTTTCTAACCAAAAGAAATTATATTTCACAGGGTTGTAATTTATTTGAATAATCCTAAGTCTGAAAATAAGGACAAAACATTAATTAAGGATGATAACTTCCTAATTATTGTAAATTAATCGAGGATAAAATCATATGTCAGGGGGCTTAATATCATGTCTCCAAAACAGAAAAACGATAAGGTGTGTCCAATTTGCGATGGGAAAGCATCGTATTTGAAGGAATACAAGAAATACTACTGCTTTTCATGCAACAAGTACGTTGACCCAGTTGAAGATGAAGAGGAGGAGCAGGAACCGGAACAAACACAAGTCGAGGCAACAGCAACTGTAGATCCAACCAAGGAATGCCCTGACTGTGGAAATGCACCTTCTTTTATTGAAGAATTCAAGAAATTCTACTGCTTTACATGCGAAAAGTATATCGAGCCAAAGGATAAGATGGCCCAGGAGGAGAAAGAGGAGACCGCTTCACAGGTTGTAACAGACGATCCCACCCAAAAGTGCCCCCAATGCGGTGGCATTCCCTCATTTATCGAAGAATATCAGAAATTCTACTGTTTCTCATGCGAGAAGTACATAGAGCCAGTTCCCAAGGAAGCAATCGAGAAGCCGCCTGCGGTCCCACAAGAATCCACTCCAATTGAAAAAAGCATAGAGGAGAACGATAAGGAACTGGGCTCCATATCATCCTCTGTAACTTCCGAACCAGA
>CBDVCK010000401.1:0-2378 GCA_965372465.1 uncultured Thermoplasmata archaeon | reverse complement strand
TCTTTTAGTGTTTTTTTTGCACCTTCCAGCTTTTCCTTTGCCTTTTTTACCTTGTCATAGGACACGCCTGCATTTTCTTCAACAGATTTTTTAAAATCTAGTCTTAATTCACGCAAATTTCCTTTTTCATCAGAAAGCTCAATTAAAACCTCGCCTTTTTCCGGAACGATTTGTCTAAAGGAGGTTGTTTCTTTTAGATTTGATGTCAATTCGTTTATATCCTGCTCCTTTATTCCTGTCCTGATCGAGTCTATTATCCTCTCACACTCCTGATAATTGAGATAGATAAGCTCGGCCTTTACCTTATAATCCTCAATCTTTTTCTCTTGATTTGAAACTGCCTTTTCCTGCTGGGCAAGTTGCCTTTCATACCTTCCTTTTAGCTCCTCGTATTGCGGATCCTGGGGCTCTTTTTCCTTTATGTTTTCCAGGTATTTTTCAATTGCCTGACTGAACAACTCGAATTTAAACGATTTATAGTTCCTGTATATTCTGAGTGCGAAGGGTGTGGTATCCTTTTGTTCATCACCGAATGATACAATAATACCCCCCCGTGCCTCATTCAGGGAATCCAAAAGATATTTCATGTGTCCGAAAATAGTTTGCATCTCCCCTAAAGATAGCTCCTGGGCTCTTTTTTTCTTATCAATTCCTGCCAAGAGACACAATTCCTCTGCATATTGTCCTCCCAGGTTGATATCCAGGGCCAGTGTTCTCACAATGTCCTTTTTTGAGGAGTTCATGACATCCTCAAGATCATCCAAATCAAGGGCTCTGAAATCCTTACTTACAGGTGGGAACTCGTACTTTCTGTGCGCTCTTACCTCCCTGTGGCTCCAGGATTTCGGGATAAGCGGTTGAACGATTTCATCGTCCATAATTAAAACAACATTGCCGGCTTTGAACATCTCGCATACAAGCCGGTATTTCTCTTTCTTTTCAATATCAAAGATCACTACTCTGTCGAATCCGTGCTGCTCGATTTTTATTATCTTTCCGTTTTTCAAATGCTTTCTCAGAAGCATAGCAAAGGAAGTGGGTGTTTTTGGTGCTTCTTGTGGTTTGGATGCAAGATAAAGCCATTTGCCAACTACGATCACAAGATCCTTTCTTCCCTCTTCCGGGACCCTGATGCGCAGAAGCATTTTTTCCCTGGTCAGTTGATAGGCTTTATCGATTCGGCCTCCCACCAGGCACTGTAGTTCATTTACCATGGAAGCGATATCGAAACTTGACATTCCCTGTTTCATCACAGGGTGATAGGTATATATCATATAAAAATTGTCCAATCTTTCTTATTCATTTTAAGAGGATTTACAAATCGGAATCTTCTTAAGATAATATATTCCTCCATCTTCATACTGGAATAATACTGGATATACCTCCACCCCAATCCCTAATGCTTTGTGGAATATCCTGGAAAAATCAGGGTCAGTCTTTTCATTTGGTGCAAAACACTTAGCATCCTTCCTGAAAACCAGAATAACAATAGCTGATTGTGACCCCCTCTTTTTCGCTGATATCAGGGATTTTAAATGCCTAGCCCCCCGTTTTGTGGGTGCATCTGGAAAAAGAGCGATACCATTCTCTGCCAATGTACACCCCTTGACCTCCACCCAAATCTCTTTTCCATTTTTCCTGGTCAATAGAAAATCCAATCTGCTTTCCCCGAACCTTACCTCTGCTCTTACGGTCTTTACCTTACCAAAAGGACTTACTTTCTCATTTCCTATTACCCACTCCGCAATCTCCCTGTGATATCCTGAATGAACAAGCACCCAATCTTTCTCATATCGGGCAGCAATCACATCCCACTTTGTCATTCGATTTGCATTTTGAGCTTTTCTAAGAAGCACTTGATTCCCTTGATAAAGCAGTTCTTTTAATCTTCCAGGATCATGCACATGAACCTTTTCCCCAATTGCCTTTACCTTCCGTGGTTTGGTTATGTCCACAATCCCCAAAAATCTGTTAGGTCTTTTCTTGAATGTCCCTTGGGCATCCCAGGGTATTTCCATAACAGGTAGTGCCATTTCGCTTATCTCCGAAATCACATAATCATAAAGCCCTATAAAAACTTATAAGAACAAAGAGAATTATTGCGGTTGAACATGCAATGCCACTGTGGCTTAGAGGTACGCTAATGCGCAGGCGCATCTGCGTTTGTTGCGGGCGCTCCAAATAGCGATTCCTTGGTAAGGAATAGGTCGGGGGTTCAATTCCCCCCAGTGGCTTTATTATTATTTTTTTTACTATGCGAACCGAGCAGGCCAATGCGAGATTTTTGACTGGCTGAAACTTTTTGGAGAGCATTGGCCAGCGCAGGTGAGCTGCAAAAAGTTTTAGGTTCCCGACTCCCCCCAGTGGCTTTTTGACAT
>CBDVCK010000400.1:0-2440 GCA_965372465.1 uncultured Thermoplasmata archaeon | reverse complement strand
CGAGGAACTGATTCTTGCTGCAGGGGCCATACCGATTCGGCACTGCGCCGGATTTCAGGATACAATATTACCTGCTGAAGAGATACTACCAAGAAACTTCTGCCCTCTGATAAAATCCGCTCTGGGATTCTCGATAATAGGTAATCCCCTTTATGAACAGTCCGATGTCATCGTCGTCCCCACTACTTGTGACGGCAAGAAAAAGTTCTGCGAGATCATTGCAGAGGAAAAAGCGACGTGGTAGATGGAGGTACCCCACACAAATGAAACACCCCAGGCAAGAAAGCTCTGGCTCACGGAAATCAAACTGTTTAAGAAGAATTTAGAGGAATTAACCGGAAAAAAGATCACAAGGTCATCCCTTAAAAAGGCTATCGAGATTTCAAATAAGAAGCGCAGCCTCATAAGAAGACTTTACGAGGTCAGAAAAAGAAAATCACCCCCGATTTGGGGAAGGGATGCACTTCTCGTGACCAGTGTTTCACATTTCGACAACCTTACAAGGTGGAATACCAAGGTAGAGGAATTATGCCAGGAGATCGAGGGTAAAGAAGAAGGGGTATGCCCTGAGTCCACACCAAGGATATTACTCACGGGAAGCCCAATATTCATGCCCACCTGGAAGATTCCCATGATAATCGAGGAATCGGGAGGCATCATAGTGAGTGATGATATCTGCACTGGCTCCAAGAGCTTCTGGGACCCTATCGAAGTGCCCCACTGGACAATGGAGGACATGCTATTGTCAATTGCAGACAGGTATCTCATGAACACATGCGCGTGCTTCACTCCGAACACGGCCAGGTTGATCAGGTTACAGGGATTCGTTTCGGACTTCAACGTCCAGGGTGTGTTCTATCACATCCTGCAGGCCTGCCATATCTACGGTGTAGAAGCAAGAAGAATAGAGACCGCATTGAAGACCGACGGCATTCCCATGCTCACAATCGAAACCGACTACAGCCAGGAAGATGTGGAGCAGATAAGAACAAGGGTGGAGGCCTTCCTTGAGATGATTGCGGCGAGGAGGAAAGGGTGATATTTTTTAATTTCATTCGTTTTTATTTATTTGCACAAGTTATTTATAATTTGAAATGTATATCCTGAACCAACCCAATATGAGGGGGGGTAATAGATGAAAGAATTGAAGAGTACGATTTTTAATAAGGCCACTTGTGAGCTAGAAAGCCAAAAAGAATCAGAAATAAAGAAAGTTACATATAAAGAAAATTCTGAAGGAATTTTTCCTACGGAACATAGGAAGAGAGGATGGACAGTAATACCCTCTGCTTTCCTTAAAATATCGACTATCTTTATTGCCATGGTAATGATATTCAGCAGCACTCTTTTTGATACAGTTCAATATTATGAATATCAAAAACTTCAGGAACCAAATGAAGACAATTCAGATATTCCTATAGATAGGGGAACCAGAACAGCTCCAGAACTTCCTATTCCTGATTCATCACATATTAACATCACTCCGGTTCCGCCAGCAACAATCGATGAATTTATGGCAATTAATCCAGCAGAAATAAATTCTTTACAAAATCTATCTATTCCTTCTCCCATTGTTATTGATGAGAGTAGTTATCCGCCCATACTTTCTGTTACAGATATTTCCTATGATTACAAAACAGCTTTTGGAATATACAGTTTTAACCAAAGCGAACCACATTTATTAAGATTTTGCACTCCATCAAGATATGAATTGATAAATATTAGCTATTTTAGTATCCAGTCAGAGCCTGAGTGCCATATCTATAATTCCTCGGTTATTCGTTCCAACAATACTAATTTCGTCAACAAAGTAGTTTATTATATAGATGAGGATCCGTTCGGAAATTTAACTGTTAATTATACTTTTTTAATTAATCAAACCCCAAAGATAGATGTGAATTTCGAACCATTTGTACAAAATTCAACCCATTTTTCAATAATCTGGGACATTGTTACTTTAGGAAAATACATAAAAATTGGCAAAAATAATACTTACTATTTTGGAAATGACACTTCATGGACACCTATTGGGAATATTGATAATATAGCAGAGGTCGGTGACAATGAATTTATTGACTCTTGGAAATTTTCAATAATTACTGATTGGTCCGATTTTGGATCAGGTGATTTATTCGTAGGGCCTGTAATACCCGAGGAAGGCACGAATGGGACAGGATTAAGAGTTGTATTTCCCGAGAATGTTTCCTCTTTAGATCCAACAATTGTTGGGACATCTAGTGCTTATTATGCTACCGGAGATTCATATCAAAGAGGGACTTTTGAATATGGGGGATATTATTTTGCTTTTTATTTTGATGGACTAGAAGTGGTTTATTCGACAAGTCGAAATGGAATCGATTGGAGTTCACCAAAGGATACACCAGCCACTTTGGACGGTTTGGATAAACAAGTTTATGATAAAATTGATTTCGATATAGCT
>CBDVCK010000399.1:0-2453 GCA_965372465.1 uncultured Thermoplasmata archaeon | reverse complement strand
GAGATGTTTTGTTTTGATAATCGAGATCAAAATAGGTGTTGATGAAATAAACATCAGAATTGGTAATGGTATGATTTGCGTACATCCTCATTGCAGGACCTGCAGTATCCTCGTCATACCACCAGATCCCCTGATACCAGGGGCTCTTCTCTATCCTGGCATCAGCAAATATGACATTGTTTCCAGGTTCAAAACAATCCACTATCTGGAGAACCACACCCCATTTATGGGTGCTGTACGGGGCATTTGGACTGGTGATTACGGAATCGGAGATGGATACAGTGCTATCTTCAATATACAAATCCCCCTCGTATTCAAGTGCAGAATCATCGCTCATATCGAAAATCGAATTTGTAACCGTAATATTGAAAGGTATGAGCCTCTTGTAATTGGTTTCTTTGGTTGGATTTCCACCCAGGGCGGAATAATTGAACCAGTACATGGTAAGGTAATTATCGAACACATCAGTGGTTTTTACTGTAATGGTGGAGTTTATTAAATATACTTCTCCACCATCGATTAAAAAAGAGTATCTATGCGCTGTATCACTCTGGAATACCAAATTTAAGTCAATTAGGGTCAGTTTTCCACCGTTGATAACATTTAAATTCCAGTCTGCACCTAAAGTGCCGTTGTCTAACAGCGAACCATTCCAAGTTATATCACGATCCGATACGGGGCCGGTTCCGTCAATGTACACGGTTCCACCCACGGGGGGCGGTATGTATATAGCCTCTACCGCACTTTCATTGACAAGCATCAAACCCAGAAAGCCGCCGAAGGCAAGGTTCAATACCATCACTACACTTACCAGTCTTAAAACTCTTTTGTACACATCTCCTCTCATGTTTACACCTCGAACTCTTTTAAAGCTGATTCACTCCCATCAGATTCCTTAACGATAAACCTGTAACAATTAATAATCTTTCTGACCATGTAAAATCACTTCCCATTATTAAATGTTATGCTTATAGATATTATATATGGTAATGAGAGAAATATGCACCTGCGACGGTGTTTGGAGCATAAACGAAGATTTTTTGCGCAATATAGCCTCATTCAAATTTGTCTCCTGACATTTTTTCCTTCAACTTATTATTTAGAGGAAATTAGGAAGTTTTCTTGGCAACATATACCTTGTGCGGGAACACAACCAACTGAAATCGGCATGTATCCTTTCCCTCTGAAATACACTCTGTTTCGATACAATAAAATTTCTTTTTGGTAAGTATGCTGGCAATACCTGCTAAATAGCCTCGGGTATAGTTACAAGATGGGGTATCCGAGGGGCCTGTGACATGCGCTTCAGTTGACTCTTCTTGCTCGATTTCTATCTCTTCTTCAGATATTTCCTCGATATTGACTATATCTCCCAAACAGGTCTGACTCCAAATCTCTGGAAGAGTCTTATGAATATCCGTGTTCTCTAAATTATCTGATATTCTACGCTCTACCAATGCCTCACCGCAACGAAAGCCGAATCTGAAGAGAACACCATCTGCCAGTCTCTCTCCAAGCAGGTTACTTAATTCAGTTCGCAGTGATTTTATCGCTTCTTCAGGCATGGATATGAAGGTTGCATGGTCGCCTTTTTCTTTTCGGCTATCTTCCACCATACTTATTCCTCACACTATTTTCAAGTCAATATGATATATCCTCTCTTTTGTATCATTCCTCATAAAGGACGGACCGCTCATAGCTCTGGATGACCTTATCCATCATTTCTCCCTTCTCCATCTGTGACTCCTTGTATATACGCTGCATCTCCTTTTGCCTTGCAAGCCAATCCGCAATGGAACCTCTCATAACCTCCGACGGATTGTACCTGTGCTCCCTGCAAAACTTGAAAAATTCTGTGGCAGTTTCAGTAAAATCTTTGGTAACTGATATGTGAATCTGATCTCCATTCCGATACCGTTTGTACTTCAATTGTTTACCCATGATCCATCCCCTGAATGCACATCTCAAATGAGTATATGGTGAATCCCATATATATATTATTCGTATATACTTGTAGAATTACGTACAATGTTGTATATGTGAATCCTATTGATCACTTGATTAGAATGCTAAAAAAAATCTATGATAATTTGATTTATTTTAAGAATAGGAGAAGGCTACAAAACCTTCTTCTTTTTAACGACCTTCTTGACCCTTGCAACGGGTTTGACTGCCTTCTTTACGGCTTTCTCAGCCATAGGTCCTGCTGAAGGGCCGGCTTCTGCTTTCGCACCTAACTCGGCTCCACATGCGTAGCACATGGTGGCATCACCTGAAATCATGGTTCCGCAGCTTGGGCATGCACGCTCATCCTCATCGGCTGCCTCTTCTGCACCACCCGCTTCAGATGCTGCTTCCTTGCCTTCTTCTGCCCCTATCTCAGTGCCGCACGCATAACACATAGAGGCATCACCTGAAATCATGGTTCCACAGCTTGGACAGGCCATTTCCCC
>CBDVCK010000398.1:0-2460 GCA_965372465.1 uncultured Thermoplasmata archaeon | reverse complement strand
GTGGGGCCGCCCAGATTTGAACTGGAGTACCAGGCTCCCAAAGCCCGAAGGATTGGCCAAGCTACCCCACGGCCCCATGGGTATCAAGGGATGTAGCCGAGAATATAGAATATTTCATTATATACTTTACCCTGATTTTTTCCCAAATTGATAAACAAAAGAATTTAAACAAATCAAAAGCATTAGGGGAAGGATGCTTTCCTTCTTTGATTCAATTGCAGATATCTATGATGAGACAAGGAGCTTGCCAAAAGAGACGATGCATGATGTAATCGAGGTCATGGCTCATGAACTAAAAGACATCGATAGGGCACTTGAATTGGGTGTGGGCACGGGAAGGTTCGCTGACCCTTTAAGAAGAAAGAATATAGATGTTGTGGGAATAGACCTCTCCCTGACAATGTTGAAACTGGCAAGGGCAAAAGGACTTGATACCTTGATTTTGGGAGATGCCTGTAATCTACCGTTTAAGGATTTTTCGTTCGATTCCATAATCTGCGTGCACGTGCTTCATCTTCTCAAAGATTGCAAGAAAGCGTTTGTTGAGATGAAAAGAGTGGGAGCACAAAACATGGTCTCAGTGATTCTAGGAAGATCGAATTTTATGGTCATGGAAGAGTACAAAGAGGCACTTGCAGCATGCGGTTATCATCTGAAATTGCCCGGTGTTCGTGAAAGGGACCTAAAAAGCATAGTAGCCCCGAAAAAACAGGTCCTGATCCATTCTTTCCAGGAGAATTACACGGTAGGGGGAAGGTTGAGATTCCTTAGGGAAAGAAAACATTCTTATACAACCGACACTCCCAATGAAGTTCATGAATGTGCTCTCAAATATCTTGAGGATAAATATTTAAAAGAACTTGACAGTCCAGTTAAAAGCGAAATTGAGGTTGCGGTGTGGAACCTCTCTGAATTAGCAGGTTCGTATTCAGATTGATTTAATAAACCAATAACATATTATGTTGATATATCATATCTTGGGAATAGACAGGGGTTTTGATGTTCGAAGTTGTAAAAAGAGGCGGCCTGGCAAGGGTTGGCAAATGGCTAATTGATGAACAGAACATGGAAGTGGCCACACCAAATATGCTGTTCATGGAAAATGATAGATTCAAAGCACCCCATGAGGCCGAGCTCCTCATCTTATCAGATAAAATTTCAAGCGAAAAGCCCCATATAATTTCCACTAAAAGTCTTTTTACAAATCAGAATATAGATGAAAACAACTACACGGTATCGCCCTCTCTATTTTATCCTCCAAGCCAAACTGAGCTGAATGCATATGCAAATAAGATTAATAAAGAAAACTTTTCCAAAGGCTTATTTGTTGTTGCGGGAAAGGGGGATGAGGTTGTTGAGCCAGTTGCAGGTATTGATGCCGAGGTCTTTGTATTAACCAATGCAATGCATCTTGCATCAAGACCAAAATCATTTGTAAACACCCTGGTGAACCTGAGAAAGGCCATAGGTTATCAGAAATTGATATACGCACCAGGTTTGGGGAGCCCATATCATATAGCACTTCTTGCTTACATGGGTATTGATCTATTTGATTCAGTGCCCCTGATATTGAATGCAAGGCTCGGGAATTTTTTAACAAGTAATGGAAAAATCCCGAAAAGTGAAATAACAGAAAGCTTCTGCTTCTGTCCTGCCTGCATTGATAAAAAAAATGATTATGAATCTATCCTATCCCATAACTATTATACCTCATTATCAGAACTAAAACTCATAAGAAATGCAATTTCTCGAGGTCAATTCAGGGAGCTTGTGGAATCGAGGATAAGAACCGAGCCTTGGATGGTTTCTGCCCTACGGATCCTCGATACAAGCTATTTTTCTTTCTTGGAGAGCTATCTTCCAGTTTCGGGTGGACCGTTAATTGCCGCTTCATCCGAATCCCTAACCCGACCTGAAGTGGTACGCTTTCGGGAAAGGGTCAAGACAAGATACAAAAAACCCTCACATAAAAAGGTGTTGCTTCTACTTCCCTGCTCTGCAAAAAAACCCTATTCATTGTCAAAAACCCACAGGATAATAGGACGGATAGTTTCCGAGTGCGGCAACAAATCCGCAGTCCACGAGGTTGTGATAACATCACCTTTGGGAGTGGTACCAAAAGAGGTCGAGCTCTTCTATCCGGCACAACAGTACGATATACCGGTCACAGGATCCTGGAGCAAGGATGAAAAGTCCATGGTAGGTGGAGATATCACGGAGTATCTGAAGAATAACAAATATGAGGATATAGTGGTTCATCTTCCACCGGATTACGACTTCATAAGGGATTATATTGATTCTGCAAAATACACGGTAATCCACGCTCCAACCTCTAAAGCTTCCCTTGATAATTTAAAGAATGTCCTTTCGGAACTTGTGAAACCCTATGAGAAGGTAGGCGCTCATATACAGCAAAGAGAGAACTTAAGAAGTTTTGCCAGGTTCCAGTTCAAAGATGCG
>CBDVCK010000397.1:0-2507 GCA_965372465.1 uncultured Thermoplasmata archaeon | reverse complement strand
GTTCTCCGTCCATATTGCATAAGAAGGAGGCTCGTCATGGAGAACGTGGTGAAACAGGGACCCAATGTTATCAAGGCTCACCTTTCACATCTTAAGGATCACGGGCAAACCGAATACTTCAATCAGGCTGTGGACTATTTGAAGGAGAACGATATCGATAATCCTCTTGAAGTCGAAGAACATGCACATCATGACCAGGAGAAGGAGACCCTACCTTGTGGATGCCCGGGATCGGCTGTTATGGATATGAGAGGAGAGGAGCAGGCCTGTTCTACAGATTCCAAACCTGCTGCAAAAGGAGTTTCGGAACTCAAACAGTGGCCTGTGCAGATCATGCTGGTTCCCTCCAGCGCACCTTATCTAAAGGACGCTGACCTTTTAATTGCTGCCGACTGTGTTCCCTTTGCCTACCCTGATTTCCATTCGGATTTCTTGAAAGGAAAGATACTGCTTATTGGCTGCCCGAAACTTGATGACGCCCAGTTTTACAAGGAGAAGATCACTCAAATTTTCAAGGACAACAACATCAAATCCGTAACAATTGCCCACATGGAAGTTCCCTGCTGCTTTGGCCTTGTAAAGCTTGTTGAGGATGCCATTAGGGATTCGGGAAAGGAAATCCCGTTAAAAGATTACACAATCGGTGTCAAGGGCGATATCAAGGAATAATTGCGCTTTGGATACTTACTTGGGAACCACAAATCCCAAATTGCATTCTTTAAAACAAAGCATCACATTTATATTTCCAGAATAGATTAGGGGTTTTGATTAAGGGGGGTAAAAAATGGAAATCGATGCAGACATGAAGCTTGATGTTCTATTGAACAAATATCCATTTCTAGTGGATTTTCTCGCCGAGCTTTCACCCGAGTACAGAAAATTAAAAAGCAGAGTTTTACGAAAAACCATGGCCAAGGTAGCCACATTGGAAAGGGTGGCCCTGATGGGTAATATGGAACTGAAACACCTTTTAAGTGAGATTGCCCGCAAGGTAAAGGAAGAAACAAATGAAGACATTATTTTTCAAATCGAGGCTATTTCGGAAACGGAGGAACCGGAGCCTGATAAGCGGCAAGAGACTTTAAAGGAAATCATCAAGGGTGTTCACGAAGGAGAGGACATGGAAGTTCTCAAGAAGAAATTCAGAGATCTCATTAAAGATGTAACCCCCTCCGAGATATCGAAGATGGAGCAGACCCTGATTGACGAGGGCATGCCCGAAGAGGAGGTAAAGCGCCTTTGCGATGTTCATGTTGAAATCTTCAAGGAATCACTTGACAAACAGGAGATACCTACAATCCCTCCGGGTCATCCTGTTCATACCTTCATGCTGGAGAACAGGGCAGCTGAAAAGATAATGGATGAAATAGATGGAATGCTAGAAAGATTGGGGGACCCCCCCAATGAAAATGTTTTCAAGGACAGCATTGTGGGATTGGGAAGCCTTCTCTCCGATCTTTCCAAAATAGATTTTCATTACCTGAGAAAAGAGAACCAGCTGTTTCCCATGCTTGAAGCCCATGATGTTTCGGGTCCTTCACAGGTAATGTGGGGAATTCACGATGATGTAAGGGCAATGCTTAAAAAAGCCAGTGAACAACTATCAAAAGGAGAGCCAACCACGATTGTGAAAACCTTAAAGGAATTGATACCAACCACACGGGAGATGATCTATAAAGAAGAGCATATACTGTTTCCCATGAGCTTGGAGCAGCTCACAGAGTCCGAGTGGCAAAAGGTAAGAAGCGGTGAAGGGGAAATCGGTTATTCCTGGGTTAAACCCGAGGGAGATTGGCCTTCCGAAGTTGCTGTTATCTATGCAGGTCCCTCCTCCGAAGAGGAGTCAATTGAAGAGGGGAAAATTCCTCTGGACACCGGTAACCTTTCAAAGGAGCAGATAAATCTGATGCTGACCCACCTTCCAGTGGATCTCACATTTGTTGATGAAACCGATAGAGTGGCTTATTACTCGGCAGGCAAGGAAAGGATTTTCCCAAGGAGTCCCGCCATCATTGGAAGGCATGTCCAGAAATGCCACCCTGCCAAAAGCGTGCATATCGTGGAAAAGATAGTGGGGGAGTTCAAAGCTGGAACAAAGGATAATGCAGAGTTCTGGCTGCAAATGGATGATAAAGTCATCTATATCAGGTATTTCCCGGTAAGGGATTCCGAGGGTAATTATAAAGGAACCATGGAAGTATCTCAGGACGTGACAGATATAAAAAAGCTTGAAGGGGAAAAAAGGCTTTTGGATTGGGAGTAAAAAAACCATAATATGGGTAATTTTCATAAATCAAATCTTTTTAATGTGCCCGTTCATCAAAGACCTGATAGCAAAATGACTGCTGGGATGAGAATTATCTTTTTCTTGTCTATAAACCTGATATCGGCGATATTTTTTGTAACCACAATCCCTTTTTTCATTCTTTTTTCATCCATGAACGAAAGTATTACTCGAAGATACTGATTATCTATATAGTCACTGTATTTTACTTCGATTGGACTCG
>CBDVCK010000396.1:0-2549 GCA_965372465.1 uncultured Thermoplasmata archaeon | reverse complement strand
CGTTCTTGAGATTATCCCGAATTGAGTTCACCCCTTCTGCAAATTCCAAAGCTGCGATCACTACCTTGGTATCCGAATTGTTTATTATATACTCCATATCCTTTGGAGCAAGTCGCCAGTTGATGGGGACAATCACAAGACCTGCCTTTGCGCAGGCAGCATATATTTCCATGAATTCAAGGCAGTTGCAGGAGATAACAGCCATTCTTTCCCCTTTTTTAAGGCCTAATCCTATTAATCCGTTGGCCAGCCGGTTCGCTCTTGTATTGTATTCCGAAAAAGAGAGCTCTCTTTTTGAATCTTTTACAGCCAATTTATCCCTGTATTTGTTAGCATTCACCTTCAGGATTTCTCCTAAATTCAACCATGCAGACATGCCTTCTCCCCCCATGGATTTTCAAATATTTTCAGTTGTTTTTCCTTGTTCAGATTTGCTTTTAAAGCGTTCTCTTGCAATCAAAGCCGCGCCGAAAGCACCTGTAATCTGGGCGTTTTCAGGTATATGAACCTTAACATTTAACTGTTTTTCCAATAACTCACCAATCAAGGGATTATGGGCGATGACACCCCCTGTAATAACCACGATGCCCTCGAGTATTTCCATCTCTATAATCCTCTTGACAACCGATAAAAAGGCGCCTTTTATCATATTTTCCTTTGTCTCACCGGCTTTGATGTTTTCCAGTATCTCGGTGGATGTAAAGACAGTGCAAAAGCTCCCTATCTCGATATCCTTGGTTGCGGATCGTGCCAATTCATCGAGCTTGTTTATCGGGACGTCCAGTTTGTATGCGATTTCCTCTAAAAATGCTCCTGTTCCTGCTGCGCATTTTCTGTTCATCTTGAAGTTGATTATTTTCCCTGCAGAATCCAGTTTTATTACCTTGTTATCCTGGCCTCCTATGTCCACTATTGCCATGGGTCCTTCAATATCCTTGAAATTATGACGCCCGCCCTTGCTGTGACAGGAAATCTCGGTCATTATCTTGTTTGCAAAGTTCACGTTCTCTCTGCCGTAACCAGTTGCGATTATGTATGAAATGTCTTCCATTGAAATTTCAGAAGATTCCAATGCCTCCAAAAAAACATTATTGGCAAGCTCTCCCAGGTTTGTGGTGGTCTTGGTAATTGCATATCCCAGTATTCTCTCTTTGTTATCGATTACAACTGCTTTTGTTGCCGATGCACCAACATCCACTCCGCCAAAGTAATTGTCAACCACTTAACCTTCCTCCAGTTGTTCGATGAACGCTTCAATATTTGTTTTTGCCTGCTCTTCGGAATAGCACCTGAGATCGTTTAGGTCTCCACTGATAATCAGGGTGGGTATTTTCAGATTCTTGCGAATTCTTGCAGGCATGCCGTATCTTGCATTGGAATTGTTGGGGCATGTTTTGGAATCGTGGAATATTATACCGTCTATTTTGAATTTCTTCACCATTTCTGAGATATATTCCTCTTTGATTCTTTCCGAGCGGTTGATGAATATCTCTGTATAGGCCTTTGCCATGCTGTAAAAGGGTTTGGCTGAATCAAAGGAATCAAATATCCAGCTGTTGCAGTATGTGGATGCAACGATGCAGGTGTTCAATTTCGAGAATTGCTCTGAGAGGGATCTCAGTTTTCCCCAGATGGGCATCCCGTCCCAGTATAACCTGAATTTCTCGCCTTCCACAGCGGCAATATTGTTCTCTACCCTTTCCTCCATCTCTACCTTTAACTCCTTGTAATAATCCACAGCCTTTTGCAAACCCCTCATCACCACAATTGGGCCCATATGTATTGTACCGTCAAAGAAAGTAAATGGTGAAGGTATATTTGCAGCTGTATTTAGTACATCCTTCCACAGGTCTGTACCCTCAAGAGAAAGCTTCACTGCCTCTGCAAGGGCTTCTGGCTCGAACTTCTTCCCCGATATTTTTTCCAAGGGCTCAACCATGGCCCTCAACTGCTCCTCACTATCCTTTACATGATGCTCTTCTAACACATCCACTGCCTTGGGTGCGTTCACACCCATAATCGGAGCATTGAATTCTCTAGCATAATATGAAAACCATTCCTGAACATCCCTGCATTGATTTGTATTGTAAACCAAAACATCGGGCTTGGGGATGGATTTGATTTCATAAGCCTTTGTAAGTGGCGTTTCAGATTTTAAATATGCACCCACATCACTTGTCAGGTAGGAGCAGATATCGGGAGAATATCCTGCGGCATTGGCCCTGGGAATGTAATCTGTACTTAATCGGGTGGTGCCAAGCATAGCCCCATGATTCTCGGGAAAGTACAATTTGAATCCAAAAGCAGTAAGCAGCTCTGCTGGACCAACACTGGTGCACCATGCCACCTTTTCATCTTCGTTTTTAGATGCCCTGTCAGCCTCCAAGAAGTGCTCTGCCATGATCTTCTTCATGTGCGATGCTGCCTTGATTTTCTTTCTCGTGGATTCTTTTGTGGATGACATTAAACTTCTCCTGGGATTTCTCCTTCTACTCCTTTTCCATTACCTCATAGAGGAGCAGGTAAATAATTGTTTTTCCAAAAGGAAA
>CBDVCK010000395.1:0-2570 GCA_965372465.1 uncultured Thermoplasmata archaeon | reverse complement strand
AAGGAAAAGATCACAAGACCCTTGAAGGAATTGAAAATCGCGCCCCATTACGGCTGTCATTATCTGAAACCTTCGGAGATTTATGAAGGCTTTGATAATCCCATCAGGCCCAATTCACTGGATGAACTTATCAGGGCAACAGGAGCAACTGCCGTAAATTACGAGAATAGAAAACAGTGCTGTGGAGGGGGAATTCTTGCGGTAGAGGAATCAACTTCCATGAAGATGGCAGCGGATAAACTCTCCAAAATTCGCAAGGCAGGGGCAGATGCCATGGTCCTTCAATGCCCTTTTTGCAGTATCATGTACGATGAATACCAGCCAACGATACTGACTTCCATGGAGACTGACGAAAAGCTCCCTAAAATACCTGTCCTTTACTATCCGCAATTGCTGGGTCTGGCAATGGGGCTTGATCCTAAGAGTGAGCTGGGATTGAGGAAGAATACAGTGAAAACAAAGGATCTGGTAAAGAGGATTGTATCGGAATGATATAAATGATGTATGTCCAGAGGTGCAGTGTAGATGGATGAGAAAGGAGTGCTTGTTATAGGTGGGGGAATTGCAGGAATTCAGGCTGCACTTGATCTTGCAAACTACGGTGCTTCGGTGTATATCGTGGAGCGTTCCTCCTCTCTCGGGGGGAAAATGGCACAGCTTGACAAGACCTTTCCCACCAATGACTGCTCTCTGTGCATATTATCGCCAAAACTTGTTGAGGTTGCCCGTCACCCCAACATCAAGGTTTTTACATTATCGGAAATTGACAGTGTCTATGGTGATATAGGTGATTTTTCCGTAATTGTAAAAAGGCATCCGAGGTATGTGGATGAGGAAAAATGCGTGGGCTGCGGACTGTGTGCACAGAAGTGCCCTGTAAAGGTTCCCAATGAGTTCGATCTCGATCTGTCCATGAGAAAGGCCATTCATATCCCATTTCCCCAGGCTGTTCCGTTATGTTATACCATAGATTCCAACAAATGTCTATACTTTGGATTGAAGGGAAAGCCGATTCTGGATAGAGCGGGAAGGTGCATGCTTTGCGTAAAGGTTTGCGATGCGAAAGCAATTGATCATGAGCAGAAAGCCGAGGAAATCGAATTAGATGTGGGTTCTATAATTGTTGCCACAGGTTACGAATTGATCGACCCCACGATCAGGACCGAATATGGCTATGGAAAGTACGATAATGTCATAACCGGTCTTCAGCTCGAAAGATTGCTAAACGCTTCGGGCCCTTCACAGGGTCATGTGGTCAGGCCTTCCGATAGAACCAAACCAAAGAAGATAGTATTCATTCAGTGTCTTGGGTCCAGGGATACACACAAGGGCTGTAGATACTGTTCCAGGGTGTGCTGCATGTACGCCATCAAGGATGCAATGATTGCCAGGGAGCATGAGCCTGAAATCGAGGATATCACGATATGCTACATAGATATTCGTGCTTACGGAAAGGATTTCGAGGAGTATTATGATAGGGCAAAGAAGGAAGGAATCAAATTTCTCAGGGGGAGACCTGCAAGTATCAGAGAGGATCCGAGAACAAAGGATTTATTAATCGGAATCGAGGACACGGAAACCGGGAAAAAGAAGAAGATCAGGGCAAATCTACTGGTTCTTTCGAATGCCATGATACCCTCCCATGGCACCGAGGAGTTAGCAAGGATTCTAAAGATCAAAACCGATGATACAGGTTTTTTTGCGGAAAGGCAGAGCAATATCGGTCCCATTGAATCCACAAAGGAAGGTATCTATCTATGCGGCTGTGCCCAGGGACCAAAGGACATCCCCGATACAGTTGCCCAGGCTTCTGCTGCCGCAGTGAAGGCCGCATTTTTTGTAAAGGATTATATAGGAACTGAAGAAGAGGAAAAAATAGAGGAAAAAGATGTGAGTGGATCCCCTAGAGTGGGAGTTTTTGTCTGCCACTGTGGAGTTAATATTGCAGGTGTTGTGGATGTGGAAAAGGTCAGTGAATATGCCGAAAACCTCCCCGATGTCGTCTATTCCACACATTCGCTGTATACATGTTCCGATGACACCCAGAAGAAGATTGCGGAGGCAATAGAAGAACACAACCTCACAAGGGTTATTGTTGCTGCCTGCACACCAAGGACCCATGAACCAATATTCAAGGATACCTGCGAAAAGGCAGGGCTAAACCCGTACCTATTCGAGATGGCGAATATCAGGGATCAATGCTCATGGGTGCATAAGAATGAGCCTTTACGGGCGACAGAAAAAGCAAAAGACCTAGTGAAAGGGGCAGTGGACAGAAGCAGACTTTTGCAGCCTTTACAATCCGAACATGTGAATGTAACAAAATCAGCCCTTGTCATAGGTGGAGGAATTGTGGGAATGCAAAGCGCAATAGATATTTCAAAACAGGGATTTCAAACGTATCTTGTGGAGAAGACTCCATTTCTGGGGGGACTGGTTGCGCAAAGGGGTATATTGAGCCCTGAGGATGTGCCGGCATCAGTTCTTCTCGAGGAGATCTACGGGATTTTGGAAAAAAGCGAAGTAGAAATCCTTACGGATTCCGAGGTATCAGCTATCAGTGGGTTCAT
>CBDVCK010000394.1:0-2666 GCA_965372465.1 uncultured Thermoplasmata archaeon | reverse complement strand
ACCTGCGATGTATATACCTTCTCTGGAAGTTGCTATAGGGTCATTTTCTTTTACATTTTCCTTAAAGAAACCATTTTCGTCAAGGTCGATACCAAGTATTTTGGCTAGTTTTTCATTTGAACTTGATGGAACCAGAGCCGATGAAAGAACAACCAAATCTGTTTTAATCTCAACCAAACTTCCCTGTTCTGTATCCTCATATCTAATAAGGAGACCTTTACTTTTTGGCTCCTCCAAAATCTCGGATACCCTTCCCCTTAAAAAATTCACTTTTGCCTCGTCTTTGCATCTCAGGTAGTATTCCTCGAATCCCTTTCCAAACGTACGCATATCCATGTACAGGATGGTCTGCTCCTTGATTTGATCTTCGTGCTCTCTTGCAAGCATGGCCTCCTTTACGGCGTAGGTGCAGCATACCCGTGAGCAGTACGGGTTGTGGTTTTCATCCCTTGATCCCACACATTGGATGTAGGTGATGCTATTTGGTACCTTGCCGTCCAAGGGCCGGAAAATCCTTCCCTCCGTTGGTCCTGATGCGTTTAAAAGTCGCTCGAATTCCAAGGCGGTAATAACGTTACTGTAAAGACCAAATCCGTATTCTTTGATGGCAGATGGGTCGAACTGGTCATATCCTGTTGCAACGATTATGGAGCCTGCATTGATTTTAATCAACTGGTCTTCCTGTTTAAAATTTATAGCTTTGCTTTCACAAGTTTTCTCGCAGATTCTACATTTACCTTTCAAAAAATATGTGCAGTTCTCCTTGTCTATTGTGTATATCAGGGGAACCGCCTGGGGAAAGGGTGTATAAATCGCCTTTCTTTTTGACATTCCAAAATCGAACTCACTTGCGACTTTTTTTGGACATTTCTCTGCGCACGCACCGCAACCTGTGCACTTCTTTTCATCTACAAAACGGGCATGCTTGATAACCTTAACCTTGAAGTTGCCTTCCTTACCCTTGCATTCCACAACCTCGGAATTGACCAATATGTCGATATTAGGGTGCCTTTGCACCTCCACGAGTTTCGGAGATAGGATACACATTGAACAATCATTTGTCGGGAAGGTCTTGTCCAATTGAGCCATTCTGCCTCCCAAAGAAGGTGTATTTTCAACCAGGTAGACATGAACAGATGCATTTGCCAGGTCCAGCGCAGCCTGAACACCTGCAATCCCCCCTCCTATTACTATTACGGAATCACTCAATTTTCAGCCTCCCTTCCGTACTCGTAACCCTTATTAAACGCATTTTCGTTCAAACTTTCCGTTCCCTTTGGGACTGAGGATAGAATTGCGTTTTTCATAGCATCGTAAGAAACAACCTTGGTAACGGCGGTGAAGAACCCCAGCATAACGATATTGGCCACGATTTTCATTCCAAGCTCTTCAGCCAGTCTGGTTGCAGGGATGCTGTAAACCTTCAATTTGTTTTTGGCTGTGATTTTCTTATCGATTTCCACCAGGTTCTCATCGATTAGGAGCATTCCCCCCTTCGGCAGTTGTTTCGTATAAGTGTGGTACGCTTCCTGGCTCATGACCACAAGGATTTTGATGTCCTTGAGATAAGGGTAATCTATTTTGGATTTGGAAATAACCACATCGGCGCTGCAGGCACCCCCCCTTGCTTCGGGACCGTAGCTCTGTGTAAGTACAGCCTCCATGTTATCGAAGATGGATGCAGCCTTGCCAAGGATGTAACCCGATAATATGATACCTTGGCCGCCGAAACCCCCGAGTTTGATATCGCTGCGGCTCATTTTTTCCCTCCCTTCGGGGATAGGACATTGGATATGCCTTCCTTTTGCATATCAAGGAAAGTGGGTTTTTCCTCATCCTTGAACTTGCCGATTATTATATCCCCGCCCAGGGTCAGCTCTGCCTCGGCAGGATCTGCACCGTGCTTTATCACGGAGTGTTCCTTGTAGAATTTCATCTCATCAAGTCCGGTTCCCAGCTTGTTTCTTCTGCCGTATGCCGTGGGGCATGGTGAGATGATTTCTATGAAGCAGAATCCCTTCTTTAGCAGTGCCTCCTTGATTGCGTCCTTCAACCTTCTTGCATGCAGTGTCGTCCACCTGGCCACATATACCGCTCCGCTTGCTATAGCGACATGTGGTAGATTGAAGGGCTGCTCGAAATTGCCGTATGGTGTAGTTGTGGTTTTTGCCTTGAGATGTGTGGTGGGTCCGCCTTGCCCTCCGGTCATTCCGTAATTGAAGTTGTTAACACAGATTACATTGATGTCCACATTCCGTCTTGCCGCGTGAATGAAATGATTGCCGCCGATTGCAAAGAGATCTCCATCTCCGGAGAAAACCGAAACAACAAGTTCGGGATTTCCCAGTTTCAAACCTGTAGCAAATGGGATAGGCCTACCATGGGTCGTGTGGTAGGAGTCCAAATTGAGATATCCGGCCACTCTTCCAGTGCACCCGATGCCCGAGACAACGCAGTTCTTCTCAAGCTGTGTTCCTGTTTCCTCGAGAGCCTTAATAAAGCATGTCATTGCGATGCCCAGGCCGCAACCGCTGCACCAGATATGAGGGATCCTTCCCGGTCTGAGATACTTGTCAATGGGATGCGACCCGTAGTCTCCTAATTTCCACTTCTCATGCTCCAGGTAATGGGGAGCAAAACGGTCTCTGCTGCGCTCAATATCCCAT
>CBDVCK010000393.1:0-2686 GCA_965372465.1 uncultured Thermoplasmata archaeon | reverse complement strand
ACTTTGGGCAATTACAATTTCATGATACGGGTCACAGATGCTGATGGGGATTATAGCGAGTTCATCAACAATGGCATGGTGCAAGTGTTAAACACCCTACCCACTCCCAATGAGATTACACCTTCAGCTCCAATAGTCAATGCAGGGTCAGGATACATCTTCGTTCATGTAAATGCCTCAGATATAGAAGATGCTGAAGACCTGTTGAATATCACAGTAGAATGGCAGTATAATGAAACTACTCCCAGTGGAATTTGGGACAGCTCCGATATCACTTTGGAACCCTATCAAGGTACTCCAGACTCGGGTTGGCTGCGGGTTAAGTTCAACCCACCAAGCGGCATGGACGTGGGACATTATGATTTCAGGGCCAAGATTACAGATATCGATGGAGGCACAAGTGCCGATCCGGAATGGGTGTACTCTTTCAGATCTGTGGAGGTCATATTAACGGAACCTTCCCTTGAAGACATCAAACTTGGCGCAGCACAGGTTTTCCGCAACCAAACCCTCTATATTTTCCTGAATTGCTCGGATCCTTCAGACAGGGAAGGGGAAATGACACCTGAAATTGAGTATAAGTCACCTAATGGCGGTTGGATTACAATTCCAGGTTCAGATATGCATTATGAGGATACAAACGCAAATCCCGATGATACGATAGGTTTCTGGGTAATCGAATTCACACCAGATATTATAGAAGAGCTTGGGGACTTCCAATTTAGAGGTCGGGTACAAAATACTACCGGTGGGTACAATGATGGAGGAAACTGGACCCTGGTTGGATCTACTGCAGAAGTATTGAACAATCTCCCTGCGACCTCGAATCTGAGAGTGGAAGGTGCAAATACAGTGGAAAGAGGGAGCTTCATCTACATATTTGCAGATGGGGATGATGTGGAAGATCTCGAGGACGATCTAATCCCACACTTCGAGTACAGAAGCGAAAGCGGGAACTGGGATGACCTACATCTCGGTGGACTTAACTATGTTGGAGGAAGCTGGAGAATCACTTTTTCACCGCCACCCGACCCCAACTTTCAATTAAGCCTCTATGATTTTTGGGTCAGCTTCGAGGATATGGACAATGACAATGGTAATGCAATCCAGGAGGATGACATGGTGGAAGTTCTGAATGTGAACCCCACTGCAGATAATCTTGATGTTCCTTTTTCGGAATATCGCATGAAGGCCATTGCAATAATAGCAAACGGTTCCGATTTAGAGAGCGACGAAGGAGATTTGACTTCCATATTCGAGTACATGGGACCTTCAGGGGGCTGGATAGGCTTGGGAGATAGTGGTAATTACTTCCAGGGCACGCCATATTATATAAATGATTATTGGAGAATAGACTTCATGGGTCCAGCATCTGCCGAACTCGGAGTGTACAGTTTCAGGGTTCAATTCACAGATGGAAACGGAACAAGCTCCTTGCAGTATGAAATGAACTCGTTCTTACTAATGAACAATATACCTGAGGTTGATATCCAATCCCCATCATCAGGGATGCAGCCTTCATCCTCTGTGAACTTCCTGGCATCTGCTTCTGATTCCGAGGATACTGACCTTAGCTATTTATGGGACTTCGACGATGGGGGAGTTTCAATTGAAGAATCACCCACTCATATCTACTCAAGTCCAGGTAATTATTTGGTGAGAGTGACAGTAACAGATGATGATGGAGATGATTCTGCAGATACTGTCCCAATCACAATTCCAGATGAAGTCTCGAATGAAGTGCCAACCGCAGATGACCTCAATGTGCCCACCTCGGGATATAGGCTGACAACAATCTACATCTTTGCAAATGCAAGTGATGCAGACGGAAGCGAGGATGCATTGACTGCCCACTTTGAATATTGGGAACCAAGTGGTGGCTGGACCGGTTACGGGGATGCAGGCAGCTACTTCCAAAATCCACCACAATACATAGATGGATGCTGGAGAATTTCATTTACACCGCCTTCCGATGCCGAAATCGGTGGATACGGTTTCAGAGTGAGTTTTTCTGATGATCACAATACAAGCAGTTGGTTGACAAAGCTGGACTCCTTTACACTCATGAACTGTGCACCAGAAGTTGATGATCTTTCTTTACCATCATCAGGTTATCGAGATGAAACAATATATATCACCGCCAATGGGACCGATTCCGATGGCAGCGATAATGCAATGACCGCAAGTTTCCAGTATAGAGGACCTAATGATGATGACTGGATATCATATGGTGATTCAAATTGTTACTTCACCGGAACACCCCAATATACAAATGGTTGCTGGAGAATGGAATTTTTCCCCACTGCAGACGCAGACCTTGGTGATTACAGCTTCAGGGTCCAGTTCTCTGACGGAGTTGAGACAAGCCAGTGGACGACATTACAGGATTCATTCAATCTGGAAAACAACTTGCCAACCGTCCAGATAATTGCACCAACCCAAGGCCAGCAAACTGTGGTCACCTTGACATTCATTGCTCTCGCGCAAGACACCGAGGGTTCCATTTTGACCTATACATGGGATTTCGGTGATGGTTCACCCGTTTCATCAGAAGTATCGCCATTGCACACCTTCACAGATAATAGAAGCTACATAGTAACTGTAACCGTTCAGGATAGTGATGGTGGAACAGCAGAGGATAGTATAACGATTATAATCCCTATGGAAATCACCCAAGAGGAGCCCG
>CBDVCK010000392.1:0-2698 GCA_965372465.1 uncultured Thermoplasmata archaeon | reverse complement strand
CCGAAAGTTCATCACCTTTATAATATCGTTCCTTCGTCAACCAATCAAGTTCCCTTCCTGATTTTATTTCCCTCCGAGACCATCTACGACCCCATACCACCCTGTTGTGCTGTATCCAGTAATGAGATTCACATTTAAAACTCCAATTCCCAATTGACGGGTATAACGAAACGGATCTCCCATCAAATGATAATTCCCAATCAGTCGGAGAAATCGGAGTAATTACGCTATTCCCACATCCACAGCAACAATTATGAACTGCGGTTGCGAACTCAATTGAAATATATAACGTCCCATTCTTCATGTCATCAGGAATATACTTGACGAATTGATATTCAATTTCAGATAAAGCTTTCATGGTCTATCTTCATTTATTAACCAATTTCCATCGATGGTGTAAATAGAATTATGTTCGCTCTCTAAATCTCGATAAAACCCACACAATTTTTTCCACCTGATTACTGCGAGGGAGGCATTCAGAGAATTTAGATCTGCAATCTGAATATTTTGGGCATAGTCATCGTTCCCATCGACATCTGAGAAGAGGATTCTTTTTTCTATGTGGTCATGGTGCTCAAAAGTGCTAGTTGTAATGCGGAGATGTCCATTTAATCTTCCATCGGTTAACTCGATCCCCATTCCCACATCTATGAACGGTATACCATTTTCTTCAAGCTTCGTTACCATCAACCGCTTAGATGATCCTTCATCAAGGCATAGAAAAACAAAATCCATATCGTTTAGCAAATCCACATTTGAAGAATCGACATAGAAGTGATGCGGCACTATGTTCTTATGCATGTTGAAGTATATTCCGTAGAAATAGTCCACCTTAAAATATTGTTTATCTAAATCACCTAATGATGCCGCCCCAGGTGACCTAAATGCATTGTGCTGCATAAATTTGTCGCCATCAAATAGGTGAAGTTCCGCTACTGGGGTTTTTGCAACCAAGTCAAGTACATATGACCCTGTACCACCCAAACCCACGATTCCAATTTTCCCGATCTCAAGTTTTTTGTTTACAACATTTATTCCAGCCCTGCTTGTTGAAGTGTCCAGGTATTGAAACGGGGTAATCACTTCAGAACCCGATGCGATAACCTTGAAGGTTTTGGCTGTTACAGCAGGGTTGATTGCTTGTGCCGGGCCAGAAATGATGTTGGTATATGTCGTCATTTTTTCATAATAATCCTTGTATTTTCCACTGTTTGGTTTACAGGAAAACGAATGATCAACGGACAGGCCACCACTCAAATCCTGGTGGTTACTATTATGTTTTATCTGAGTAATTTCTGAGCCATTCATATCACACGGGTGTTCTCCCGAAAACATCGCCACGTGTGTACCTGGTTTTGTAGTCGTATCTCCAGACAATGTTAGTTCTGAAACAAGAACTCCAGAACTAATTTCCCTCTTTGAATTTACATACGGGATGCCCCTGACCACGAGATAGTTAGATTGTATATCCACATCATACCCTTCGTCCCGTAATTGCTTTAAATCAGGGCTACGATTTATCAGTGACTGTGACATTGAATATCATCCCTTCCTTCACCTTTATGGCTTCTCCGTCAACTAAGGTTCCTTCAGGCTTGTTGCCATGCCCTCTTCTATAAGTCACCGTGAACAGAATGTATTGCCCTGTGGGAGGATCCTCATATGCTAGGGCGATTACCTCCGCGTAAGACAGTTCTTTCGTGATTACGGTTTTCTCCTGCCCATTCACAATAATTGTGAATTCTTTGTCGTTTCCTTTCTCATCAATGGTTTCTGGTTTTACCTTACTCATTTTGATACTCCTTAATAAAATTGTTTTCATGCTGCTATTAATATCTATCAGTAGTGTTTTCCCATATCAAAATATATTCATGGGTTTAACTAATATTACCGGTTTCAGGTGAAATATTCGCCATTTCACTCGGCGAATATCGTAATAATTTCGGTAATATATAGTAAGGTGTATAAGATATGAACGAAGCAGCGTATAAAATATTTGACAATATGTCAAACAAAGATTTCAGAGAATTATTCAAGGGGCTTTTGGCACACGTCGTGAGTCACATGGGTTTATACCCGTGGCCAGGAAATTCATTTCCTACGGGAGTAACCCCAGAGGATATTGCAATAGAAATTATTGAGAAAACTTTAAAGGGAGACCGCAATTGGGACCCGAGTAAAATTGATTTAAAAACTTACCTCCACGGGCAGGTAAGAAGTTTGGTTTCACATTTCTGGGAAGAGCAAAAGGAAAAACCAGGAATCTACAATTTGAGTGAGGGCATAAAGAATGATTTTATTGCCGGATCAAGAATGCGCTTAAGTGAATACAACCCTGAGACATTAATGCTTCATAAATCTCAGGAATCAGAAAAAATAAATATCATACTGGAGGCTGTTTCTGATGACTCTGAGTTGAGTGCAATGTTTGAAGCTATTATAGAGGGCTGCGGGACAAAACCTAAAGATATAGCAGAATGGTTGGGAATGGATATTAATGAAGTCTATAATATAAATAGGCGGTTGGCTCGAAGAGAAAATGAAATTAGACAGAAGCTTTATAAGAAAGGAAAGGATAAAGCATGAATAATAATAAAAAGAGAAGCGACAAAGAGGTTATTAATGCATTTGACGAGATAATTGATAATGCCCTTGTCCCTCAAACATCCAAAGAAGCTGAAGAAATCATACAAAATGC
>CBDVCK010000391.1:0-2705 GCA_965372465.1 uncultured Thermoplasmata archaeon | reverse complement strand
AGCAACACATCCCCCAGAAGCTCCCATTTTCTAGGAAGAAATACCCGAAGAGGTTTTGGTATGCCCATTGACCGAAGGATATTTTCAAATGGAGTGATTCTGCTTTCCGAGAAATTAGGCTGATGCTCATCAAATGTCATGACAACCCAAAATAACCAATCCCATATAAAATATTGATGAATTTAATATCATCCCAAATAAGAATGATAATAAAAAGCTAAAGATTATTAGCTAAAATACGATACCCGAATTTGGTGGGTTCATTTCATGGACAAGATTCTGTCAGATGAAATTGGAAAAAGCATCCTGGCCCTGGGAAATGAAGCCATAGTCAGGGGTGCTTTGGAATCCGGTTTGGATGTGGCCTCCACATATCCTGGAACGCCCTCTTCGGAAATCGGTGATATTCTTTACCAGATTGCAGAAAAGGCCGGGATATATTTCGAATAGTCAGTAAACGAAAAAGTGGCATTGGAACTGGGTGCGGCAGCTGCGTTCTCGGGTCAGAACGCTTTGACGTTTATGAAACATGTGGGTTTAAACGTTGCCTCAGATGCATTCACAAGTCTGGCTTATGTGGGTGTTAGAGGTGCCCATGTGATCATCACAGCAGATGACCCGGGGGCACATTCATCCCAAAACGAGCAAGACAACAGGTGGTATGCAAAGTTGGCAAACATCCCCATGCTTGAGCCGTCCTCACCCCAGGAGGTCAAAGACATGGTGATTTATGCATTCGACCTATCCCACAAGTTGGAGCTTCCCGTGCTTTTACGGTCCACAACCAGGGTGAGCCATACCAGAGCCCCAATCAAACTGGGAGAAATTAGAAAGGGAAAAGGGAAATTAAGATTTGAAAAGGACCCCACAAGGTTCATGCTGGTTCCCGAAATTGCTCAAAAGAACCATATCTTGCTCGTGTGTAAAATGGAATCCGCACGAAAGGTAAGTGAAAGTAGCGGCTTCAACTTCATTTCAAATCAAGAAAGCGAATCAAGGCTCGGTATTATAGCATCCGGTGTTCCCTATGCATATGCAATGGATGTTTTAAAAAAATTGAATCTTCAGGCCAAGGTTCTGAAATTGGGAATGACCAATCCGGTACCGAGGAAGATGTGTTCTGATTTTTTAAAGAGCGTGGATAATGTCATTGTGCTTGAAGAATTGGACCCTTATTTGGAAAATGAAATCAGATCCGTTGCTGGGGAAGAGTGGATACAGGTTAAAATATTAGGTAAGGATTCTGGACATTTTCACAAGACAAACGAATACACTCCTGATATAGTTGAGATGGGAATTGTAAAGGTTATCAAGGAGAACCTGCCTGAGATAGAATTAAAAGATTCTGCAATACAAATAGCCCCGATCAAACCAATGGAATTACCCTCACGCCCGCCTGTATTATGTCCGGGTTGCCCTCATAGAGCAACGGCATATGCAGCAAAAAAAGCATCAAAAAAGGATACCATTTTTCCCATGGACATCGGCTGTTATACCCTGGTTTTCGAACACCCTCTAAAAACTGCAGATGTGGTTTTGTGCATGGGATCATCCGTGGGCACTGCCTGTGGATTCTCAAAGGCAACGGACCAGGATGTGATTGCCTTTATCGGTGACTCCACATTCTTTCATGCCGGTATTCCAGGTTTGATTAATGCCGTGCATCAGGGCAATAATTTCGTACTTACCATTTTGGATAACCAAACAACGGCAATGACGGGTTTTCAACCGCATCCGGGTGTAGAAAAAAAAGGTGGTGACAATATAGGAAAGGCAGTTGATATATCCGAGCTTGTCAAAGGCTGTGGCGTTGAATCCGCAACACTGGTTGATCCATATGATCTTTCGAAAACCATAGTTGCCTTTTACGATGCCCTGGCATACAAAGGACTTTCTGTTATTATAGCTAGACACCCTTGTGCCCTGGTTGAGGTAAGAGAGAAGAGGAAAAAAGGAGAAGAGATTATACCTTATGAGGTTCATCGTAAAACATGTATCAAATGCCATACCTGCACAGACGAGTTCGGATGTCCTGCTTCATGGAAAGGGGAGGACGAATACCCGAGAATTTCTCCTAATCTTTGCGTTGGATGCGGTGTATGCGCAGAAGTATGTCCCACTGATTCCATAAAACCAAAAGAAGGGGGGAGCCAATGAGCAAAGATTCCATGAATCTGTTACTTGTTGGAGTTGGGGGCCAGGGTATAATCATGTTAACGCAAATACTGGGAGAGGCTGCAATTTCCTCCAATCTAAATGTAATGGAGAGCGAGGTTCACGGTATGGCCCAAAGAGGCGGGCAGGTCATGTCAAACATCCGAATTGGTGATGTCCACAGCCCAATGATAGGAAAGGGCGAGGCAGATGTTATTCTGGGATTGGAACCGGTGGAAACGTACCGTCATCTGGATATGGCCTCCGAAAATACCATCATCATTACAAGCACGAATCCCATTTATTCCTTTACCATCACATCAGGTGAAGGAAAATATCCAGATTTGGAAATCTTGCTTTCCGCACTTGGTGAATGTTCGAAAAAACTTGTAAAGCTGGATATTGAGAAATTGGCAAGGGAGAATAATTTACCTGTTATCGTAAGCAACATAATCATGCTTGGTGCTTTGTCAGGAGCCTACCTTGATCTTCCTATTTCTACAGACAGATTAAAGGAGACAATAAAAAATTATGTCCCCCGAAAATATGTT
>CBDVCK010000390.1:0-2711 GCA_965372465.1 uncultured Thermoplasmata archaeon | reverse complement strand
ATGTGTCCGAAATCGATTCCGGACAACATGATGTGGATGCTGAAAAAGAGGCCGCCTTGGCACCAAAATCCGACAAATATAAAGATAAAAAGAAATACACAAAAACCAGATATCGAACCCGGATGATAAAAGGCAGTATACTTCCTATTTTATACGGTCTAATATCCATCCAGATGATGAACAGTCGTATTTATCAATTCCCTGATACATACGAATACGAGGTGATTATCATTCTATCCGGATTTCTTCTGGGATTTACCGCAATATCGGGAATCACCTTTGCCAATCTATTGCGGGCAAGGAAGAACATTCGAGAAGGATGCGATATGAAAATTGCAGCCGGACTCCTTGCCTATATCCCGTTTATATTAATTCTCATCGTTCTGGCGCTTTTCGAGTCCATTTCCACGGCATGGCAGTTTTCTACCGGATTCTTCCTGGCAGCCATATTCCCGCTTTTAATAGTCATGCTCTACGAACTTGCCTCAAAAGGCAAATTTTTCGTGCGGGAATTTGCCGATGATTCCTCAGGAAAAAGGAAACTGATTTTTATGCAGTGAACATTCGAGGTGAGTTAGGTGGTTGGGAATACTTTAGGTAACCTCTTTAGGGTTATCACGTGGGGTGAATCACATGGTGATTCCATTGGCTGTGTGATCGATGGATGTCCAGCAGGTATAAAACTCTCCAGGCAGCATATCAGAGCAGAACTGGACAGGGATGTCCCATACCCGATTTTGACAAGACGTGTCGAGGAAAACAGTTTCCAGATTCTAAGTGGCGTATTCGAAGGTTACACAATAGGAACGCCCATATCCATTATTATCAGGAATTCCAATGTTGAAAGCGATAAATATAAGAAAATAATAAACACCCCCAGACCCGGCCATGCGGATCTCTCGTATAGGCTGAAGTACGGTCATGTGGACTGGAGAGGAGGGGCAAGGGCAAGCGGTAGAACATGGGTTTCCATAATCGCTGCAGGTGCTGCGGCCAAGAGGATCTGCAGCCTCAAGAGAACCGTAATCTCCAGCAAAATCCTGGAACTGGGAGGAATCAAGATTAATAACCATAATCTTGAGAAGGTCATTGAAGAACTTTCCTCCGAATCCAAGAAGGATAACGATACAAC
Source organism: uncultured Thermoplasmata archaeon (assembly GCA_965372465.1). Classification (GTDB taxonomy): domain Archaea; phylum Thermoplasmatota; class Thermoplasmata. Next base: position 1,579 of record CBDVCK010000390.1, on the reverse strand, counting down.
CGGAGGTATTGCCGAGGTGACCATAGACAATGTTCCTGCTGGTCTAGGAGCCCCTTCTTTCAATAGATTTCACGCGGATTTAGGACATGCCATACTCAACATACCGGGTATCAAGACCTTTGAGCTCGGAGCAGGGACAGATTCCGCACGCATGAAGGCTTCAGCTTTTAACGACCCAATCGTTGTGAAGGGAAATAATGTCACAACCTCAACGAACCGTGCAGGCGGTGTTCTCGGAGGGATCACCTACGGTGAGCCTGTGGTATTTCGATTCGCAATCAAACCCACACCCTCGATTATGATCCCTCAAAAGAGCGTGAACTTAAGGACCATGAAGGCCGCCACCATGACAACAGAAGGCAGGTTTGATGCCAATTTCACACCAAGGGTTCTTGTGGTTGCAGAAGCAGTTTCTGCAATTACTTGTGCGGATCATTTGATGTTATCAGGATATATACCTACTGATTCAATTATTCCCCGAAAGGATAGGTTACGATACGGTGTTTTACATGGTGAACCATAGGTGGTGTGTAATTGAGCTTTACAGCATACATGTTACGTAAACATCCTGGTATCTTAAAGAGGCTTGAGCGGGAACGTTCTATCCTAAAACGCCTGAAAAAGGCGGTCAATTACGCCTACAATAGCAAATTCTATAAGGATAAATTGACCAAGGCAAAGGTGATGGGAAGCGATATTTCGAGCATTGAGGATTTCAAAAAAAAGGTGCCCCTCACCACAAGAGAAGAACTTGTGGGGTGTAATGCCTATGACCTACTGGCCGTTATGCCTGGAGAAAAATGCCTTATATACTCCCAGACCAGCGGGACAACCGGAGGGCATGTTCCCATATGGGTCACCAAGGACGAAATGGAAAAGAACATCGAACTTGCATTGGCTCTGCCTGTTTTTCAGAAATTGCTGGCCAAATCCGACAGGGTTGCACTGTGCTATCCATATACCCGCACATTGGCAGGAAGGCTTGCAGACCTTATAAACCAGATGGCAGGTGTCACCCTGATACCCATGGGCACACGCAACAACATGTATCCACCCCCGGAGGTTGTGGACGCATTGATCAGGTTGAAACCCACGATTCTGGGTGCAGCGGCAACAGATGCATTCTCGTACGCAAATATCCTGATGGACAAGGGCATAAATCCAAAGAAAATCGGTATCAAATTGATAGTTTCGGGAGCAGAGCCCTGTGCAGACAACAGGGCCAAGGTATTAGGTGATCTTTACGGTGCAAGAGTTCTCTCGCTTTTGGGACAAAACGAGATAGGTAGTGTTATACCCTGCGAGCAAAATGTCCTTCACATTCCATCATTTCTCATGTTCACTGAACTCTATCATGATGACGGTTCCGAGGCAGGTTTTGGAGAGAAGGCAAACTCAGTAGTAACCCCCATATGGAGGGAGGCTATGCCCCTTTTGAGATACAAGACAGGGGATGTAATAGTAATCAACAAGGAACCATGCAAATGCGGGCTTCCCCTTCCCACAATGGAAATAAAAGGGAGAAAGAAAACAGAGGTCATAATTGGGGGTAATAAATACTATCCAATCGAACTGGAGA
>CBDVCK010000389.1:0-2733 GCA_965372465.1 uncultured Thermoplasmata archaeon | reverse complement strand
GAAGTACCTTGTAGGTTGGGAGCCACTGCTTTTTTTCCTCAAACTCCCTCTCCCCTTTACAGGTTCCCACAACTGTTCTATCAAAGGCGGTCCTTGCGGCCTTGGCGTTCTTCTCCCCGAGCTCCTCTCCGATTCTATGGCCGAATATATCTCTTATGCCGTCCTCGATGGATTCGATGGATATCTCACCTGTGGTTTTTGCAAAGGCACCGAGAATTGAACTATTCGTAATGGGTGCTCCTAGAACCTCCAGTGCTACAGATGTTGCGTCAATCACTCCCGTCTTTATGGGTACTCCTAAATCAAGCTCTTCGGGCTTTTTGATGCTGTTTACAACGGCAACCCCGCCTTCTCTAAGGCCCTGTGTCACATTAACGAGCTCTATGAGCCTGTCATCCAGAATTACCACATAGTCTGGCTCGTAGATCTGGGTCTTTGTGTATATCCTGTCCTTGTCAACTCTTGTGAAGGCAAGAACTGGAGCACCCCTTCTTTCTGCACCGAAAAATGGGAATGCGGTAGCATAATCTCCTTCTATAAAAGCAGCACTTGCCAGTGCCTGGGCAGCCATTACAGCACCTTGGCCCCCTCTCCCATGGAACCGTACTTCATACATATACTATTTCTCCCCCCTTTGGGCTCAGATCCCCTCCGTTTCATCGAATATCATAAGTATTAGGGAGGGGAATGTTACATAGAGGATAACAGTTATAAATCTACTGTAATTTGTCTTTCCTCAAATGGTCAAATGCCCGTATATATTAATGTACTATAAATATTATGGATATCTCTAATAAAAAATCCTTATTCGATTTTGTTTTCCACAAAATAAGATGAACTCAATTGGAGTACATTTATTATCCTTCAACACTATTTAGGGTATGCATGCGGTTAGGAATAGACTGGAAAAGATCTCTTGTTATGATGGTAATTCTGTTTGCAGTACTGTATGGACTCCGTTATGTAATAGAGGACCAGGAGACCCGATGCATAGCTTCCATTTTGATTTTTGTGGTGGTTCTAATTGTTGGCAATCTTGCCTTCCGCAAATGAATTGGCAAAAAAGAGGCGTTAAATGAGGGAAATCAGACTAAAGGTCATAGTAGCAGGCGAACCAGGCTCGGGCAAATCTGTAATAAGTGAAGTTTCAGATGCATGTATTTCTCTACGACCGTTCGGTGTATCTATAGGGCTTAAGACAGTGGACAGTGAGGATGCCCAGTGCACAATATCGTTTACGACCTGGACATTGACCAAGGGAAGACCGAGGAAAACATCGTATTTCAAGGGAACCAAGGCTGCGGTCATTGTATGCGATCTCAGGAAATCACAAACCGTTAAGAAGATGAAGATGTGGGCAAGATCAATTAGAAAAGGAGTAGGAGATATCCCCTTGGTTTTCGTGGGAAATAATGTGGACAAAGTAAAGGGAAATAATATGGATATTATGGTGAAAATAGCAAAATCATTTGATTCTCCAGTTGTGCTCACTCATCTTGATGACAAGGATTCCATTGAAGAGGTTTATGTACAGGTAATAAAGGCCGTGGGACCCAAATTAATAGAGGGAGCGCCCCAGGATAAATCGGAAGGTTTTCCCCCCTCTCAAAAAATAAATAAATGAACTGTTATAAGGTAATTCAATGGCGCTCAGAATACTTCTTCTGCAACCCACAAATGATGTTCAAAGCGGGGATCGCCTGGTTCCCCCACTCTGGGCCAGTGTTCTTTCAAGCCTGACTCCGGAGGAGCATCAGGTGGATTTTTTCCATTGCGGTTTTGAGAGACCCACTGAAAAGATACTGGCAAATTACGATGTTGTGGGAATCTCTGTTCTCACCACCATGGCAGTAGATGCGTACAAGGTCGGGGACATGTGCAAGAGAGCTGGTGTCAAATGCGTAATGGGAGGAATCCATGTCTTTTTGTTTCCTGAAGAGGCCGGGGCCCACTGCGACTCAGTGATGCTTGGTGAGGCAGAGTACACCTGGGAAACGGTTTTGAAGGATGTGGAAAGCAAATCCTTGAAACTCACTTACCAGGGAGCCCTTGCCCAGCCCGGGGATTTTCCAATACCTGATCTTTCAATCTATAAAAGATACAGGTTCTTTACAACAAAACTTGCCGAGATCGTCAGAGGCTGTCCCTACAACTGCAAGTTCTGCGGGGCTTCCATGTACAGCGGTAAGAAATACAGGTACAAGGATGTGAACAACCTTGTAAAGGAAATCGAGAACTGGGATAAAAGCGGAAGAATCGCCCACTTCACAAATACGAATCTTATCGCCAGTCCAAAAAAGACCCTGGAGATCATGGAGCGCATCAAGGAGTTCAATCTCCGATGGTGGAGCCCGTGCAGCGTCAATATATTGGACCATGAGGACCTCATCAAGGCTGTTGCAGATGCAGGATGCATGGTGCTTCAGTTCGGTTTTGACAGTCTTTCCCCGGAAACTCTGAAGAGCATGAACAAGAGCTTCAATATCAAAAGGGATTACAGGAAGCTAATTGACAAGTGCCATGATTACGGAATCGAAGTGAGCGGGTCCTTTATTTTCGGCTGGGATACCGATACAAAGGATGTGTTTCAAACAACAGTGGATTTCGTGTGTGATGCGGATATCGACATGCCGGTTTTCTTTCCCCTGACACCTTTTCCGGGAACCGAAGTGTATGAAACCTTCAAGGCCCAGGGCAGAATCCTTACAGATGATTGGTCCAAGTACAACTGGA
>CBDVCK010000388.1:0-2801 GCA_965372465.1 uncultured Thermoplasmata archaeon | reverse complement strand
TCTTATCTTATCAAAGAAAAGGAGCTTGATAAAGGGAAGGATATTATCTACGAACTTTACAAGAACCATTTTAAAGGCATCATCATCACAAGGGAACATCCAGAGAAGATAAAAAAGGAAGTAGATTTGAATATACCAATCTACTGGCTGACAAAGGATCCCAAGGATAAGACCTCAATCAAGCCGGAATTCCCGCTTTTGGAGAAAATCATTGACGACTTCATCAATAGAACATCATTCGTCCTTCTGGACAGATTCGATTATCTGGTCACTCAATACAGTTTCAAAGAGGCTTTAAATTTTGTCCAGCATCTAAACGAGATGTTCTATTCGAGAAAGGCGATACTTATAATTTCACTGGATCCAAGCACATTAACACCTCAAGAATTGAGCCTCCTGGAAAAGGAAACTTCGGTAATTGAGAAAAAACACGAAGAAAGGTTATCCTCGGATCTAATCGATCTCCTGGAATATATTAACAAAGGCAATATGGTAGGTGAGAGCCCCACTTATAAACAAGTGGGGGATGAATTCAAAATCTCGAGGACCACAACCAGAAAAAGAATTAGGGAGCTGGTTGTCAAGGGATTACTAATGGAAAAGAAAAGCGGTCGTTTCAAGCATCTAATCCTCACGGAAAGAGGTAAGGAATCCCTTCAATTCTGATTAAAATTAATCCTATCTTTCCCTATCTTTACCTATTTTTTTCAATATGTATTAATCTATGGTTACCCCTTGATGTATTATATAAAACAAAATCGGGCATGAGGGTAATATCGATGAAACATACACAGATGATAGTAAGGTGGAATGGCTTGGTTCCAGTGGTAGATGACATCCCGAAAATGGAGATCATATGGGATATTATAGGGTGTTTCATGGACCGAGTAAGGACGATGGGAATTGCAGGTAAGCCAGTAATACGAAGTCTTGAGGTTTGAGTAGATGAAAAATTCGAACAAAAACAGGGCCGAACCACTTGCTGACTGCAACTGTCTGAACTGTCGTCTTACAAGAATCGAGGGACAGCTGGACAACATCCAGGGCCTCATCGAGACCCGAAATTCGCCTAAAAAATCGAAGAAATAAATTGATTCATACGCAACAATTGTGGAAATCATAATGTCAGGATTACTGGTCCCCGATTTCCCAACCCTTCCTCGCACAAACGCGGCTATCTGACCCGAAAATTTTTCCTCCTGAGGGGAGTTGGGGGCCATGTTTTATTCACTTTTTATCATTCGAGATTGATTAAAAAGAGATAAATGCCTTTATATAGTATACTATAAATCTTTATACAATTAAATCTATTATTGTATTCGAATTAATTAAATATATAGCTTAATATTATATATCTTTAGAAGGGTGATATATTGCTGCCTAAATTATGTGATAGAAAGAAGGGATATTGGCGTATGAAAACATTGTCAGTAATCTTACCAATATTGCTTCTTATAGGGTCTTTTTCGGTAATAATTCCGAATGAGATTGATAAAACACTATTTAAACAAGAATCATCAAATAATGATTCCCCAAATTTAAATTCTCCCATGGAAAACGATATACCTAATCCCTATGTATCAAGAGAAACCAGGGCCGGGGATGATGAATACCTGAACCTCGTGTGGGAAGGTGGTCACGGAACAGAAATAGGCGAAGAAAACTCCATTACATCGGGAGATGTGGATAATGATGGTATCAACGAAATTATTTTTGGAAATGACGAGGGATTTATTCACATAATTCAATATTCAAATGGAGAATACGTCGATGAATGGAAAAGCCCAGATCTTGAGTTTCCTATCACGGCACTCACTACAGGCGATGTGGATAATGATGGAATAAATGAAATTATTGTTGGGGGATGGTTGGGAAATATACATATCTTTGGATATCAACCTGGAAATGGAAGTATAATGCAGGAATGGATGATTTCGCTTGCTATCATCGATATATTAGGATTGGCCACTGGTGATGTTGATAATGATGGATTTAATGAGATCATTGTAGGGACCAGCAATTGGGCAGAATTGCCTTTACCCAATGTATATGTTTTTGGTTTTGATGGCACCTCATATGAACTTGAATGGATGTATTGGGCTGAAGATTCATACTATAATAATGCACGGGCAGTTGTAACAGGGGATGTTGACAATGATGGAAATTTAGAATTCATTGTTGGTATAAGTGAATATAAATATGCAACCGAAACACCTCGAGGTTCTTTTTATATTTTTGGATATAACGATGGGATATACACACTTGAATGGAAAAGAGATGATAACAGTATAGATATTGTTGATATTGATTGCGGGGATGTGGATTCCGATGGAGATGAAGAGATAATAGTTGGATCAGGTATGGTTAACATTTATGGTTATGATTCCGGGATATATATAATCGAAAACTCAATATTGGATTCTTTTGCAATGGTGGAGGTTGGAGATGTAAATGATGACGGTATAATGGAAATTGTAACTGGATCCGCATCAACTGTGAGGGTGTGGCAAGAAGATAACCAATTATGGGAAAGTGAAACCTACTCTAAGAGCCTTAATGGGATTGAAATTGGGGATGCAGATGGGGATTTAACAAATGAGATAATTTATTCTATGGGAGAATTTTTTGGTGCTTCTGATATTAAAGTAACCGGTTTTGACGGCATAAACTATCAGGAAGAATGGGAGAGCTCTTATATTTCACGAATAAACGCAATTAGCGTTGATGATGTAGATTTTGATTCAGATAATGAAGTACTGTTAGGGATGGAGTAAGGAAATATCTTTATTTAAAGTTACGAA
>CBDVCK010000387.1:0-2802 GCA_965372465.1 uncultured Thermoplasmata archaeon | reverse complement strand
TAAATGCTGATTGCTTTAGCTTGTCAAAGTGACTCTGACCAAGGATGTCCCATATCATCAATTTCAGGCTAACATTAACATCCTTCCCCTTAATCGTCAAGATTTTCTTGGAGGTCTTTGTGCCGATTGTGACTATGTATTTATCATCGAATTTATCCAATACAAATTTACGGATTAGGCTTGTTTTACCAGCTGCTGCTTCACCAATCACACACATCTTCTTCATAACTTCCTTTTCTTTGGTCATGTTATTACCCTTTTAGTGGTTTTTTTGTGGGTTTTGACAGCATTATATCATCATACTTACCCATGGTCAATGTTCAAGGCCGTTAAGTCCGATCAATCTGTCCTAATTCCTCTCGTAGAGCCTTTGACCATAGTATACCATAGGATTAAATATGGATTATATTTTTTGTCTATAAAATCAAGTTTGATAATAAAAATGACCTTGGAATGTTACCATTACAAACATAAATATAGCGGTTTAAAAGACTATTGACCTAACATGGATATGGCTTCAACCATCAACCTTGCTTTCTTTAATCCATTTTAACCTTTTTGAGAAATTTGCCATTGCAATCTCTTTTCTCTTAAAACCCATTTCCACATCTCCCAATTTCTCAATAACCCTTATTAAGGCGTCTTTTTTCGGTTTGTTGAGATCTAATCCTGCAGACATGATTTGTTTTCTCAAAACAGGCATTGCCTCTTCCAGTTCCCCATATTCCATGCAAAAATCGTCTATTATTCTGTCAATGAGGTTCACCATCTCATTTTTTTCTTCCTCAATTACCCAATACTCCGAGGGTGTTGCAGGTTTGGAATCTTTGGATGTAAGTAGTATATTTCCCAGAGTATCAAATGCTCTTTTCACATTCTCACCGCTTCTTGCACTGGTTAGATAGAAAGGGACCTTGTATTTGGACGCGAATTGTTTCAGTTCTTTTTCTTTAAATTCTGCATTCTTGATAAGATCGGATTTATTGGTAAGTATTAAAAATGGTATAGAACCCACAATGTTTTTTACCTCTGGTATCCAGTAGGTCTCCAAGCTTCTTAAGGTATTCTTTCTGGTGATATCTGCCACCATAAAAACACCGTCGGTGCCACGAAAACTGGTCTTATGAAGGTTTTTGTAACCCTTCTGTCCCAGTATATCCCAGATCTGAAATTTAAGGTATATCATTTCCCCATCAACGGTGAGTTGCAACTCTTTTACCGTGATTTTTGTACCAATTGTCGTGATATATTTATCATCGAATTTGTCCACAACGAATTTCCGAATCAGACTCGTTTTTCCAACTGACGCATCACCGAGAAGTATGACTTTCTTCCGGATCTCCTTTATATTTGTCATGAGCGAACCGCCGGATTCCTTTTCTATTTTACTGAGCCTCCTTTACCGATCATCCTTATTAAATCGGAATATGCTCTTTTTTCCTTCTGTAACCTATTAGCTTCAACCTGATCGGATGCTGCATTTATGAGATAATCCACAACCTTTGATAGCCCCTCGGGTGATGGATTTTTAAAGTTTACATTTGCTCTTTTGAATTGCTCCCGTATTATTGCCATTGCATATTCTGGATCCTCCAGAAGGTCGCAGAATCTCGCCATTATCATATCCTCCACATCCAGTGCCGTGAGCTTTTTATTCGGCTCTGTTACCTCGTCTTGCGTCTTTCCCTTCAGGTTTAAATTCTTAAATTGAGGTGAAAGTCCCCCCCCTTTCCAATCGCCAAGCAGCATTTTCCCGAGGGTGGAAAAGGCGATATCCACATTCTCACCTGTTTTTGCACTTGTGATAAAATAGGGAAAACCATACTTTGCTACTAGCTCATCAATGGCTACTTTACCAAATTGCACATCCAAATCACATTTATTGGCAAGTACAACCACAGGAATCCCAGGTGTCACACCATATAACGATGAAAGCCAATTATCAAAGGTTTGTAGGGTTTCCCTCTTTGTTAGATCCAAAACAATGAACGCACCATCTGCCCCCTTAAAAGCAGCTTCCTTGATCTTGAAGAATTGACTTTGGCCAAGAAGGTCCCATATCATCAACTTCAGGTTCACATTTGTATCCTTCCCCTTTATCTTAACGATTTTTTTAGAGGTTTTTGTTCCTATGGTGACTATGTATTTATCATCGAACTTATCAATGACAAATCTTCGAATGAGACTGGTTTTACCCACTGCTGCGTCACCGATTACGCACATCTTCTTCATTACTTCTTGAAATTCAGCCATTTTTGCCACCTCGTCGTGCACAAAGATTTAGTTAACCTTCCTTGAATTTTTTACTATCCAATCGCTTTTTAATGATTTTGGCAAGTGTTCGTCCAATTCCTGCAACTTCTGCTAATTCTGAAATGGAAGCCTCCCGAAGATCATCCTGGCCCATGTATCCCGCTTCATACAAAGCTTCGGCCTTTGAGAGGCCAATTCCTGAGATATTCATGAGAGCCTTGATTATATCCTCCTTACTTTTTTCGTCTGGTGCTTTCTTTCCTTTGGCTTCTTTTTCTATTACTTCCTCCTCGATAACTTCTTCCTCGAGCTCCTCTTCCTCAGCTTCAAAATCATAACCGCATCTTTCGCATTTTGTGGCAGATTCACCCACGAACGCGCCACAGGAGGGACACATGAAAAGAGAGGTTTCAGTTTCTGGGGTGGTTTGTGTTTCCTCGATTGCCTCAACCTCATGAACCTCTTCAGCCTCCACAGGCTCTTCATTTTCTATTTCATCTATATCTTCACTTACCGTTGGGGTAGAAGTGACAACCTCATCGAAGATCT
>CBDVCK010000386.1:0-2814 GCA_965372465.1 uncultured Thermoplasmata archaeon | reverse complement strand
GGTGCGGTTTTCGAGTGATGATACCCACATTTTTCAAATGTGGGTTGTTCATTTCAGACGAAATCACCTTCGCGTTTGCTTAAGTAATGGATATCGCTATGTTTGATATAGCCTGATTTTTTGAACAACTGTAAAGATATATCATTCCAATCCTCAACCAGAGTACAGATGATTTTACATCCTCGTTTTTTTAAGGCAGCCTCGATTGCTGCAATGAGCCTTGTTGCGGTACCTTTTCGTATATATTCAGGTGCTACTGCCAACCGGTTTATCCATCCTTTTCTTCCATCATCGGTACCCAGGATTACACCTATCAATTCCTTACCTTCAAAGGCTCCAAGTGTTAAATCAGGCATGGATTCGAACTGCACTTTCATCTCTTCTCTTGAGTCCCTGCCCTGGGGCTTTACAGGTAATCCCGCACTTTCCCAAAGCGTAATTATTAGATCATAGTCATCAATTGAAAGCTGCCTGATTTCCATTTTAGCACCAATTGGATGAAGGTGTATCGGTCTTGGCTTTGATAGTTTTTTTGATGAATTAATGTTGCAATACATTATTATTAAAAGATAAAAAATAGTGGAATTACTTATCAACAAACCGGGTGCTGACCATTAATTTCCTCAGGATATCCAGAACCTCATTCTGGTCCATTATGCCCTCCTCGGTTACTATCCCATTAATGAATTTATAAGGTGTGATATCAAAGTAAATGTTTTTCACCTCGATTTCCCCCACATTCTCCAAGATCTCATTTGGCTCTTTTTCCTCTATTACCGGTGCACTTTTGAATTTCGATGGAAGGAATTTGTTCTTTTCGGCAACAACAAAAAACGGAATGTTAAGCTGGGATGCGGCCATGGCAAGACCCTTTGTTCCTATCTTGTTGACAATCCCAGATTCACAGATGCAGTCACTGCCCGTGAGAATCAAATCGACCTTATCTAGGAAATGAAAGGATGCCATATCTGCAATAAGCAGGGTTTTAACTCCATTGGAAGAAAGGATTTGGGCAGTATTTCGTCCCTCGAACATGGGTCTTGATTCGGTTGCAATCACCATGATGTTCCTCCTTATGGTATTTACAAACGAAAGGGATTCGATTACTGTGGATGAATAGCTGTGAGTCAAAATCGTTGTATCATTTTCAACAAGATCCGCTATTTGCTCTTTTATCATTGTCATGGCCTTTTTAGAGGTGACAATAAATTCCCTTGATGTTGTTCTCATAATGTTTTTCAACTCAGCAACAGAACATTTATCCTCAAATTTCCTTTCAACAGCCAGCAGAATGCCATTTATGGAATAAAAAAGCGGAGCCATGGAGGGTTGGGCTTCTACAATTTGTTTCCCTGTATCTATAATTTGTTCTAAATAAGTCTTGGGGTCATCGGTATTTACTCCTTCTGAGAATACCAAAAGGCATCCCACTGCTGATACAGTGAGTTCAGAGGCTCCGGATCTTCTGTCGTTTTTAATTTCTGAAATCAAATCCTGGGTATTCATTATCATCCCTCAAAATAATACATGACAACTTCATCGTTTATCCAGGTTATTGAGGTTGAGTTATTGCTTGCATAATCTCTTACCAGGCTTTCTCTGTTTGGAGCCCGATTTGGCTCATCGATGAGCATTGCAATGGAATCGTTTTGCAACATAGAATAGAGGTCTTCATCAGAATGATAGATGTAAGGCCTTCCTAGTATGTCCTTTGAGAAGTTATCTGAAAACAGAGGCAAGATTTCCACATCCTTTTGGATATCATCTGACAGGTAGAATTCAACAGATAACCAATCAAATGCTAATATTGTAATCTCCTCGCCGGGATGCCCCTCTTTGTAATCCTTAATCCGCCCTGCCACGTCATCGTATCCGGAATCCCATCCTAATGATGGATCGTCAAAGCTCATCCATACAGGTCCGGGAAGCATCATCAAAATGATGATTGCACACATGGGGATTAATTTTTCCATGTGATTTTTAATTTTAATAACATCCACCTTGAGAATTCTTCGAACTAATGACGTAATATTTGTAACGATAAATATCGAAAAGAGTGGAAACAGAATCACAAAGTAGTTTTGGTGCTTCAGACTCAGGGCACTCAACAATACAAAAGGAACGAATGTGTACAAGAGTAGGAATTTATGCCTGAAGTCCAAGTTTTCCTTTTTGATGAACCTAAATGCGGTATATAGAAGTGAGACTATAAGGCCACAAATGAACATAAGGCCCAGATATTGCCAAATCCAGTAGAGGTACGACCACCATGGTGCCGAGTCGTAGAGAACACCCCCGACCTCTCGAGGGGAACTCTGTTTGAGATGAATGGTCTGGTTCAAAAGAATCTGGGAGAACAGGGTTACCGGGTTGCCAAGATATGGAGAATAAATGATTATAAATCCGATTACAGCGCCCAGTAAGTAAATCAAGATGTGGTACTTTGTATCAAGAGCCATCTTCTTTGTCAGGTGTTGCAGTGTTCTTAAACTCTCCCTGCCCACAAGTGCACATATCACCCAGAATACCATAAGAATTACAATACCCACCACAACGAAGAATCCCAGTGCCAGGGTACTGTTTAAATGCAGAACTATCTCATCCAGAAAACCTGGTAATACATTCAAAATATCTGACTTACCCTTTTCACCTGCCTCGTTCCAGTAATCAGAGAGCTGGGCTCTAATCAGAAGTCCTAATAGGGTACCAAGTATGATAAATACCGGTATTAGGATAAGATTCTTCCTAAACCTCTTTGCCATGTTTCTCCTTTTGAACAGTTTTATGGTCCTTAAGGTTTCCCATTCAAAATAA
>CBDVCK010000385.1:0-2868 GCA_965372465.1 uncultured Thermoplasmata archaeon | reverse complement strand
TATCGTAAGAGGTGGAGACCCTGATGAAAACCTCTGTTTAATCGATAATGTTGAAATTACAAGCCCGGTTCATTTTGGTTGGTTTGGAGGAGAAGGAGGGAGTATATCAATCATTAATACTGAACTTGTGAAAAATATTGGCTTTTCTTCCGGAGGTTTCCCTGTAAAATATGGGGATAAACTCTCTTCTTTTATGGACATTCACTTAAAAGAGGGGAACAGAGATAAATTTGAAGTAAACTTTGATTTCAATATGTCCCGAGCAGGATTTGCACTCGGTGGTCCAGTTAGCAAAAAAGCCTCCTACCTTTTTTCTTACGGAAGAAGTTATCTTGAATTACTTGATAAGGTTTCAGATATTGGAAATGTAATACCAAAATATGATGAAATCTGGGGGAAAATTGTTTTCGAACCATCATATAAAGATAAATTCTCGGTTATTGGATTAAAGACAATTGACAGAATGACTGTCCCAGAATCCGAAATGGGGAGGAATGCGAAAGGCGCTTTAATATGGAATGGAGGAGAAGATGTTGTTGGCTTAAGTTGGCGAACACTCGTCTCTGATAAAGGATTTTCTCTCCTTACTCTCTCAGGTATATCACATAAGCTTGACCTTGATTGTAAGAATACATTTGGAGTAAGTTCGACACAATCGCAAATTATAATCAGAGAGAGTGTTGCCTATCGTTTATCTCCTCAAATCGAATTCGAAGCAGGTGGTAGTTATAAGTATCTCGACTTTGAATGGAACTCTTTCTATACTCCAGAAACAACATCTACAGGTATACCAATTCCCGGAGATACTATTTCGAAGACAGAGAATTCATATAAGGTTGGCTCATATATTCAAACCAATTTCACTCTTTTCCCAAAATTACAGGTGAAACCGGGGATAAGGTATGACTACTTTGATTTAAACACCGAAAGCGTACTATCTCCACGAATAGGTTTTAGGTTTTCACTCACAGAAATCACTTTTTTAAACTTCAGCTACGGTGAGTTTTATCAGTTCCCATCCTACGAAGCTCTATTATCAAATACCCTGAAATCAAAGCATGCCGTCCATTACGTTATAGGAATTGAGCATCTTACAACACCAAATACTAAACTCACTATAGAAGGGTATCATAAAGAACTAAACAATTTGATTACTGCAGTATCTGATTCAACACGTGACCTTGACAATTCAGGTGAAGGCTATACCAATGGTGTTGATTTTCTTCTTCACAAAAAGCTTGCAGAGAAAGTATTTGGAAGTATAAGTTATTCCTACTCTATTTCAAAAAGGAAAGACCGATGGGGAGAAAAGGATTATGCTAAGGGAGAGTATTATTCTGATTGGGATCAGCGAAATATATTTACATTAATTGGAGGATATAAATTTACAGATAATTTTGAGTGCACTGTCAAATGGAGATTTGCATCGGGGAGGCCATATACACCAGTTGATACAACAGAGAGATGGCAAGAGCCCGTAACCGGAAGGTGGTACATAGAAAAAGGTTCTATAAATTCAGCGAAATATCCATCATATCACAGATTGGATTTCCAAATATCGCAGCGACATATATTTAGGGAGTGGAGTATCGTAACATATTTTAATCTCCAGAATGTCTATAATCGCAAAAATATACTTCAATATTCATGGAACGATGACTTCACCGAGAGAGAAGATCTATACCAGTTCCTCTTTATGCCGGTGGGTGGAGTGACTATAGAATTTTAGCTAAATCTGAGAAAATCACGGGGTCAAGCTGGAAATAGAATTTAGGGTTGACAGGTTGGAAAGAGTGCAATATAGAATATTATCACACTGAGTATAAACGAAAGGGGATTGCATCATATCTTTGTAGAACTCCAAAGATTGTATGCTATTTAGTGCGGTAGCACCGAAGCGAAGTGGAGAGTGCCAGAGCCCGCAAGTAATTATATATTTAACTCCTTGGTTTTGATCCTTATGTTTATGGATTGCAATATATTTATTGATATACGTGAGCAGGTACTAGGATTTCGGGGTAAAATGGGCGTAGAAATCTTCGCACAGAGAAGCAAAGATGACATCTACCTGCATATCCGTTTAGAGGTTTGTACCCCTTTTCTATCGCAAGCTCCAAAAGACCTACAGGTTCCTTATCGCCAATCCTACACAATATTGGATGCTTTTTATATTCATATCCTCTTATAATTTCAGATATAGATGTCTTTCTGGTATTACCTATTGCAATCCCACAACAAATCCAAACCCATCCGTTAGGGTCTATCTCAATATATGTTGGGTTCCTAATATCATCACGCTTACATTTATCCGATATTAACTCAGTCATTGGGAGGTATTTTGCCAGAGTATCTGCTGCTCGACCTGCCACCATCAGCGGTCTAACATCTATTTCATCAACATCAAATTCTTGTTCGAGCTCTTTTATGAAGCGCTTAGTTTGTTGATTATAATGATTGTTTGCCTCTGTATCTCCAAAAGATTTCCCATTGATCTTAATCCACTCTATACCAACTTCTTTAGCCGCTCGTATTGTACCCTTCACTGCATCAATTGGCACGAACTCTTGATGAAACGCATCGACACTTATAACGAAACTATTTAATCCTGCCTCTTTTAATCCTTTAGCATATTTTTTAGCAACCGAATCATTCTTGCCCCAAAAACCATTTGTTATTATCCCTATCGTCTCCCAATTAGGGATTTCTAACTTTTTTACTTCCTGGATGAGACTAACCAATAACTCAAAATATAACAGAGGTTCCCCTCCGAAAAAATAGATTGAGTCAATTGAATGAATGGATTTCAGGTTTCTTAGGTCTCTTTTCACATCTTTCAAACTTATCAAATTATCTTGATATGGTGATGCT
>CBDVCK010000384.1:0-2902 GCA_965372465.1 uncultured Thermoplasmata archaeon | reverse complement strand
TCATTACTTATGGTATTAGACTATAGGTTAACATTGATCGGTCAAAAGTATTTCGATAAATATGGTAGTAAATATCTAGATGTAGAATCAATTGAATTAAATCCTACATTCCAAAAAAGCGTAAAAGAAGGCAAGTACAATCCAAAACATTTGTTAGGTATAATCTTCGTAATATTTTGTTTAATAATAACATTCTATTTAAAGACTCTAAACCTCAATATTTTCGGTTTCGATTTAGGATTTTTTTATGAATTTTTGGTGGGATTTTTTATTTTAATTTTTGTTAGCCTTAATTCCGGGCATATTTATAATATATTTTATCTTGATTTTATTGGCAAACATCCAAATGTGATAGAAGGAAGAATAAGGCGTGAAATGTCTCTCCAATATTATATGGGGATGTTGTCTTTCTTTTCAATATCGTTTATTTTACTAATCATTCTCATTTTTAGTCCTACAATATTTATATTTGGTGGACTCATTGGTACATTAGTAGTTGGTAATTGGCTTAATAAGTTATATCAGAATGCATTGAAAAATAAAAAATAGGTATGGTAACCTAATAAATCATCACATACTCCGCATAAATCCACACATCCATCCATCACTATTATTTTCGGTTATCTGGTGTATCCACGGTAATTACCAACCAATACTTATATACACTGGAATCAATAGAATTAATTGGTAAGGGATATGCCTCTCGGGCACCGACTCCCTCGAAAATGGCTGTAGGAACATCAACGTAGGAATTGGAAGAACCCAAGAATCTTCCTTTTTTACGTGTTTTAAATGATCCCTCCTAAAACCCCTACCCAAACGTTGAATAGTTCCTACGGCCATTACACCACTTATGTTTGTTGAGCATCCTATAATCAAAGCAAAGGCTATCGAAAAACGGATGTACCAGGTCAATATCGCAAACTCGGCATCCGCCCAATCCACATTGGTTGTACTGCCCACTGGAATGGGTAAAACAATAGTCGCGCTCATGGTTATGGCTGATGTTATAAAAGAAAAAAAAGGGAAGATACTTTTTCTTGCTCCCACAAAACCACTTGTTGAGCAGCATGCATCGTTTGTAAGGGATTTTTTGGTGGATTGCGAACCGCAGGTGTTCACTGGAGAAGTTGGTCCAAAAAAGAGGGATGAGCTCTGGAAGGATGCAAAAATCATAATTGCAACTCCCCAGGTTGTGGTAAACGACCTCATTTCCGCAAGAACCAAACTTGATGATTTTGCACTGATCATTTTTGATGAAGCGCACAGGGCAACCGGGGATTATGCCTATGTTTTCATTGCAGAAAAGTATCAAAGGAAAAGAGGTCTTGCCCTTGGAATGACTGCTTCACCGGGAAGCGAGACAAAGCGAATTCTGGATGTTTGCAATAACCTTGGAATCACACAGGTTGAGATACGTTCCGAGTATGATCCCGATGTAATTCCCTATGTGCACGAGATCAAGGTAAGATGGAATCGGGTTACATTACCTTCCCAATTCCTCGAGGTCATAAAGTTACTGCAAAAAGAAAAAGACAAATATCTCAAAGAGCTCAAAAAATGCGGGTTTTTCAGAAACAAAAAATACGTGTCCCGAAGGGAATTGTTAAAGGTGCAGGGGGAGATCCAGGCAAGGATCCGGGAAGGTTCGGGAGCAAAATCTTCATTTTACAGTGCTGCAAGTGCCCAGGCTGCTGCAGTAAAGGTTGACCATGCACTTGAGCTTGTGGAAACCCAGGGTATTTCGGCTTTGAAAAACTACCTGGAAAGGCTTGGAAAGGAAGCGTTTTCCCGGGGAAGCAGCAAGGCTGCAAAATCCATTATGAACAGTTCCGATATCAAGCGAGTTCTGGTTTTGCTTGATAAAATCGATATAGAACACCCGAAGATCGGGTTTGTTGAAAAGGAAGTTAAAAAGCAGTTTGCAAATAAGAAAGATTCAAGAATTATCGTATTTACACATTTTCGGGATACCTCAGAGCTTGTTTGCGAGGATCTGGGAAGACATAAAGGCATTAAACCCGTAAGATTCGTTGGCCAGGCAAGCAGAGGAAAGGACAAGGGACTTTCCCAGAAAAAACAGGTGGAATTAATCGAGCAATTCAAGAAGGGAAAGTACAACGTTCTTGTAGCCACAAGTGTTGCAGAAGAAGGTCTTGACATTCCTTCCACAGATCTTGTGATATTTTACGAACCTGTACCATCAGAGATTCGAACCATACAAAGAAGGGGGAGGACAGGGAGAAAGAGGCCAGGTAAGGTAGTTGTGTTAATTGCCAAAGGTACAAGGGACGAAGGTCATTACTGGTCAAGCATAAACAAGGAGAAGAGGATGAAAAGGGAACTGTATTACCTAAGAACCGAACTGAGCAAGACCTTGAAAGTTGGAGAGCCGATATCTGTAACGGCAGATGAAATTAATGCTATAAAGAAAGAAGAGATTGAAGAAGAATCCATCAAAGAAGTCGAAGAGGTAGAACCTGCAATTCAAGTGGAAAAAGAAATCATCAAAGAGCCTGTCAAAGTGACCAACAACCCAAATAAGGAAACCAAGAAGCCAAAAAAGAAAGGAAAAGGCCAATTAAGCCTTACAGATTTTGAAGATAAAAAGAGAAAGAACGTTATAATTGCAGACACCCGGGAATTCAATTCCGATGTTGTAAAGGAATTGTCAAGAAGGGGGATGGTTGTTCAATCGCAGCAGCTGGATGTAGGGGATTACATTCTTTCTGACAGGCTTGCAGTTGAAAGAAAGGAAGTGGACGACTTCCTAAGATCACTCATGGACGGAAGATTATTTTCCCAGCTCAAGATGTTGAAGACCGCCTATATCAATCCTATCCTTGTATTGGAAGGAGAAGACTTGCTCCCACCGCGTTAATTTCGTGTAATTCGTGGACTG
>CBDVCK010000383.1:0-2904 GCA_965372465.1 uncultured Thermoplasmata archaeon | reverse complement strand
CCCAGGGGAACTACACCATATTCATATCCAAGACCCCATAAGAAAAGCCCAAGGGAGATCATAATACAACCCGTGATAAAGAGGATTCGTAGCTTAAAAACAGCGTTTTTCATTATTTACAATATCGAAATAAAACGATTTAATAGTTTTTCAGAGAATCATTATTATAAGCATAATTAGGGTGACAACTAAAGTTGATAAAGAGACAATAAACATAAGAATATCATAATTCTTTTTGATGAATGCCCTTACAAACTCCCTATCTATTGCCATTCATCATAACTATATTGGTTTTCTCATTATATAGATATTACCATTTATTATCTATATTGATAATACTATTGCCTTATATGAGCCTGTCCCCAATCCCCTCAGGAGGAAAAATTAAATTAACAATATCTCCTATGAGGTCATATGGAAAAATCAATCTGGGAATTTATCTTATCAGGTTTTAGTGGAATAGCAGGGATAATATTCATAGTTTTGTTAGTCGGCTTTACACCTTTGGGTATTTCAATTATAATAATTATCGCTCTTGTTTTGGCAGTGATTTATTTAATAAGAAATCCATTAATAAAAAAAACATCAGAAGGAATTGAAATGAAACATAATATTGGTGGATTTCTAAGCAAGCCATCATCAAATAAAATCTTAGTAGACCAAACCATATGTCTATATGCAGATGATTATCAACCATATGATTTTGAATTCGATAAGGATACGAGGTTAAAGGTGAAGATTAAAGCAAATAATCCTGTTAATCTCTATTCGTTGGATAAATGGCATTTCCATAGAGAGGATAGTTGGCCTGACTATGACTCCACGACTCTTGGTATAAAAAGGTTTAACGGTGAGAAAGTAATTCCTCAAAATGAACTTCGATTTATCGTCGTGGAAGGTGTTGATGATAACACAGATGTAGATATAAAAATTATTCAGATTAACAGATAATTACTATACATAATATCGAGATAAAATAATTTATATTTTTCATTTCAATATAGTGAATATAAGGGTTAAAATTGAAACGATAAACATGAGAATCCACTTCAAGGTTCCTGTGTCAATTTTATTCTCCCTCAAGAAGGACCATAATTTCCTCATATTCGTCGGTTATTGGTGTATTAACTTTTTATATATATTAATTTCCTCAAAACTCCCATCTTTGATAATAATCTGGCTATCAATGAAAGCACCCCCAATCCCCTCATTTGAAAAATTTTCGGGTCAGATAGCCGAAATATGCGAGGAAGGGAGAGGGAATTGGGGACGATGTAAATTAGATTTCAAAGCTTTTATATGTTTCCATTGAAACAGGTTTATTGACAAGCAGTCAAGCGGTTGTCTACAAGCTTATGGTTAGGTTCATCTCATTCAATATTTTTTTAATTTGATACATCTTGTATAGTCATGTATCGTCAATGTAAAAACTAATCGCCCACCATAGAATTAAGCAGATATTACGGTATATAAATAATTGTTATAACCTCTTATGTGTAAAGTCAAATCCCATTAGCATGAATTCCTTATATCTTAATTACAATTTCATGTTAACCGAAAAAGGTATTTTCGTATCTATCGATGAGATCTCTACAGTCCGATAGAATTTGTTTAAAGAATTTCGCATTTATGAAACGGCAACCTTCGACGTTAGAGCATTGATTTGCATTGCATGAATAGCCGATCAATGGGCACTTAAAGGTTCCTTTAAAGAGAATCGCGTTTAAGTAATTGTGAATTAGGAACGTAGGTAACAACCCCTCTTTAAACAAGGGTTGATCTCCATCCTCGCTAGCAATAAAAAGATCTGCTAAACCAGATTGGGAGACAATAATAAGGTGGCGAGCTAGCGGAGGAGCATCGATAAATGGATAATCTCGTTGGCTTTCGATTATTTCATCGTAATGGCACGGCCCTAAACCCTCACACATTGCAGAATACTGCTGGAAAACATATCTTCCAAAGATGCTTTGCCTGATTTCCTTTATGTTCAAATGGAGTTCGCAAAAGCGAATGCCTGCTTGTTCCAGATTTTCACGCGTTGGTAGTTTTAATGTTGATGAGAGCCAAGCAGAAAACTGTTCGGCCGTTCTAGGTACTTCTTTCTGTTCCATCTTTTTCAATAGCTCCGTAGAACGAAGAAAAACTTCTCCTGGTGAGATCGGCTTCCAAAAAAATCCATCATTTCTCTCAAGTTTTAAGAGTAGATTATAATCAATTTGAAGACATGCATCACAGAGCCATAGGAATATTCTTGGGTTATATGCTGGTTTATCTTTTAAGCGGGTGTAAAATAGCCACCAAAGGGCATGATATTGAGAGTGATTTATGTCGCTTGAGAGATTTACCCACAATTCGGTCTGCCAAACTTGGTCAACTGGAACATTGGTCATTACTACCACTGTTGCAACCCTAGCAATAGCTTCGAAGAATAGTGTAGGACAAATTTGTATGTGCGTCCGTTTACCGTTATCACCAAGAAGTAATAATTGATATCTTTCCAAGGGATAGGCATCAGGGAGTTTAGAGACCCCTTTAATAATATCAACCCTCTTGATTGGGCCAATTGCCTCGGCGATTCCTTCTATAGGGCGGCGTTGAAGGAATCTTAAAACTTCTATATCATTTTGTAGCTCTCGGAGTAGAATACGAGCTTTTCCATCATGATTACTAAGTCTTGCTAAGCATTGCAAAATACTATCTTTATGTCGTAAATAGTCTCTACGAGACAAATAGCCATAAGCAATAGCCGCTTTTGACAGGACATAATAATGGGATAGATACAACTTTAGCCCAGCGATCGAGGTAATCATCTGATGGATATGTAAAGATTCATGAGCGATAAGGGCGCGTTGATAATTATTAAATACTTCTGAAAAAGGTTGTCCTTTCTGCACATCTAGG
>CBDVCK010000382.1:0-2936 GCA_965372465.1 uncultured Thermoplasmata archaeon | reverse complement strand
CAACCTCCATTTTTTATTTCATCTTCATATCATCCTTTTTATCTTGAACTTTTACAGGCTCGCATACAGGGCTGTTTGCCAACACAACCATGGGTTTGTTCCCAGTGGAAAAATAATGCGGCTTGGTCTTTGGAACCAAAATCAACATACCCTCTTTTATGGTTCTGTTTTGTTTGCCAATAGATATTTTTCCTGACCCTGAGACGATGTAATGTATCTCATCACTTTCAGAATGAATATGGGCGGGTATTATTGTATTTGGTGGAATCATTAGAATCGTTGCGATGAGCTGGTCTGTTAGTATTGGTACCTTTTTTACGACCTTGAAACCAAGGGATTTCTTGAGATCAAAAATGTCAACGGACTGCGTGAAATCACCGTTAAAAACCCTGATCTTTTTGGGTACTCGTGCGACATCTGATTTTTTTATTTTTCTTTGTGGTTTCAGATCAAATCCCACCTTTGTAATTTCAATGTTTGCGTTGAATCCCAGTCTGAATAAAAAAAGAAATTAAGCACCGAAAAAGAATCGGTGCAAAATATTTTTTAGAGCTTATTCCTCCTTGATGAGTTTCTTCATATTTTCCATCATCTTGGAGTCGTTTAGTTGCTCATCAGTGTAACCATGAACCTCTTTTCCATGCTTACCAGCATCCATTAAAACTTCCTCCACAGTTTCTGCTCGAGCAACATAGGGGCATTCTATACCCGTGTCACTACAACTTAAGGTCTTTGTCATATCTAATCACCTCAAGCACCCCAATAAAGTTATTTATATATTATAGAATTTCAAAATCATTTGAAGATTGATTATAATTTAGACACAGGTTAGATACAAATTGTTTACAATTGTTAAGAGAAATCCTTAAATATACATTGGCTTATTCAAAATTTGATAACATTGTAGGACACCAAAACAGGTGAAATACATCTCCATTCGGGGGGGCCGATTGAAGTGCGTGCTCTGAAAAAAACACTCTCCTACCTGATTCTCGGTCAGAAAGGCGGACATAACAGGATTCAAATCATTGAACTGATCAATGAGCGACCATACAACCTTAACCAGCTTGCGGAAATTTTGAATCTCAATTACAGGACTGTAAAACATCATATGGATGTACTTCTGAAAAATGAGCTTGTAAGTACATCCAAGACAGGTGGATACGGAGAAGTGTATTTCTTAACTCCAGACATGGAAGGCAACATGGAGGTATTCGGGGATATAATAAAAAAATTCGAGAAATCAAAGAAGCTGAAGGATTTCACGTCCTCACCAAAATTTTTCAAG
Source organism: uncultured Thermoplasmata archaeon (assembly GCA_965372465.1). Lineage (GTDB taxonomy): Archaea > Thermoplasmatota > Thermoplasmata. The sequence continues at coordinate 1,648 of CBDVCK010000382.1, read as the reverse complement.
AATGTGATGGAGCAGACCAATGATGCGGTTATTATTATAAATAAGGAAGGGCAGGTATTCTTTTGGAACAAGAGCGCGAACATGTTGTACGGCTATGAGGAAGAGGATATCATAGGAGACACCCTCCAGATATTTCCCGAATCACAAACCCTGGAGGAAATGATTAATAAGGTTTCCGAAGGTGAGCCACTGGTAGGTTTTGAAACAAGGCTTAATCACAAATCAGGGGAATCCATTGAAGTCGCCCTCACAATGGATGGCATCAAGGATGAAAATGATAACCTTATAGGATTTTCAATTTTATCAAGGAATATTACAAAACGCAAGCAAGCCGAAGAGGCACTAATTCGCAGTGAAGAGCGGTATGCTCTTGCCCAAAGGGCAGCCAACGTAGGCAGTTGGGATTGGAATATAATCACCGGTGAGTTATATTGGTCGGATACTATCGAGTCCATGTTCGGGTTCAAAAAGGGAGAATTCGGTGCAACCTACGAGGCATTTTTAGAGAGTGTGCACCCCGATGATAGAGAATTCGTTAAGGATTCTGTCAACATCAGTGTAGAAGAGGGCAAGGAATACTCCATCCAGCATCGCATAGTCTGGCCTGACAACACAATTCGTTGGATCTCGGAGATAGGGGATGTTTTTAGGGATGAGAGCGGGAAGGCAATTCGAATGCTCGGTATCGTTCAGGATATCACCTTAAGCAAAGTGGCAGAGGATAGAATCAGATATCTGAATAATCTACTCACCGCCATAAAGGATGTGGGACAGATCATAAGTTATGAATCCGATATCGAATCGCTGATACAGGGTTCTTGTGAAAAACTCCTTGAAACAAGAGATTATTTGGATATTTCCATCGCAATTTTGGATGAATCCAAAGGAATGATAATCCCCACGGGACACAGTGGCATTCATGATAGGGATACATGGACCGTTTCGCCAAAAGGCAAAGGTGAGGCCCCCGAATGTATCAAGATGGTTCTGGAATCAGGTAGAAATCAGATAATGAAAAGGAATGAAGGATTTTGCACTGACTGCAAATATTGTAAGCATGAGGAGGACCATCAAACCATCCTGATACCAATGAAATATCAGGATAAGGTTGTTGGAATCGCAATCGTGTGCTCTGATGCGGACCATGAAATCGATGATGAAGAAATAAATCTACTTGAAGAGCTGGTTGAGGATTTATCCTTTGCAAGAGCCAAAATACTAACTGAAGAGGCACTGAGGGAATCTGAAGAGTTGCACCGGATCACCTTAAGTTCGATTTCAGATACGGTTCTTATAACAGATGAAGAGGGAACTCTCACATTTGTCTGTCCCAATATACATGTGATCTTCGGTTATTCACAAAAGGAAGTTGAGGATTTTGGCAATATCTCCAAATTGATACCAAATGACTTTTTTGACAGGGATAAATTGGAAAAGGTAGGAGAGATAGAAAACCTTGAATTCGAAACCAAAGACAAAGCCGGATCAAAGCATAATCTATTAGTAAATATTAAAAATGTTTCAATAAAGGGAGGAACCGTACTTTACACGTGCCGAGATGTCACAGAGCATAAAAAAGCGGAGATTGACCTCAGGGAAAGTGAGGAAAAATATCGCGTGGCCTTCAACACTTCTCCTGATCTTTCAT
>CBDVCK010000381.1:0-2976 GCA_965372465.1 uncultured Thermoplasmata archaeon | reverse complement strand
TGCCAAGATTTTATTAATTATATTTTTTGTAGGTTTTTCATAGAAAGTAATCCTAATTTCACGATTGGTCCTCCCTATTCGGGCGGTATTAATCTTCAACTTTTCATTAGCCATTAATTGTTCATGTATTCTGCCAGCCAATTCAGGTTCAATTTCAATAATTTCCCCGTATAACGGCAATGTATTTACATATTCTTCTAATGAAAGCATTTTTCCACGAGGAACATCTATTGCTTGCTCTCGTTTTAGCTCTCGAACAGTCGATAAAACTTCTTTTAAAATATCTTTTTCCTCCCTTTCAGGAGGTAAATCTGTTCCTGTTATTTCTTTAAAGGTGGGTATTTTTTTCAATCTGCTTTCAAACTCATCCCACCATTTCTCAAAGTATTTTTCTAATCTATCATTAGATAATGGTTTTTCTGTGCATTTATTTATAGTTCCCATTAACCTTAATATTTCCTCCTTCGTATTTTTTGTATATTGAAATAATGATAAGGGTTTTTTTACATCGGAGGAATCTAATTCATATAAAAATGTGCATACATGTTTATCTTTCATCCCCTTTGAGAGAGCTCCAGCCTCGAAAAGTATCCATGGTTCGTTCAAATTCTCTGGTGTTAAACAAATGATTCCCACCGGTGAATCCCTTAGTTCTTCTGTTAATTTTGTGACCCAATCAAGGCCTTTTTCAATTTCTGGAGAAAAAAATGGTTCACAAGATTGGATGATGTCAGGTAACATCTCTGCAAATATCTCTCCAATCATTTTACCCCTCGGACCCGACCATCCTATATAGACTTTCATTCTGAATCCTCCTTACTAACCTGGATTATTTTTCCCTTACTTAACTATTTTCGACCCCTCCGTCTCTTTATCTTTTTTGGGTTTATATTAAATTTCTTACTATAATATTTTTGGTAAGTCGAATCCTCAAAGAAGCCTCGGAGTTTTACCTCGTTATTATATCCTTCCTTTTTAAGAGTTTTAGTGAGATTCGTAATATTTGCATATTGTTTGCACATATCTCCATCATTTAGAATTTTTGGAATTCTATCACATAAATCATTTGTAAAAAAAAGTGTACTTTTATTCGGTAACAAAATACCATATGACATGATAGTTAATGGGCGTTTTCCTATATTTGTGCAAGAAAATATAAAATATTCCTTTGGTTCACTATCATCTATGGAAATATGGGCCTTGGCAACATTAATCTTCAATCTTCTTTTATTTTCATAAAATTTGTAAAGAGCTAATATGGTTGAAAGAAAAGCCCCATACATAGCAAGAGTAATTGTAATTAACTGAATATCATCCAAGGAAACACCTGTATGTTAATCAATTTGAGCTTATATATAGTTGAGGGAAGGGGGTATGTAATTGGTTACTTTTTCTGCCTCTCCTCCCCATAATCCCTCATCTCAGGATTCACGACCATGATGAAGGTCCAAAAGCCCACCATGAAGATACCGAGCCCAAAGAGGGTTGCTGCGGGATCAATCCCCCTCATACACTTTAAAGCCTGTGCTATTGCATGCTTCGCATTTGACTTTACCTTCACCGTTACAAAATTTACATTTACCAGTTCCTTCACAAATTGGGCACTTACCAGTTCCTTTACACCATCCACATCTACCAAAAAAGGTTTTTCCGTTTCCTTTACAATAAGAACATTTTCCACTATCACATAATTGAAATCCCATCCCTACCCAATTATTGACAACTATACTAAGACATTTCTTCGAACCTTCACAGCTATGAATATATATTAATCCCTTTGGAACTCTATGTGTTATCCACTTGAAATTATCCTTATTACATTTAAGATATCCTAAACCTTCACATTCTGGACAGGCAATAGCAGTTTTTCCTGCCTGAACATCTTTTGCAACAATGACCTTCCCGCCACAATGCATACAAAATGCTCTATCCAATTTAGAAGGTAATTCCAGTATTGCTCCGCAGTTTGGACATTTAGCATTGATAAGTTCAGCCATGTCTTGACCCTAAGACGGAGTATATTCTATCTGAATTTATATTTTACCCAGAAACCATTTTCAAACATCGTTTTCTGTCTGTTTTTAGACTAAAAGTAAAGATCTTTTAGGATTAAGCTTATAGCATATGTGTAATTATATATATCTGCCTCATTTACGTCTGTTGTATTTCGGGAACTCACCATGTTCTTGTTTGTGTTCAACTAATAGTTCCCTTTCAAGCTCCTCCGCTTCTCGTTTATTGGCACACCAAATGATTTTGAAGGACGCTACACCCTCGTTCTTTTTCTTCTTATCTCGTTCCCAGAAGTGGTCCTGGAGTCTATTGACAACTTCTCCTTGGCCGATGTAGAGCACCTTACCTTCCGAATCTCTCAATAAATAGGCACCATAAGTCAACGAGTCCAATACTTCTTGAGTAAAGGGTAGCAAATCTTTTTCTTCAGCCATAAATCTCTACCTTACCTCAAGAAGAGGAATAGGTTTGGGATATTTAGATTTAATTAATGAAGATAAGTTTTTAAATATACATTTCGATTAAGTGAAAAATTATTGGAGGAAAAATTATGGAAGATTTAACAAAGTTAAGAGATAAAGTATCTAGGCTTGAAAAGGAAAATGAAGAATTAATATCTAAGCTAAAGTATTATGAGAATGAAAAGGAAGTTTTTATTAAAACCCTAAAGGGGTATTGTGAGCGATTGGACGAAGTCCTAACCCATTGGGGAATAGATAATGAGTTCTTTATAATCGGTGATAGATATTATACAGACATTGAAGATGAAAAACTAAAGGAGTGTTACAAAAAACTTTGTAGCAATCGACCTGGAGGATATATCTCAAAAACTCGCAGTATGCCAGGAATATTATCTGGATCTCAAAGAAAGTTAAAAACTCGTTAGAAACTAAAATGTTTGTGGAAAGAGAGTTTTAAAAAGTTATTTCAATTTACAGCGAAAATTCCTCGCAGATTTATTTT
>CBDVCK010000380.1:0-2981 GCA_965372465.1 uncultured Thermoplasmata archaeon | reverse complement strand
CGTCCGCTCCTGCAGCCAGAGCAGGCATGCCTATCTCATCATGACCGCAGAAAATGGAGATTTTACCTTTGACCTTTTCAAAAAGAGCCATTAGGAATGCCATATCTCCTGAGGAGTCCTTTATGCCAATCACGTTTTCAAGCTGCGCAAGGCCTTCTGCAGTCCACCATTTTTTATGGATTCCAGTACACTGGGGGATATTGTACAGGATAATAGGAAAATCCAATGAATTTAGAGCATCGTAGTGTTCATAGAGTTCCTTAAAGGAAGGCTTGAGATAGAATGGAGAGACTACCAAGGCTGCTTTTGCCCCAGCATCCTTGGCATACTGGGTGAGCTCTATCGTATGTTTTGTGCTGGGGCACCCTGTTCCTGCAACAACAGGAACTTTCCCTTTTACCGAATCCACAGCCATGTCGATGACATGCCTTTTCTCTTTTTCGGAGAGGTACATGAATTCCCCTGTTGTACCACATGGTACTATGCCATTGACATTAGGTAGAAGGTGCTTGATGAGTTTTGAAAACGCCTCATCATCGATTTCTTCATCCTTGGAAAAGGGTGTGACCAATGCCGGAAAAATGCCTTTGAACCACTCTGTTTTTGGCATTTATTCACCTCCCATTTGGTCTGTAATAGCATCTTTTAGGGCTTTGTCCACTGCCTGGTAATTATTTTCATAGAGCTTTTGCCGGTCGAGTGCATTTGGGGGAACATATACTTTCAGGATTATGAGATGGTTTTTCACCATCTCTGAGGTGATTATCCCCTGCTCGATATTGTCGGCAATAACCTTAGCAACAGCGCTCTGTGTTGGTCCGAATATCATATTGGCCTGCCGAAGGTTCTTAAGTTCTATTCCTGGAACAATCAGGGTAGAGGGCCGAACTGTGAGGTTGGGCTCCAGTATTGTTGTTAAAGCTTCGTGTCCGTGCCTAGGATGTGTGAGTTGAAGGGCATAGGCCTTTCCCAGCGGGCTTTGCTTTTCTCCCATTACCAGATCCACATGCACCTGCTCTGCCCCTTCTCCGGATGATGCCGTGGATGTCTGAAGACCTGATTCTTTTATTTCCGATTCACTCAACCCAACTTCCTCAAATCGTGATTGCAATGGCACATCCGGTATCTTGAACTCGAAGGGAACAGGTTCGATTTTTCCCAGCTTCTCAAGCTCGATTCTGATCTCCTCCCTGTCCTCGTGAATGATGACACCACCTTCTTTTAGGGGTTTTCTTGCCCTTCCTACGGACAGTCCCATCATCCGCAGGGCTGCCTTCACAGGAACCGCACCTCCGTATCTGCAGAATATTCGTGCCAGCTTCTGTACCTTCATCTGAAGCTCTTGAGCGGTTTTCAAATCACCTTTTTTTACAGCCCCGAAAAGCTCCTGCCAGATATCCGGAAACACCTGTGCTGAGGCTAAAATCATACCTTTGCATCCTGCTGCCAGGGCAGGAAGAACCACCTCGTCATGGCCGATTACCACGTTGATCTTGTCCCTTACCTTCTCCAAAACCTCCATTGTGTACGTCAAGTTGCCTGAGGAATCCTTAAGGCCAATGATGTTATCGATTTGTGCTAGATCCTCTATAACCCTTCTGGGTAAAAACGAGCCAGTGCACTGGGGAATATTGTACATAATAATTGGAAAATCTGTTTGTTTAGCTACCTGATAAAAATGCTCGTACTGTCCCTTGTCAGTTGGATTGATATAATAAGGACTAACAACCAAAGCAGCAACTGCTCCCGCGTCCTTTGCATATTTCGTAAGCTCTACCGCATGCTTTGTGGCACAATCACCGGTTCCCGCAATCACTGGTTTTGCGCTTTTGATTTCATCCAAGGCAATATCAAAGAGCCTTTTCCTCTCATCAAAATCCAGGTACACGAACTCTCCTGTGGTACCACAGGGAACGATACCGTCAACATGGGGCATCACATGCTGAATCAATGCTCTAAATGCTTCTTCATCTATACTTTCATCCTTTTTAAAGGGCGTAATCAAGGCTGGAAAAACCCCTTCAAGTTTGAACTCAGACATGGTAACTACCTCCATAAAATTTGGATTCAAAGGAGAATTCAAGGCTTGGGTATGGCAAGATCAGAAGGTCCCAGTGCAGACAGCTTCAGATCTGGCTGGTTCTTGTCGATGATTTCTTTTATGATCTCTGCATGCTTTACCTTCTCCCTTGCAAACTTTGCCAAAAATCCCTCATCTGTCCAGGGTTTGTATATTCCCCCGCCTGCTGCAAGGGCTGGGCCGGGCTCGATTTTAAAGTAACAGGGCGAGGAAACCCTTGCAAGCTCGGGAGCCTCCCAGAACCGATTGTACCCTCCAAAGGAATCGGCTAGGTAGATGTGGATGTCGATGGGTATGTCTATTGCTGCTCGTATGGATGCGAACATGGGAAGGCTTAAATCTCCCAAAGGATTGAATGTATTGGCCCCCAGGCTTTGAAGTACCTTGCCTCCTGCTGCGTTGCCGTGGCCTGCAAATATGGACACCTTGAAAACCACATCCATTGGTAACACACCATCTTCCCGAAGCTTTGAAAGCAGCCACAAGGCACCCTCATCTGTTACAAGAAAGCCTCTAAAGCCAAAGTCCACTGTCCTTTTTATGTCTGCAATGAGATAAGATAGGTTGTCAGAACCTCTCACCCTAAGGCCTGAGATGACGCCTTCTGGCGTGAACAGCTGTCTTCCCGTATCCCAGGAACTTCTCGGTCCCGGAGTGATGATGATCTCCAGTTTCTTCTCTTTGGCAAGCTTTGCAAAATCCTCCAGCTCCTCATTGGTTAAGAGTGTAGAACCCATAACCGTGGAAATCAAGCGGTGAATTGGCATTTCACGCTGCTCCATCTCATCAACCAGGGCTTCAAGGGTGCTCAGTCTTTCAATACCGGAAATTTCCATGCGATAGTTTGCGCCGTCAGGAAAACTCTTTGCCGAGGTGGGCAGGTCGTAACAGTCTCTGCCAG
>CBDVCK010000379.1:0-2985 GCA_965372465.1 uncultured Thermoplasmata archaeon | reverse complement strand
TCAGGGTGTGGTGACCACCTCAAGCTCCGGAGGGGAGCTGAAACCGTTTTTCTTAATCAAGGCAAAGCAGTACGAGGATGAGAGAAGATTGGACTTAAAGGCGAGAATCGAAACACTGGGTATGCTTGCTGAAAGCTTTGTTACGGTTGGTGTGGCTTTTCCACTCTTTTTGGTGGTGATGATGTCCATCATGGCATTGGTGGGCAGCAATCCAGATTTCATTGTGATGCTGCTTTATACCGTATGTTTCGGTATGATTCCAGGAACACAGGTAGGTTTCATTGTGGCAATATCGGCTATGAACGAGTAGAGGAATTAAAATGGCTTCGAAAGGCGATTCTGTTAAGATAAAAAAAATCAAAGCGACGAAAGAAACGAATTGGCTTGTAGTTACTATCCTTGTTGGAATTAGTCTTTCTGGGATCTTTGTTACCCTTGCTGTACTTTCTCAAATGGGCACAATCGATTTTGAAGGTGAGGCTGAGGTTTTATTTGAGGTTGATGAAATTACCGGGGAGATAACTAGGGCAGAGGGAGGTATCGGCAAAGGTGATTTCCAGGTGATGATAATTGAGGGGGACTTGATAACCTACTACTACGTCCAGGATACCCTGACTGAACAGGAAGCCCGGGAGCTCGAGAGCGAAGGTGGTTACTTGCGGATGACGGTTCCTATGGATAAGGGATACGAACTGGGAAAACCACCGGCGGCATCCCTCCGTGTGGACGGAGACATGATTAACTTCATAATATTATCCATGATTCCAATCTTTGCCATTCCTGGCATATATATAATGAGACACGATAAACACATAAATCAGATAGAAGATCGTCTTCCGGATTTCTTAAGAGATGTGGCCGAGGCAGGGAGATTCGGTATGACACTGGCAGATGCAATTGTAGTAGCATCTGAAGGAAGATACGGCAAGCTCACCCCTGAGATTAAAAAGATGGCGGCAAGAATTGACTGGGGAGTGACTGCAAACGAGGCCATCAGGCTATTTTCCGAAAAGGTGAAAACGCCCCTGGTGGATAGGGTCTGTGCCATTATCATGAAGTCCAATGATGCCGGGGGAAATGTGGCTGATGTCTTAACCTTGGTTGCAAATGATACCAAACAGGTTCAAATTATGGATAAAGAGCGCAATCTTTCCATGAGCACGTACATCGCAGTTATCTACATCTCATTCTTTGTGTTCCTTTTCACGATTCTCATCTTAAACGCTACATTTCTACCGCAAATGAGGAAAGCCGGAGAAGAAACCTCCGAGCTGATGTCCGCTGAGGGGGGAGCAACGATACAGATCATCCAGACCCAGTCCATCTCAGCCATCCAATTTTCATATCTTATAGCCTCACTGGCCCATGCTGTCGGCGATGGTATGATTGCCGGTAGTCTTTCAACAGGTAAGCTGAAAAACGGTTTAGTGCACAGCTTTATCCTGCTCGTAGCTGCATTTTTAATGCTCAGATTATTATGATAAATATAACTCGATTAGAGGTCGATTAAATGGCAACTGGATCCTCGACTAAGGAAGAAACCACGGAAATTGTGGATATCGATAATCAGATAGAAGCCATAGAGGAAAGGAAAGCGGAAATAGAGGAGGAAAAAGCTCGCTTGGATCAAGAAGAGAAAGAGCTTGAAGATATTGAGGAAGAGCTCTCCAAGATGAAGAAGTTCTTTAAAAAGATAAAAATAGGATATCGCACATTCTTTATAAGAAAATTCTCTGCACCGCGTCGGATAATGATCCCAAAAGGTGAGGGGGGTATTAAAGGTGAACTGGGTAAACAAATCACTCCTGTCCCCAAGATCGTGGAAAAGCATATAGACGAGATAGAACTGGATGTTGTCGAGGAGCCTTATTCATATGTTCGAATAAGATACGACAACCAGACGGATGAGTATCTATATGAAGTCATTGAGCCCCCACTTTCAACGGATGAGGAAAATGTTCTGGAGCTTATTAAGGAAGGTTTAATAAATTCTGCACAACTTATTCCAGATAGAACCGTTGAGATTTCAGAGCGGTATCTGAGAAAAACCATGGACGGTATCCTGCAAGGTATGGATTTGAGATTGAACCCCTTGTCAAAGGAAAGGATTTATTATTACGTAAGAAGGGACTTCATAGGATACGGGCCAATCCAGCCCATGATGATTGAGTACCAGGTAGAGGATATCTCCTGCGATGGTGTTGGTGTGCCCATTTTCATCTATCACAGAAAGTACGGTTCAATTCGATCCAATGTCAAGTTCAATTCTTCACAGGTGCTGGACCGTTTCGTTGTCTGGCTGGCTCAAAAGTGCGGAAAGCATATCAGTGTGGCAAGCCCCATGCTGGATGCAACGGTACCCGACGGTTCAAGATTGCAGGAGACTTTAAGCACACATGTGACCAAGAAAGGCTCTTCGTTTACCATCAGAAGGTTCAGGGAGAATCCTTTTACATTTGTGGATCTGATAAAATTCAAGACCATGTCCACTGAGATGGTGGTTTATCTATGGCTTGCCATTGAACATGGGCAATCCATGCTTATCTGTGGTGGAACGGCAAGCGGGAAGACCACGACCTTAAATGCAATACTTTTATTCATACCTCCTCAGATGAAGATAGTAACAATCGAGGACACAAGGGAGCTTAACCTACCCCATGAAAACTGGGTACCTACACTCACAAGAAGTGGATTTGGGGCAAAGAGCCCCATAACCGGTAAGGCTCCTGGTGAGATAGACATGTTCGATTTACTGACCATGGGTCTTAGGCAGAGACCTCAATATTTGATGGTAGGTGAGGTCAGAGGTGCCGAGGCTTACACAGTTTTCCAGGCCATGGCTACAGGTAAGGCATCTTATACGACATTTCATGCAGAGTCCACCCAGGCCATGGTTCACAGGATGGAGAACCCTCCAATCAACCTACCAAGAGCTTTGCTTACTGCCTTGGACCTTGTGTTGCTTCAGGCACAGGTGAAGGTAGG
>CBDVCK010000378.1:0-2991 GCA_965372465.1 uncultured Thermoplasmata archaeon | reverse complement strand
TATGATCTACAGGAAGGAGATGAACTGGTATCTCAAGCCTTTCAGCCAGATCAATAACTTCAAAAAAAGATTCCAGATTTTTGTTCATTATCACAGTAGCAATATTGACAAAGAAACCTTTTCTCTTTTTTTTCATATTACCGGGGTTTATTGCGTTCATTTTTCCATTGAGACGATTTTATTTTACGTTCTCATAATCTGACATTCAAGGTAAAAAATTTATGTAATAGAAGGTGTTATGTTCTTGGATTGTGAGGAGAAAACTCTAAGGAGTTGTGAGAATCTGGATAAGATCTCGACTGCGATAATCGGTGCTACAGGGGCGGTAGGCCAAAGATTTGTGCAAATTCTCGAAGGGCATCCATGGTTTTCACTGGATGTACTTGCCGCTTCCGGAAAATCTGCAGGTAAGAAATACGAGGAAAGTGCTAATTGGGTTCTTCCCCAAAAAATGCCTAAAGATGTCAAAAAGAAGATCGTTCTGCCAATGGATTCAAAGAAATTCAAGGATGAGGGCATCAAGCTGGTATTCAGCGCCTTACCTGCAAATATTGCCAAGGAGGTGGAATTAACGCTTGCGGAGAATGGGTTCTTCATCTTCTCAAATGCAAGTGCCTACAGGATGGATGAGGAGGTCCCCTTGCTCATTGCGGATGTAAATGGGGATCATCTGGCATTAGTGGAGCAGCAAAAGAAAAAAAGAGAAGGATACATTGTTTGTAATGCCAACTGCTCTGTGACAGGATTGGCAACCGGTCTAAAACCCATGAATCAAGAATTTGGAATCAAAAGCGTTGTTGTTACAACCTACCAGGCGCTTTCGGGAGCAGGATACCCGGGTGTGCCCTCCTTGGATATCTCGGGAAATGTCCTTCCATATATTGCAAGGGAAGAGGAAAAGATTGAGAAGGAAAGCAAGAAAATTTTGGGCAAATTCACAGGATCCAAAATAGAGCCTTCACCTTTTTTTGTTTACCCAAGCTGTGCAAGGGTTCCAGTTCGGGACGGGCATCTTGAATCTGTTCTGGTTGAGCTGGAAAGCGCGCCTAGTCTGGATGAGATAAAAATGGCATTCAGCAAATACCAGGGCAAGGCAAACGGGCAGCTTCCCACAGCTCCTGATAATCCCATAATAGTGAGAGATGAAGAAAATCGACCGCAGCCCTTATTCGATGTAATGGCAGGATTTCCAAAACGGGCAAGGGGAATGGCAATCTCTGTTGGCCGTATAGAAAAGATGCATGAAAAACTCCGGTTTTTCCTTTTGGTGCACAATACCATACGCGGTGCAGCAGGTTGCTCCATTATGAATGCTGAATTGGCAAAAGCCGAAGGATTCCTATGATTTGATATTTTGACCTGATTCGATATTTAATGAAAGATAAGGTGTTTCAATGAAGGTAATGAAATTCGGTGGCTCGACATTCAAGGACCCAAATATGATGAAAAATGTTGGAAAGCTTATAAAAAATACAAAGGGTAAGAAGGTTGTTGTGGTGTCCGCACTTTTTAGCCAAACAAACGACATTAGGGAGTACCTCAGGATAATTCGGACCGAAAAGGAGGAAATCGAATCATTTATCTTCAGTATCCGCTACAAACACAAATATATGATAAACAACGCCATCACAGACAAGAAAATTTCCGAGGAGATTTTCGAGAATGTAAACTTTATTATTTTAAAATTGGAGAGACTTCTTTACGGTGTGGCGTACACTGAAGAACTAACTGATAGAACCACAGACATCATATTGAGCTCGGGAGAGAGAATGAGCGCTTATATTATAGAAGGCGTCCTTCGAAGCATAAACGTCAATGCAAAAGCCTATGAAGCAGATAAGATAGGGATATCAACCGACGGGGTTTTCTTAAATGCCACAGCAGATCTAAAACAGACAGAAGAGAATCTTGAAATAAACCTAAACCCCGATATAAAATCCGGTATCGTTCCTGTGATAACGGGTTTTTTCGGAAGTGATGAGGAAGGAAGAACCACAACCTTTGGCAAAAACGGCTCCGATTACAGTGCTGCAGTGATTGCAAATGCATTAAATGCCGAAAAACTGGAGCTTTGGAAGGATGTGGATGGATTTATGAGCGCCGATCCAAGGATGATTCCAAAGGCACACACAATTGACAAGCTATCGTACGATGAAGCTGCAGAGCTTGCCTATTATGGAATAGGTATTCTGCATCCCCGGACTGTGGGGCCTGCAAGGGTAAAGGGTATCCCTATCTCGATTAAGAATATTCTAAAACCGGATAATGATGGTACCACCATCCTCAAGAAAGGATACAAATCAAAAAACGTGATAAAAAGCGTTGTTTACTCCACAGATTTGGTTGAGATAAAGGTATCGGGTGCAGGTGCTGGGTATAGATCGGGTGTTCTTTCCACTGTCTCAAGCACCCTGGGTAAATCCAATATCAATATCTACTCGGTAACCACATCCCAGACCCATCTTTCACTTCTGATACATAAAAATGACCTGATAAACTGCCTGGATGCTCTTGATGAGATAATTTCCGGAGCAATCGAGCGTATCGAGTATTTCAAGAACATTGCCTTGGTATGTGTTGTGGGCGAAGGCTCCCGAAACAAGATAGGACTTGCGAAAAAGATATTCTCCTCGGTTGCCGATGCAGGTGTAAATGTCGAGATAATCTCGGCAGGGGCATCTTTGGTGGCCTCTCATTTCATCGTTAAAAAAGAGGGTTTGAAAAATACGATTTCGGCAATCCATTCCACGTTTTGCGAGGAATAGAATCCAAGTTTAAGTTAACAAAAAATATTGATTACGAATACAGATAATAATATGGAAATCTAAATAAATAAGTAAATGATTAATGAAGTATCCAGAGAAGTCATCCATGACAAAATTGAATTGATTGAACTTTAATCTCTATGGGTCATTAAAGAGTAAAGAGGGGATAATTAATGAAAAAAAGTAGAAGAAAAGCAAAAAGATCCTTGAAGAGAAGGATCATGGA
>CBDVCK010000377.1:0-2993 GCA_965372465.1 uncultured Thermoplasmata archaeon | reverse complement strand
TCATCTTCTCAAGTTCTGTCTCGCATCTTTTAGGATTCAACTTGAAGGAGCCATACACCTCGTCCAACTGGGTTAAAAGCTCAGAGAACCTTCCGTGCTTCTTCTTCCTTCTCAATACTCCATATGCAGATCCCGCACCGATTGCAACCAGACCAATGATACCTACAACCACCTCTGCATTGTTTAACCATTCGGGCAAGGCAAATCCCTGGCTGCTCCCATCACCATCTCCATTTCCATTACTTTCCCCATTTGACCCAAGGACATCCACAATCACAAAGAGGTTTTGATCCTGATCTGGTAGTAATGCGCGACTTTCCCTTTCGTCCCATGCTTCGAATCTAAATTCCCAATCATCATCAATCTCTGTATCAGGTACATTAACCTCGAAGTTTTCCCCATTAATTGGATCACCTTCTGTATGGCTCATATCATAAGACTTCCATTCTGTTTCATTACCCACATTAACTGTTAAATAGCCTGCATCATTTTCCAGATCCTGATAAGTCACCCCAAAGACATAATCACTGGAATCATCATCATAGTAGACATATGGTTCAGATAAGATCGGTTTTTCACCCCACCCCAACTCATCCCCAACCAAAAAAGGATTATCGCTACTACCAAGATATGTGAAATCACCATTTGTATCTTCCGCATAAAAATAGAATGAATCATCATCGACGACTGTTGATGGGTCTATATAAGCATAATAATATCTTCCATCGATAGGATCGATATTTAAATCTGTGGTCATTGGAATCTCCTGTTCGTTATTATAGAATAGAGTAACATCTCCTTCATCACCGTCAAGGTCCTTATAAATAACCTCGAAGACAACATTCCAACCCCCATAATATTCATCATATTCATCATAAGCAGAGGGCTCTTCCAATATCGGCTCAGCTCCTTTTGCTTGTTGGGTAACAAACTCAGTTGAAAGCAATAATCCCATAATTGATACCACTAGCATTCCCACAAGCCACAACGTGAAAATGGATTTATTTCTCATATCCCCAACTCCTATCTTTCGACCTATATGGAATAATGGATATATATTTTATGCGACAATCGGCCAGGATTGTGCGATTTTCGTAATAAATTCAACTTCCTATACAGAACACACTACCACCGCTTCCCTGGGAGCCTATGTAGAGTCTTCCACCCGATATGGCAGGGGTCGAATCCACATCACCTGAAGTGTCGTAGCGCCACAAGAAACTTAATGCCTGGGTCGTGGACAGATCGAAGCAGTAAACATAACCTTCCTTGGAACCAATATACAATTTGTCGCTGGTTATGGCAGGAGAAGACCAGGTTTGACCTAAGGTGTACTGCCCTAATACAGTGGGAAAACTCCCATCCGCATCAAAACAATACAGATTCCCATCAAGTGAGCCGATATAGATTCTGTCATTGTAGAATCCTGCAGATGAGAAAAAGCTGGAAGGTGCAGTGGGATTGAAAGCCCATATCAGGGAAAGGTCCGATTCGTCAAGGCAGTAGAAACGGTTCACGATATTGGTATCTGTATATCCGCAGCCAACAAAAACCCTTCCACTGACGATCACAGGAGCGGAATAGGAGGCAAAGGCCATCTGAAAGGTGTTTTGTGCAACTGCAATTTCTGAGGATTGGGTCTCTCTTATTTTGTAGAAACTGCTGTCGCATGCGGAAAGATAAACATAACCGCCTACCACAGCTGGTGCCGCATACAAACCGTAATTTGACTGCCCCGAGGATTCGGTCTGAAAGGTCCAAAGTACTTCCCCAGTGTACTGATTAATGGAATAGAGCTTTCTGTCACTTCCACCGATATACACGTTGCCGTTTGCCACAGTTGGAGTGCCATCCCCCCAGTTCTGGGAGGGAGTGTCCACAAACCATTCAACTGTGCCATCTTCTTCATTGAGACAGTATATTCCATCCCCTCCGAAATATATGAATCCATTGGAGTATGCAGGTGTCGAGGATATCCCGGTGCCTCCCGGAACTGCTTGGTAGGTCTCGAAGCGCCAGGCAAGGGTTCCATTGTTTTCGTAGAATGCGTTCATCCCATCTCCCCCTCCGATAAAAACCTTGCCTTCTGCAAAAATTGCAGAGCCGTAGGTTATACCTCCTGTTTCTTCAGACCAGAGAACATCTCCTGTTTCGGGGCCGGATTCGGTTGTGAAGCTCTGATGATTTGGACCAAAAAGATACATTGGCCAGGGGTCTGCATTGGTTACCGGGGGTTCTTCATCTGGAGGTGGTGGGGGGTTATTATCGTCATTGTCTGGAGGATTGTCATTGTTCTCTTCCTCTCCATCATCTGAAGATGGATCGGACAGTACATAGAAACCTGCAATTATCAAAAAGATTACCACAATTCCTGTAAGGAGTGCAATGATTTTTCCTTTCATGAAAATCCTCTTTCTTTTGGATCGTAATTGTTCTGATTTGAAAGGATATGGTATTTTGTATTTTAATGTATCGGGAAGGTTATTTTCCGAGCCAGAGGTTAAAGCAGTATACGATGTTTGAAAACTTTGAAAGAGGCGAAAACATCCACGGAAATTAATTTAAACTTAAATGTGATTCCATTAAATAATGTCTTCAATAAAATAAATTACTGGTGGTTAAGAATTGAACCTCGCATCTAAAGTAAAAGAGGTAAAATATATTCCAATTCTGATGATCGTCATAGGCATATTATTTGCAATACCCGGTATACTGTACCTGCTCGAAGGCGGCCCCATGATCGCCATTTTACCCCTTGCACTTGCAATAGCATCTTTAATCATTGCGGGGGGTCTGAACTATAAAAAGAAGTCAGCATGGAATGCAGCCATCCTAATCGGAATTGTTGGAACCATCATCTTCATTTTGGATTGGGGGAATATAAACATCGAAAGCTATGTTGGAGGGGTATTATGTATATACCTATTAATCGATCTCGTGATAAATCGAAAATTCTTTCAATAAGATTTTTGTTTTTGATATAAATGTATAAA
>CBDVCK010000376.1:0-3005 GCA_965372465.1 uncultured Thermoplasmata archaeon | reverse complement strand
AAGAATTTGACGACTCTATGGTCAGGAGTGTTGACAAATGGATTTTATCGAGATACACAGAGGTTCTAGAGGAAGTAACAATCCAATTGGACAATTATCAATTCGACAAGGCCATGAGGGCCATTGAAATTTTTCTTTGGCACGAATTTGCTGATCATTACATGGAGATGGCGAAATACAGGGTATATGACCAAAAAGATGAAGGGGTGCAATTCACACTATTCACAATCGGATTGGGCATTGTTAAGATGTTTGCCGCATTTTTACCGCATATAACAGAGGAGATCTATCAAACCTATTTTAAGGATCTGGACGGTAAAAGAAGCCTTCATATCTCGAACTGGCCAAAGATCGCAATTCATGATGAGGCTGCCATTCAAAGGGGTGAGCTGGCAAGGGATATCATTGCAGCTATCCGAAATTGGAAATCAGATAAAAAAATGCCCTTAAGCTCGACTATTGCATTGGTTGAGATAGTTGCAGGAGATAAAAAAGAGCTGTTTTCCGATATTTATGATGATATAGCACACACTATTCGGGCAAAGGAATTGAATATTATCGAGAAAATGGATATCAGGGAGGAGCCGGCGGCTGTCAAGCCGATATATGCCAAATTGGGCCCCGAATTCAAGGAAAAAAGCAGGGAAATCGCCGAGATTCTCAAGACTTCTGATGCAAAGGAGGTTTTTATGGCCATAGAAGAAGGGGGAGGATTCGAAATCACCCTCAAATCCGGGGATAAAGTCCAGATTTTTGGGG
This sequence comes from uncultured Thermoplasmata archaeon, assembly GCA_965372465.1. GTDB lineage: Archaea > Thermoplasmatota > Thermoplasmata. The sequence goes on along the minus strand of CBDVCK010000376.1, from coordinate 2,246 downwards.
ATTTTGTGGGAATTGAGAAGGCTTTTTCGGTCCATGGAAGGAAGATGGATACCATTTCCTGTGCAGATATCAGGATACTGGTTGGAAATTGAGGAAATTTTGCCTAAAAAACCCAGAAAACCCGCTTCGAGTGAGAAAATGGTTTCGAAATCTTTATATATTGTACAGGGGATTGCGGGCTACCCTAAACATAGGAAAGGTGAAAAAATGGTAAACTTCGAGACGCTAAAATCGAAAAAAAAGGAATTTGGAAGGAACAATTTCTTGGAAGTCGCGAGAAAGAAAGCGATAACCGAGGATGGAGAAAACGAGTTTATATCAGTATCCAGAGGGTATTTCCTACCTGATGGAAGCGAGAGATTTAAGAAATCGCTCACAATACCAGATGATGAGGAGATAAAGAAATTCGTAGCCGAGAGCATTTTGGAACTGTAAATATAGCCGAACAACGGTTTTGGTTCCATTATTTTTCTTTATTATTTTACAGTACGGGGGGAGTGGATACAAGGTCTTTTTATTTGGACTTTTCAAGAAGCAGTTCCAGATAGGATGTCCTCTCAAACATAGAAAGTCCTAAACCCTTCATGACATTTATTATCCTGTCTCTTTCTTCTGATACCCTTGCCCCAGATTCACTGGATGGTACAGATATCTCTATTTCCACGAATTTACCGACATCCATGACATCATCCAGGCATACCTTGAGCCTATCAAGAAGGTACTTAATCCTGTACTTTTTTACTAGGGCAACTTCGGTAAATCCCAATTTACCAAGCAGCTCTTTTATGGCTTTGGAATCCGTAATTTCGACCTCTATCTCCTCCCTGGTCTTGCTGACAAGATCGAGCTTGGGGCCCTTGTAGGTTAAGACCACTCTGCCTTCAATCTCCCTAACCCTCAGAGCCTCGTCTGTTCGGGCAAAGTCCCTTTTGGGATGGTTGTAATAGGTGTCCTTTTGCTCTCCCTGCCATGAAAGTTCCGCACCCATGGCAAGGATTTTGGTTTCGATCTCCTTCAGATCTTTAACATAGGCCTTGGCTTCGATTTCAATTGCCATTTTTAATCTCACCCACTAAATTTAATCCAAAAATGAAAGAGTTCAATGCTTTATATGCTTCTTCACAACTTCCCAGAATTTCTTTTTACTAACTCTACCTTTCTGCTCCCCAATGAACTTGATTTCTCGTAGAATATCACAGATTTCCTCTTCTGTTGCCTCTACCCCTTTCTCCTTGAGCCTGCCCTTTACCACTGTCTTTCCGCTGTGCTTTCCCAATACCAGCCTTCTTTTATTGCCCACAAGACCCGGTGGAATCGCTTCATAGGTCATGGGGCATTCAAGTGTAGCAGCTACATGTATTCCTGATTCATGGGAAAACGCATGCTGTCCCACTAGGGGTTTGTTCTTGGAGAGCTTTACTCCTGAGAGTCTTTCCACGAGATCGGAAATGTCCTTTAAACATGCAGTGTTTATTCCCAAATCTTTTCCGTAAAGCACCTTCATGGCCACCACGAACTCTTCCAATGCAAGATTCCCTCCCCTCTCTCCTATTCCGTTCACTGTGGTTGCTACAGCAGAGGCTCCGCAATGGACGCCAACAAGTGCGTTTGCCAAAGCCAGTCCGAAATCGTTGTGGAGGTGGACTGAAAAGGGAGTATGGATGTCCTGTGCAACCCTTGAAGCAAGATGTTTCATACCTTCAGGGGAAATGCATCCAACTGTATCTGTCAAACCTATCCTGTCTGCACCGTGCTCTTCAGCAGTCCGGTTCAATTTCTCGAGGTACTTGTACTCGGTTCTTGTGCTGTCCTCCGTACTGAAACTGGTTTTAAGGCCGTGATCCTTTGCATACTGGACTAAAGATCCTGTTTTTTCAAGTACTTCCTCCTCAGTCATCCTGAGCTTGTACTTGAGATGAAGTGGTGAAGATGCAATGAACAAAAGTATCATATCGATATCGCAGTCCAAGCAGATGTCTATGTCTTCCTTCCTGAGCCTAGACAAGGCGAGTATTTCTGCGGAAAGGCTTTCCTTCTTCACTGCTGAAACAGCCTGCTTCTCTTCCTCTGAAACCGCTGGAAAACCTGCCTCAATCTGGGTCACACCTATCTTGTCAAGTGCCCTTGCTATTATCAACTTCTCCTCCTTTTTAAATGATACTCCAGGCATCTGCTCCCCGTCGCGGAGCGTGCTGTCGTAGACTGTTATCTTGTCGGGTAGAGAGGTCTTATCAACCACTCCTTCC
>CBDVCK010000375.1:0-3018 GCA_965372465.1 uncultured Thermoplasmata archaeon | reverse complement strand
GAACCTCGATGTCTTTTGCGCCGCCTCCGAATTTTACAAGTACCGGATCTTGCTCGTTTGCCATTTTCAATATCTCATCTTTATGTGCAAGTATCGTCATCTTGGCACCATAAGGATCATTAACATTTGTAAGCTGTATCTGCCCTATCATAATGGGGCCTGTGTTGCTTGTCTGAAACCCGCCTTTTTGCCTTGCCATCTTCGCGGCATTTGATGCAGCCGCAACAACAGAAGGCTCTTCAATTGCCATGGGTATCAGGTAATCCTTGCCGTTAATTTTAAAATTGACTGCAATACCCACAGGCAACTCGAAGGTTCCAATCACATTCTCAATCATCCTGTCAGCCTGCTCCATGTCAAGGGAGCCTGTCTTGAATAACGCTTCAACTTCTTCTTCGGTTAAGCCGCTGAAATCTTTTACCTTCTCCAATCTTTCCTTTGGGTCCAATTTGTAGAATCCAGAAATCTGGGATGTTTTTTCCATATCAATACCTCCATCTTAATTGGTTTAAGAGTACTTCGATTTCCCCCTTAAATTATCCAGTTAACCCAAATATCTACTCCATATATAACATTTTTCACATAATGGTTATGACTGGTTCGACGATTGTCTATTATCGTGAATCAGACAAGTGGAAAAATTAATCCTCTAGTTTTCTCACCTTGTCAAGAAGTATCTTCTGTTCGACACTTGCAACCAGTCGCTTGGTGTGCTCGACAGTGTCGGGATTCACGCTGATGCTGTCTATTCCACACCTTACGAGAAACTCGGTTAACTCGGGGTAAACCGAGGGTCCCTGACCGCAGATAGATACCGTCTTGCCTTCCTCATGTGCAGCCTTAATTAACATGGCAATTGCCCTGGTAATCGCAGGGTTCCTTTCATCAAAATAACCCATGTTACCAAGAATCTGGGAATCCCTGTCAGCACCCATGATAAGCATGGTGAGATCGTTTGAACCGATTGAGAAACCATCGCAGTACTTGGCAAATTCTTTTGCCATGAAAATGTTACATGGGACCTCTGCCATCATCCAGAACTTGAAGTCTTGCGAGCGCTCCAGGCCCTCTTCTATTAACAGCTCGTTTATCCTTTTCAATTCGCTTGGAAGTCTCACGAATGGAACCATCATGACAACATTCTTCAAACCGAATTCCTCTCGGACCTTCTTTAGAGCCTTGATCTCAAGCCTGAATGCGGGCTCGTACTCTGAAACATATTTCGAGCAGCCGCGCCATCCTATGAATGGATTCTCTTCCACAGGCTCGATTTCATCCCCGCCTTTCAGGTTGCGGAACTCATGTGTTCTGAAATCGGATGTTCGAACAACCACCCTCCTCGGGTACATTGGCTGGGCAACCTGTCTTATGGCCTCTGCAAGCTTGTCCACAAACTCCTGCTCCCTTCCTTCCTTTACGAAGTTCAATGGATGCTCGCCTATGTCCTCCGTCAATGCGAGTTCTATCCTGAACAATCCCACACCGTCCGCAGGCAGGTTGGAGTACTTCTCACCAAGACTTGGGACCGCCAGGTTCATGTAGACCTTTGTGGCCGTGATCGGTACATATGAAACTGCTTGCGCTCCAGTGGTTGCCTCCTTTTTGGCTTTGCTCTTCATTTTCAGAATACCCTCATAAACCCTGCCTTTATCTGCATCAACAGTAACAGCCATTTCATCGAGAAGTACCTGTGTGGCATCTGTTGTGCCCACGATGCATGGTATCTGAAGCTCCCTGGAAACGATTGCTGCATGGCATGTCATACCTCCTTCATCTGTAACTATACCGTTGGCCCTTCGCATGGCAGGCACCATGTCAGGTGTGGTCATGACCGTAACAAGAATATCCCCTTCCTTGATCTTTTCAAGCTCTGTCTCATCCGCAATGTATCGAACATTGCCGTGTGCGATTCCAGGGGAGGCTGGCATCCCTTTTGTCAATAGTTTCATCTCTTTGGTCTCTTCGGTTTCCTCGGTTTCCTTTGCAATCGTTTCCCTGATGGTGGTCACGGGGCGTGCCTGAACTATGTAAATATCCCCATCCTCAATGCACCATTCGATATCCATAGGAGCACCGTAATGACGTTCAATGCGAATTCCGATCTCTGCCACTGCCCGAATCTGCTCCTCTCTTAATTTCTGTTTTTCTTGGAATTCTTCAGGAACCGTGAGCTTCATGGTATCCCCTTCCTCGTTCTTTGCGTACATCCAGGTCTGTTTGGAGATTTTTTTGGCGATGATCTCCAGGGTGTCCTGGGCCACTTTGTAGGTATCGGGAGTTATCTCCCCTCCCACAATGGACTCACCCAGTCCAAACCCTGCTTCGATTAGAACCTCGGGTGCACCTGTGGAAGGGTCCGAAGAGAACATAACACCTGAAATCTCGGAATGAACCATCCTTTGAACTACCACAGCCAGTTTCACATCCTCATGATTAAAACCCTGCTCTTCCCTATAGAAGATTGCTCTGGGAGTGTAAAGCGAGCTCCAGCATTCCCTTACCTTATCCAATAAATCCTCTTTTGAGTGCACATTCAAATACGTTTCCTGCTGGCCAGCAAATGAGGCTTCCGGAAGATCCTCAGCTGTTGCGCTGGACCGAACTGCCACGAACGTTTCCTTATCGCCTGCCATCTCGCTCAACTTCTTGTATGCACCAACGATATCCACTTCCAAATTCCATGGGATCTTAGCGCCTCTTACAACCTCCCTCACCGTTTTTGAAGTTGAGGATAGGCTCTTTTCTTCGTCCACCTTCACATCAGAAAGAACCTTGAGTATCTCATCCTTGATTCCCACGGTCGTGATGAAATGCTCGAAGGCATCTGCAGTCACGATAAATGCCTGCGGAATCGGAAAATCTACAGCTATCATCTCTCCAAGGTTCGCTCCCTTGCCACCTGCAATAGACACATCACCGCGTCTCACCTCATTTAGCCTCAGGATTTCCGCGCCCATAATCCTACCTCCCATTTTTCAATCGGACTGAAGATCCGGAAATCGTATTTTCTGGTAATAG
>CBDVCK010000374.1:0-3024 GCA_965372465.1 uncultured Thermoplasmata archaeon | reverse complement strand
AGCCCTTCACGGCCAGGCTTTAAGCTATGCAGTAAGCAACAGGGGTGCAGACCATCTGTATTCGTCAACATACAAGGACGAGTACAACCATCCCCAAAGACAGGAAGTCACAGGAAAGGCCAGGCTGGTCATAAGAAACGAGAACAGAAATGCGGTCTTGGATTCATTGGGTCTATGCAAGTTCTCCACGAGCTTCTACCAGGATAGTGAATATCTAGAAATCATGAGTTTACTTCTGGATAGAGAGGTTAATAATGATGATCTTCAATCCATTGGGTCTGAGATTGTAGATATGGAGAGGGAATTCAACAACAAGCGAGGATTTGATTCTAAAGATGACATTTTACCTGAGAGGGGTGATATCCCCAACCTAATATCCGAGCGTGCCGAGTATTACAGACTTCGGGGATGGACAGAAGATGGAAAGGTGATATAAGGGATAGAATATCGTCAATTTCGTTTAAATTCAGGTCTTGCTTGCGAAAACTACTTCTATTATGAAAAACATAATTTATATCATGGGTTGGATATGAAAAACAGGTTATCATTTACCATAGTTATTTTGTATCTAATGGTAGCAGCTTTATTTATTTCTCCCTTTATAAATGCCGATAAGATCGAAAAATCCAACATAGAAATTACAGAGGATAACTATGTGTCTGAAATGTTAATAGGACTTGATCCAGGCGAGGAAATTTGGATCGATGTTTCAGTGAAATCTCCATCTGATGCACCTGTGGACGTGTACATATTAACAACGAACGAGTATGACTGGTATCGTTGGAATGGATCTTTCACTCCCACCGTATCCTATGAAAATTTTACATTAATTTACTTTAAATTCACAGGTCCTGGTGATCATAATTATTTCCTTGTAATCGATAATAAGGATAATTCAAGATCAGCGGATGCCATTCCTTCTGGAACCATTATGGTGGATTATAATTATGATGATCCTTATGAAAATCAACAAAAAGAAGCGGATGCTTTAGCTAAAGAATTTGATACCATAATTTTTTTCGTGTTAATCATTCTGATAGCATTTACCTTATTTATAGAAATAATTTGGCGCAAAATTCACAGGGCTTGAGAAGGATAAATTCTTAAACCTATTCAATTATTTGGATATGAATATAATCACATTTTGTATATATATGCTTTACAAAAGCTCCCTAATCAACTTGTTTACCTTATTGAACCTCTCCAAATAAAATATATGTACCTCCAAAACATTTTTTAACCATCCTATCTATCCAAATCATGGTATCATGAGAAAAACCATTGGCATTCTAATTATAGTATTTTTCATATTTCAATTCCAACTCCCCGGTGCAATTTCACAGAATAGTGAGCTGGAATGGGAAGAAAATATCATGGTACATGGAAGCTGCTCAAGTGAAAACGTGTACACCTTTTTTCAGGTGAATAGGACCGTGGTTGAGATTCTTGTGAATATGACTTGGGAAACCGAAGATGGTTATGCGGATTTGGATATGCAAATCCTGGATGCAGTTGGTAATGTCGCCAACGTCTCCTCCACAAACCAAATGCCAGAGACCATGATGGTCAGGGAGTTTCCAAACAGGGGAAGATGGAAATTTGTTGTGGTACCTGTAGCCTGTGGAAGTACAGGGACAGCGAACTACACCGCCCATATTACCATTCGAAACATTGCCTTACCTGAATTGGGCATCTCCAACCCAAAGACGAATCCAGGTACTTATGTAACACTGGATATTACCTCGGGTTATGAGAATGTGACCCATTTCTTTTTTGATTTCGGGGACGGCACCGATTCTGGATGGACCAATCAATCGGAAGTATCCAAGATATACGAATCCCCAGGTGAATATCAACCGAAAGGTAAGGTCCGGTATTCAGATGGAACAGAAAGCGATTGGGTTGAGGCAGGCTCATTGACGGTGAAATCCATTGAGAGCGAACCGGATTTGGTAAGGATTGCAATACCGTATGCCCTAATTCTTATCTTCATTACCATACTCACGTTTTTCATGTTCAAAAAGAGGAAAGGGGTTTGAGTAACCCTTTTGGGCCATTATCGCAAGGTATATATCTGGCCTCGTTAATATCATCTATCAATGGGCGGGAAGGTAATTTCCATTTGGCTGAGCCTGGTAATGCTCTTTGGTCTTGTTGTTATCATCATAGACATGGCTCCACCTGTGGAAGCTATTACGATTTATGTTGATGATGACGGAGGAGCAGATTATACTACAATCCAACAGGCAATAGATAATGCCAGTGTTGGGGATACAGTATATGTTTACAACGGGACTTATGATGAGAAATTGGTGATTAATAAAACCATTAATCTGACTGGGATGAATAAAGATACCACTTTCATTAACAGTAGTTCAAGCGGGGATAATATTAAAATCACGGCGGATTGGGTGAATGTCACAGGATTTACGGTGACGGGTAAATATCAAACTTCATTAGGCTTACTTATTGAAGCGAATTACTCTTTTATTACAGATAACAACATTTTGAATAGAAATTATGGCATGAGAATAGATAGGGGTGAGGAAAACAAAATAATCGGAAATAACATTTCTTCATGTGAATATGTTGGAATATATAACATCAGATCCGATGGTACGAAAATTGCTGACAATAATATATCCTCATCAAGGGATTATGGAATCTATATTTATAATTCAGATAATTGCAATATCACTTCAAATACGTTGGAAGAGAATGGAATCCTTCTTTATGGAGGATCAGTTTCAGATTGGAATACTCATGATATTGATATTTCTAATACGGTTAACGGAAAACCCATCTATTATTGGAAGGACCAAACAGGAGGTATTATCCCTTCTGATGCAGGGCAGGTGATACTCGCGAACTGCGATAATATTTATATTGAGAATCTTGAATTCTCTAATGTAACCGTTGGTATTTTACTTGCCCATTCATCGAACAATTACATAGCTGGAATAAATGTAACGAACAGCAAATATGGGATATATTTCGCGTACTCTAATGACAATAATATAACGT
>CBDVCK010000373.1:0-3060 GCA_965372465.1 uncultured Thermoplasmata archaeon | reverse complement strand
AAAAAACCCCTGTGAAAACACACCATAAAGAATTTATGCTTTTCAAAAAGAGGGTGAGAGAGGAAATAGATAATAAGATGCTCCAACTTCTGGTCCCGAAAAATACAATCCTTCGGAAGGTGTACATTGAAAAAACCGAAGGTAATCTGAGTTTCGGAAGACAGGTGGGAACATATCCGTTATTGGTGGGCATTCCCTATAAAATCGAAACCAGTCAGTTCAGGGATGTAATAATAACCGACCACGGATATCGGAGCGTAACAGGGATTGAACATCCAATGAACGTGAACAATGCGTCATTGAAGGCTCTCTCATGTCTACCAGGAATAGGTAAAAAAAGAGCTGCAAGAATCGCAAGAGCTCGCCCTTTTAATAAAAAACTGGATTTTATTAAATCCATGGATGATGAGGAAGTTGCCAAGAATGTCTTGGATTACATCACCTTTTAATCGATTACCCCTTTTGTTGCACAGCTCGGGCACTCAACCTGAATGGGTCTTGGTTCCAAGGGCACGCTGAACACCGAATAGCAGGATGGGCAGGAGATGTCCTCGACCTGGGGTACCTCAACCGGTGTGAACATGGGCTCGGCAGCCACAGGTTCTGCAAAAGCCATTTCAGCAGGTTCAGCCATGGGCATCATGGCAACCTCAGTTGGCTGGGATGACGCAGCTTTTCCTTTGGGCCTGATAAATACCCCTAATAGAATTGCACAAATTACGATAACGACAATAAGAAGCATTATCATGTATTTTGCATCCTCTTTCTCGTACCAGGCTGAGTCGCTCCCCACATCGGCCGTGGTCCATTTTGTAGGATCATCTGGGAATTCGTCCGGGTTATTTCCACTGGGATTGTCGCCATATCCATCACCGTCACTGTCCTCCCATTGAGTATCGTCATCCGGGAAAGCATCATCGTCATCATCGATACCGTCACCATCGCTATCCACACCTGTTACCTCCATGGATACTGAAAACGGATTCTTACCTGATTTGACTGGTGGCCCCCCTTGGGTATCTATGACCCTTATCTCATACTCGTAATCTCCGGCATCAATAGGCCCAAAAGAACCGCTGTATTGATCATTACCAATGGATTGCATCAAAATCGGTGGATAACATGTTTCGCCCTGACAGTAATCCAGATTGATTGAATTTATATTATCTCCTGTGACTGTAGCCGTGACTGTTATCACATCATCTTCAGTTGGATTTGCGGGTGAATGCACAATATTTGATATCGAGATAGGGTCAGTCCCACCACCGCCTCCTACTTCAGTTACCGTGACTGTGACATCTACTTCATCAAATACGGTTGTATCGTCTGTAAAGTAGCCTTTTATTGTGAAGGTATAATCATCGGGATCACCATCAGAAGGAACATCAATTGATAATACCACACTATCGCTTGCACTGGGATTGAGAGTTAATGTGTATGTATTCAAAGACGCCCAGTCATTGTACCACCATTCGGCCTGAACTTGTAGGGAGATCTCTCCCTGAAGATTACCTGTGTTTATCACAGTGATTGTGAAATCCGTATCTTCCCCCTGTTTGATAGTACCTTCCTGTGTCTCAGGCTCCAAATCTATGGCAAATTCATAGGGCTCCACTGTGGTGGTCAGGGTAATTTCGTGGTATTTAGAGGAATCGCCTTGGGATATACCTTTTACATAAATGGGATAATTGCCATCCTCGGCATCCTCGGGAATATCCACAGTTAGAGTAATATCCTGACTTGAGCCCTTTGTAAGTGGCATTGAAGTGCCGCTTAATGTGCCCCAATCGCTTGATCCTCCGGATTTTGATATGTTGATTGTATCATCGGTATTTCCGGTATTCTTCACAGTAATCGTATAGATAACTGTATCAGCTGGGAAGGCGGATTTATCAGGTTGAGCTGAATAGAGATTAACACCATAAGTAATCACTGATGACACCGTTGTTGTAGTGGTTGCAGATACTGTTTTTGTTGGATCTCCTGAAGAAGTGGCAATAACATCGATATCATGATCGCCGTCCTCGGTTCCACCTGGAACGCTCACTTCTAATGTTATATCCTGGGATGCACCAGAGGAAAGAGCCAATGATGTATCGCTTAAAACACCCCAATCTTCATGAACACCGGATTTTGTAATTGAGATTACATCATCGGTTTCACCTGTGTTTTCAACTGTTAATGAATAAAGGGTGGATTCCCCGGCTGATAGGATCTGTGTCAGAGTCGTGGGAGTAATATCCACACCATATATGGGTTTGGGAGTAACCAGTGTTGCCGCTGTTTCATCGGCATAATATGCAATAAAAATGTCTGGTTGAACCTTTGGATTGGGATCATCATTGAAGACCGTGGCAAATATCATGATATTACTTGGCTCGATATCTGAGAAATCTTCTCCCAATAGATCCTCATGGTCGGCACCGTTCCATAACACTGTCTCTGACCAGTATGAACCTGACGGGATAGAAATTGCCTCATCAAAGGCATAATCCAAGAAGCCGAAATGATATGGATCTCCGTCATAATTGATGTATCTGGACACAATTTCAGAGATGTACGTGCGCAGATATCCAACATATTCCGCACCATCAAGGTTGGTGATATTTACAGATACTTCAAGTATACCGGGTCCTGCATCGTAGGCGGTAACCTCAATTTCAATATCTGGAACAGTTCTTTCACCGCAGCTCTCGATTGCAGCCCTGTAATCCACGTCATCGTATTGAGCGCCCACTACACTTTCGTATCCTCCATCGAAGTGAACTGTAGGATATCCTCCAACATTGTAGTCACCACTGCATCTATCGTCCGCCTTCTGGACCCTGTCCTCGATCAGGGCAATGAAATAGAAGGGATAATCACCTGTACTATAAACGTTGTTCAATTGTTCTGCAGCTGCAGGGCAGTACTGGCACCATGTACCGGTCAATTCTTCGGCAAATACCGTATGCGTAAAGGGAGCTTGAGGCTGCGGATCATCAGAATCTGCAGATACAAATCCAACAACCAGGCTCATTAGCATCACTGAAGCCAAAAGATAACAAATTGTTTTTCTCG
>CBDVCK010000372.1:0-3067 GCA_965372465.1 uncultured Thermoplasmata archaeon | reverse complement strand
GATCCTTTCATACGGCCCTTGTTGTGGACCCCATAAAAAAGGAGATGAAGGCATACAAACTGAAAGGCGATGGGTACGTTGAAAAGAGGTTTGCAATATACACTCCCAATCGAATTTGATGGAACTTAGGGCTTGATAATACCTTTTGATGGAGTAAAAAGCCAAAGAAAAAATATTTTAGCTATCAAGTCTATATTATTTTTTAATAAAAATTCAGCAGATTCATGTTAGCGGGGGTAAAAATATGAGGATGATTGCAGCTCTGGTTGTGACCTTGAATATGGTGATTTTAATTTTCGCAGGCGGCCTTGTTCTAGGGGACGATGCGGACTCAGATAATTCAGGTTCTTATTTCGGACCAATGCAGCAGGACAACGAAACCACGCCGCAGCCTGTGACACTTTATATGTATGGAAGTGCGGATAGTGGTGAATTGAGAACCGACTTCCCAACCAATGGTTCAGGAAACTCGGCCCCGCCGGCACAGTATGGTGGTGGGAATCTGCCAGGAGGTATAGGCTGGTATGTTGGTGAATGGATTTCACCTCAGGTTACAGCATCAATGACGGTAGAGTCGGCGGTAAACGGTGCTTTTTGGGCAACTGGTTCCGGTCAGGGTGTAACCATATATGTCTACATCGATCATAATGGCAACGAAATCGGAAGAGATGGTACGGATACGAAAAATGTCAATGGAGATACGGAATTTCTTTTTACAACCACTATCTCAGGGGTGAATATGGCTGTAGGAGATACAATTAGTATACGAATATATGCGGGAAGCCAGGTAGGATCAAATTTTCAAGTAACCTGGGGCAGCATGCAATACAATTCCCACATAACCTTTACTTGCAATCCAATCATGGTCACTGTAAACGAACCAATCGTCCTTGAGGAAGAACTAGGGGAAGGTGTTGTGTTCTCGGCTACAGTTTTCGACGCTTTCAGTTCACCTATGTTGTGGGGAAAAATCATGGTTTCAGGCCCTACCACTGTAGTAAACATATTCGGGCCCATAATATTTCAAGGTTTAAACAGCACACTAATTACGTGGCTTTGGGACCACAAAACAGACAAAGGGAAGGATGGGGATTACATGATAACCATTTCAGTTTCTTATTCTGAGGAGGAAGAGAACGAATTTTCAGGTTTCGGAAAGTATGCAATAGAATTCCCAGAGGATGAAAAGGAAGATAAAGGCTTCCTTGGAGATTACGGGTGGGTGCTGCATCCCATCATCGTTGTTGTGGTGATTGTGGTTGGAGTGGTTGCTTATAAGAAAATAAAGAGCAAAAAAGAAGAGAAAAGCGCTGTTTGATTTCCCCTTTTATTCCCTAATAATAAGGATTAATACCTATTTAGAGAGTGAAAATAGTAAAAACCCAAAGTGTTATATATATTGCAAGGTATAATACCGATTGGACCTTAAATATTGCAACGTATGGCAATATAAAAAAGATTGTAAGGTGATAAGATGCGCAAATGGGCATTACTGATGGTTACAATTCTTGTTGCAGGAGCATTGGCAGGTTGCCTTGGCGGTGGAGATGACTCAGATTCAAATGAAATCGAATACGTAACGGCTTTTGGGATTATTTCAACTCAGGGTTCTGTCACATCCCAGGAATCAACAGATCCTGTTCCTGTGACTGAAACCATTGACCTGTCCTTTCCAGTGGAAAACCTAACAATGATAAGTATAACCATAATAGTTGAGGACGACTCAGCAGATAACAGTGACGCCGAAACTCGCCCAGATGATGTGAGTGGCACTATTGAGGATGCAGGAGGGGAAGGATTCAACGAGACTCTGCAGGAAGGTCAAACACCCTACCAGACTACCATAACTATAAATTCCCGTGAGGATCAGAGCCTCCCAGCCAACTGGAAACTCATCCTAGATGTGACTTGCAATCCTAGCGATGACAATTGGCCAGGACCACTTATCATTAGTGTATCTCCCGATAATGGTTTCTCATACAATGTCACTGTCGATTATAAATATCTCACTCCAGTCACAGGTTAAAGCCAAAAAGGAGCACTTTTTCTATCAGGTAGGCTAAATTACCTGCAAGGAGTAGGAATCTCTTATTAATCTAACCTCTCAAATTATCTTTTACAAGTTATTATAATAAGTGGGCTATCCAGTAATAATGATATAATTTAGAAAAGATAATCTCATCTATAATTGTAAAAAAAGAGAAAAAAAGGATGAAAAAAGTGAAGTTTACCTTTTCCTCTTCATTATTTTCATCCATCCTCCGCTCTCGTAGACCGCCAATCTCCTCTTCTTGAGTGTCTTTTCAAAATCTTCCCATTCAATGGTCTCCAAGCGTGGGTTTCGGCCCTTTGTGAATTGTACTCCGTTTGTACCCTTCACTCTACCTGGTCTTAGGCCCTTTCTTTTGGCGATGGTCTTCGCCCTATCCAATGTTATCTCTTCCATTACCATATTATTTCCTCCATCATATATTAGGTCAATCGGGTGCTACCAAAGTTCCCGAACATTAAGGTAATTCTTTTATTCTCCTGCGCGTACCTCCAACTTCTAGGAACTACAGTTACCACATGACCCAGACACCTGAATAGATTTAGTCCATATATAATTCTTTCCCTGTATGGCTAAGGGATGGAATAGACAATTTTTATTATGATTTTGACAAAATAATCTTTGAAATAATTACCTTTTATGAATTCTACCGACGATACAAATCTATTTATAGCTACTTTTCGTTATCCTATGTAAATCTTTGGTGATGAAATGAAGAAGGGACTGGTAATTGTAGGAGTGTTATTGCTGGTGGTAGGGCTATTGATGATGCTGTTTCTGTGGCCTATGATAGGCACCATCGATGAGGATGAAGCTGCAGAGAAATTGGTCAATGCTGAAGAAGGAACCTATAAGGTCATAACAGAGATCGATGACGACGAGTGGGAAGAAATAGAACTCCTAAAGGAAGATGAAACAGCGTTGGAATTTGCTGAAGCCATTGTCGGAGTGGAAGGATTTTATGACAATATTGATGGCCCAGGAACATACACATATACACTAGAAATCAATGGTCCG
>CBDVCK010000371.1:0-3074 GCA_965372465.1 uncultured Thermoplasmata archaeon | reverse complement strand
GGCACGATATTGGACTCTTCATTGAACACCGGTATTACTACCGAGTACGCTATATTCCCTTCTTCTTCCCTCATCAGAACCGCCCGTCTTATTGAGATTATTGGTATTAACCTTTTTCCCCTGGTTATTTCATATAATTCATAAGAATATCCATGAAAGAGGTTTTATCAAATATTTTTAAACAATCATCCCAAAAAACGCAACAAATATGTTTCCTACAAACACGGATATGACAAAACCACCGGTTATGAACATGATAAAGGGTATTTTCGGTGTGACCCATATCTTCTTCACACCCATTTCCTTAAGCTTTTTCAGGCTTTCAAAATCGGTTTTCTTTGGAAATAGCACCCTGACCCTCTCTTCATCCACTATCCTTTCCATGGGCCATACGAACTTCTTTTCTACATCATTTATATCCATCTTATAGCCCAAAAGCATCTCGGGAAATGCTAAATCTCCCCTGGCTGCGTTGAATATGAGTAGGGCAAGAAATACCCATATCACGAAAAGCACTGAGTTCATCAGAACCAAAAATGCAAAAGGGAACATAAGTTCCATTGCAGAGGCCACGTTCTCAGAGGCGTAATCGATTAGGGGAAATTCCCAAAAATGCGGGTAAAAAGGCATAAAAATCGCAATAGCCATCATGGCTTTAGCATCTGCCCCTCCGTGCAGAACTCCGAATTGATAGAGAACATAGAAGAATACGATGAGAACAGGAATGGTGAGCAGTTGATAAAAATAGGTTTCATTTGATAAAGCGTACATCTGATAAATCAAAGCAATCAATCCTATCAAATACACAATTAGTATCTTGAAATTTATCTTCTTCTTTTCTGCATCGTAGACGGGTTTGTGATCAATTAACATTGAACCGAAAAGGACTCCCACTGGAAATAGGATCAGGAAGTATTCCCAGGCTCTTTTTTCAAGAAATAATTGAAGGGAAAGTAAAATACAACCCGTTACTCCCATGATGATCCAAACCTCGTTTTTAACCTTTCTTGTTTTTATATCGGTATATGAGGCATACAACAAAAAAGCCATTCCAAAAACGATTCTCGATATATCGATGGCAGTGCTCATCCTTGTTAAATACCCATATGAGTAGATAAATATTTTGAGCGCCTCGGGATTTTCCAAGGTTTTTTGTTTTATAACTTGAGATAATTTAAAGATAAATAATTTAAATTATTAAAGTATCATGTGAATGATCATCATATGAACCCAATATACCATTTAAACAAACTCAAAGGAAAGGATATTTTCAATATTTTAGATGAGAATCGAGATGGAATCGATGATTATTTTTGGAATTATTATAAAAACTTTTCAACTGAGAAATTGGAAAAATATGTCTTTGATATATGTGATTTTCTAAAACCCTGCGGTAAGGTGCTGAGTATAGGATGCGGGCATGGGCTAAACGAGCTTTTCATGGCTGACATGTGCAAGGAAGTTGAAACCATTCTTGGAGTGGATATCGTAAAAGATAAAATCGCTAGTATGAATGCAATCGCCGATAAACTGGATTTTCAGAATGTCAAGGGCATTGTTGGCGATGGTACAAAGATATATCTTCCGAATGGAAGTTTCGATAGTGTGATTATAATTGAATCGCTAAGCCATGTGGAGAACCAGTATATTGCGTTAAAGGAGGCGCTGAGAGTCCTGAAAAAGGGAGGGTGGCTTTTTGTTTTGGATTTCAATAACGGAGCTAATCCAAAAGTTTTGTATGGGTGTTGGAAAGATAACAGGTCAAAGGGCGTTATAGATGAATCACCTGTAAATCCGTATTTTTTAAGGAATAGATTGTTGTCTCATAATATGAAGGAAATCCAAATATTGCCTTATAGATCCACCCCTTTTATAAAAAGAATTGGCGTAAAATTCTTTTCGGAAGTGCCGAAAATACCTATCTGGCTTCATCTTATGTTCACAAGAGGTTTCATGCTAAAGGCCAAAAAAGAATGAACAACCCACATTTGAAAAATGTGGGTATCTTTACTCGAAAACCGCACCTTGCATTCCTCCACAATTTGAAAATGGTGGTATCCTGCGGTTTTCTGCGGATGAATGGCGTGTGGTTGCAATCGTAATTTTTTGTTTTCAAAAGGATTTAATTCCATTTATTGTGCAGGACAAAAACTTATATCTGGCCTGTTTCAAATATACCTCTACACGAAAACTATTTAGTTAGATGTACTATACCCCTATCGTAAGGGGGGATGATGCTGGATGATTGAGATTAGATTTCATGGTAGAGGGGGACAAGGCGCAGTCACGGGTGCAAACATTCTTGCAATTGCAGCCTCAAAGGAAGGTAAGGATGTCCAGGCCTTTCCATATTTTGGTGTTGAACGAAGAGGGGCGCCGGTTACGGCATTCACGAAAATCGATGATAAGCCAGTAAGGATCAAATCACAAATTTACGAACCGGATTTTGTTGTGGTTCTGGACGCTTCGCTTGTAAAGGCAGTAAATGTAACCCAGGGCCTGAAGAACGGAGGCATCGTTCTTATAAACGCCGATAAAAAACCAGGAGAAATAAAGGGTATTGAAGGCAGGATTGCAACTGTTGATGCAACAACCATTGCAATTAAATATGGTCTGGGATCAAAAGAAGCGCCGATTGTCAATACCGCTATCCTTGGGGCCTTTGCCAAGGCGAGTGGAATTGTTAAGCTGGAATCCATTATATTAAGCATTATGGAGAGCGCCCCGGCCAAAAAGGAGGAGAATGCAAAAGCTGCAAAAGAGGCTTATGAAAATGTCATAATCGGGGGAGAATAGATGTTCAAAGGATACAAGGATTTACCTGAAGTTCCAGAAAACGTTGGGGTAGGTTAACCCTAGAGAGGAGCCAGGAGCATGTTGTACGGCTGGCATACTTCTGGCTCCTTTTCTAATGTAGAAACCAGATAGATTATAGTCGTCCCTCTTTCACGCAAGCAATAAATGCGGCAGCACGCTTTGATAGCTCTTCCATATCGTTATCATCGAGAAGTTTCTGATTGATCAAGCTGCTGCCAACCCCAAGAGCAGCAGCGCCCATCCGGATGAATTCTGAC
>CBDVCK010000370.1:0-3109 GCA_965372465.1 uncultured Thermoplasmata archaeon | reverse complement strand
CCCCTAAATGCCTCCAGTCTACCAACTAAAATATCTGCATCCCTTCTCCAATACATGTGCATCCCGATGGGATATCGGATAAAATGGATTTAACAATTACCCAGTATCCTTTTTTGCAAAAGTTCTGTTATTGAATTAAAAAGGATTTACTCTTAAAATCTTTAGATTTGTTGACCTGCTTTTCACGTTTTATTGGTTGAAATTTCTATAAATAGTTATCTGGTGAATTTACCCATAAAGTATATATATTCATATTGTCTGGTTTTTATTAAACAAATTGGTGATAAATAGTGGATTGATTCAAATACAGTCCAAACATTTAAAGGATGGAGGACATGCAAAAAAGGGGGGTGTTGATACTAAGTTTTAGGGATTTAATTGTTTAAGGATAAAGTAAATTAAATTGAAGTGAAAGATTTCTAAGGTATAAAAGGTAGATTGATATGTCAAACCAGGGCAAACTCGTTCCAGTAGAAAAAAGAATTCTAATTCATCTGTTAAATTGCCAGGGCACTATAAATCAATATGATGTGCCCACAGCTATGACTCCGACTGGGATCGCAGAAGCGCTTGGAACCAACAGGACCTATATCTTCACCTCAATTAAAAAATCTGTGACTAAAGGTTATGTTCAGGAGTGTTATGGATGGGTGAAAAACAGGAAAAAGAAACAAAAGTACTTCGTACTGACTGATGAGGGGAAAGAATATTCCCAGATACTTAAGAAGAAGTTATCAAACCTTGAGATCACAATGGCGTTTTTGGATGGCACAACAAAACTGATGAAACTGAAAAATATACTGCCTTATTTAACTAATGAAAAAATATGCTTAGACATCACTGAGTTGGATATATGTAAATTCACATCAAAGGATAGTATTCTTGATATCGAACAACTGAAATCCGTCAAAAAGAAGGAGTACATTGATTTCTCTTCCGAGGCGCCAAAATTGGCGCATTTCTATGGTAGGAAAAGAGAAATAACCATTCTTAAGAAATGGATAGAGGATAAAATTGGGCACAATATCATTTTTTTACACGGGATGGCTGGAATAGGTAAAACAACCCTGGCTGTGAAAATGATAGAAAGCTATCGCGGATCAAAACACCTCTATTGGCATAATTTTCATGAGCTGGATACTTTAAGAGGTGTAATGTTTAAGCTGGCCGAGTTTCTATCCAAGTTGGGGTCGGATCATCTTCACCTTTACATAAAAATTCGTACAAGTTTGGATTATTCTGAGGTATCAAGAATCCTTAGAAAGTGCATTGGTTCAATAGATGCGGTGTTGATTTTTGATGATTTTCATAAGTCCAACGATCAAATAAGGTCGTTTTTTGTTTACCTCCTAAGGATGCTTTCGTCCACATCAAAAACGAAGGTGCTAATATTGTCTCGGGAAATCGTACCTTTCTATGATCAAAGAGATGTATTGGCGAGGAGTATAGTTGCAGAGTTGGAACTTGAAGGCCTTGATTTTGAAAGCAGCAAGAGATTGCTTTCGGGAAAAGGTATCGACAAAAATATGTTTAAGGAGATATATGGGTTTACCGCAGGCAATCCCCTATTTCTTGAGATTTTCGAATCAAAGGTTTATCTTGAGAGATACATACATAATGAACTGTTCTTAAAGCTTGATTCCAATGAGAGAAAAATCCTTGAGATATTATCGATCTACCGCTTTCCAGTCCTTGGAGATTCTTTAGCTAGAAATGATGATTTCGATTATGAGAAACTATATGCTCTTACCGAGAAATCCCTTGTGAAAAAGGATGCTTACGGCAGATACTTTGTTCATGATATCATAAAACAGTTCTTCGGTCGCAGACTGTCTTCTTCGAAATTAAGAAAATATCATTTAATTGCGGCACAATGTTATGAGAAAAAAGATGAGCCTGTGGATCTTATAGAGGCAATATACCATTATCAGGAAACAGGAAAATATAAAAAGGCCACTCAGATAGTAATTGATAGCTCCCCATCCGTTTTAGATGGTGGATATGCTGCAGAACTCCTCGCTGCTCTTGAAAGATTTGATGAAAAGAGAGTGGAGAGCGGGGATTGGGCTAAAATACTGATGGTCAAAGGGAAAGCCTGTTTTATGGTGGGTGAGTATAAGAAAGCGATACTTTACTTGACACAAAGTGCAGATATCAGCACCATAACAGGAGATGATGAGCTCAAGGTCAAGGCAATTTGCCAATCAGGCCATATCCTGGAGGAGCATAACGAATTGAAGAGGGCTATGGTATGTTTCCGAGAAGGCCTTAAGCTCTCTGAGAAAGCTGGTTATTTTCAGGGAATGGGTGACAGTTTACGAGGCATAGGCAGGTTGCAGTGGAGAAATAGTGACCATAATGAGGCAATTTTGAGCTACAAAAAATGTATAGATATCTCAGAAAAGGTAAATGACCAAAAGCTGCTTGCTTCAACACACATCGATTTAGGCAATGTTTATGATGAGATGAATGAAACAGAAAAAGCCATTGAGTGTTACAATAAAAGTCTTGATATTCTTAAAGAGATAAAAGATCCCTCTGAAACAGCGAGAGCCTATGGAAATCTTACGATAATGTACAGGCGTATGGAGGAGTTTGACAAGGCTATAGAATATGGTTCTAAAAATATAGAATTGGCAAAAAATCTTCAAGATTTAAAATTGATGGGTTATGGTTATGCAGGTATAAGCTATTGCTATGCTAAAATAAATGAATGGCAAAATGCCAGAGATTATGTGAAGAAGGCGGAAGATATCGCCTCGAAAATCGAAAATGAAAATATCATGTATCAGGTCAATAAGACCAATGCTTTAATATTTAGGAAAGAAAAGAAATGGGATGAGGCTGTAAAGTTACTTGAAAAAAATATTGAGCTGGTTGAAAAACTTAATACACTCTCTAGTCTCTCTGATACCCATTTTGAGCTTGGTGCAACATATGAGGAAATGGGGAACCTCAATAAAGCTAAAAAACACTATAACATCGCAAAAAACATTGATAATAACATGGGTCATCCAATAACAAAACTTATCTGAGACATTTTTCAAACATATAAATGATGATATAAAAAAAATAAGGGGGCGTGGTTCCTTTACCCCTGCCGGTTTCC
>CBDVCK010000369.1:0-3112 GCA_965372465.1 uncultured Thermoplasmata archaeon | reverse complement strand
AAGCCTAAAGAAGATGAGGCCAAACATATACAAGTTCGGAGAACTGATTTCGGATGTGACAATCCATCCAGCCACACGTGCCACTATAGAGGGACATTCACAGATATTCGAAGCCTCCCTAAATCCCGAATATAAGGATATTTTGACAACAACTTCATCCATCTCCGTCGACAGAATTTCCAGGTATCTTTCCCTCATCAAAAATGCAGATGACATGATAGCAAATTCCAAAATGAAAAGGCTTTTATTCAACTTGACTGGCACATGCACTGGAGGAAGGTGCGTTGGCTGGAATGCTCTAAATGCAATGTGGGCCACAACCTATAATATTGACCAGCAATCGGGAACAGATTATCATAAGAGAATAAAGATTTGGATTACAAATGCACAAAAGGAGGATATAACCCTGGCAGGAGCCCTTACTGACCCAAAAGGCGACAGAACAAAATCCCCTTCCCAACAGGAGGATCCAGACATGAACCTTCATGTTGTGGAAAGCAGGGAGGATGGCATAGTTGTAAAGGGTGCCAAGGTTGTGATATGCGGAGTTGCTGCAGCAAACGAGATCTTTGTTTTACCCGGGATGGGTTATAAAGAAGAGGACAAGGACTATGCCGTATCGTTTGTAATCCCAAGAGATATTGAAGGCTTGACAATTGTGGAGGCCAGACATCCAAGCGATATGAGGGAATTCGAAGAAGGATTCGATATTCCTGTGAAAATCGGAGGAATAACCCAGGCCTATCTCCTTTTTGAAGATGTGGTGGTGCCAAAAGAGAGGGTTTTCATGTGCATGGAGCACGAGTTCTCTTTGGAAGCTGTGATGAACTTCATCCTGCCCTACCGCTCTGCAATCGGAGGCTGTGTTGCAGGTCAGGGTGATGTGATGATAGGAGCCGCTGTTGCAGTTGCAAGGGCAAACGGTCTTTCCGAGAAGGTTTTCCGCGAAAAGTTAACAAAAATGAGCATCAACAACGAAACCACATTTGGAACAGGTATTGCCGCAGCAGTATTGGGAAAGAAACATCCTTCAGGGGTTTGGCTCTGCGATCCTTTACTTGCCAATGTGAACAAGGTTCATGTTGCAACTTTACCTTATGAAACAAAAAGACTGGCTCAGGATATTTCTGGGGGTATTGCAGAAACCGGATGCATGCCGTCATTTAAGGATTTTAATAATGAGAATTACGGTCATCTTATTCAGAAGTACCTAAAAGCCTGCTCTTCTGCAGAGGACAGGGTAAAGGCAGCCAGACTTGTGGTATGGCTCACTGTTGGAGCAGGAATACCAGGGTGCATGCACGGAGGAGGCTCCCCGGAAGGTGCAAAGCTCATCATCAAGATGCATATGCAAATCGAGAATAAGATAAAGATAGCACAAAGACTGGCAGGTATTGAAAAAGACCAAGAAACAAAAGAATAATGATCTCTGAGGTTGAATAAATTGAAAGGCAGCTACGCCCTTTGGATGCATATTGAAAATGACACCGATATAAGGGTGGGAAGCCTGGGTAAAATCCATTTTCCAAAAGGCGATTATATTTACATAGGATCAGCATTAAATGGAATTGAAGGCCGAGTAAGAAGACATAAAAGAAAACAGAAAAAAATACACTGGCATATTGATTATTTCCTTAATAAAGCCGACATCAAGAAGATATATTTTATTGAATCGCCAAGGAGGTTGGAATGTCTTCTTGCAGAGAATTTCAATAAAAGGTTTGAGGTAGTCAATAAATTCGGCTCTTCTGATTGCTCATGTAAGGGTCATCTGTTTTATGGTGAACATGATGAATTTGTAAATATTGTTCTGCATAATGACCTAAGAGAGCTAAGAATATAGGATAAGATAGGCTGCTGTACCTTTTTCCCCTCTTCCTTCTCCAATTCCTCCTCTTCTTTTTTACGTAAAATCTGCCTGTTCACAAAATATAAAACCATACAAGGTATCAAGAGAATAGCAATCGCAAGGGGAATCTCGGCAACATCAGCTATATCGTTATTGTTATCATCAGGGTCTGCATTGTCGCCTATACCGTCGTGATCCTTGTCGCTCCATTCACTGCTATCCATTGGAAATACATCTTCCCCGTTTTGGACCCCGTCGTTGTCCAAATCAGAATCCGAATTGTCACCTATCCCATCATTGTCGAAATCTTCCCATTCCATGGGGTTTTCGGGAAAGGCATCTTCCGAATCTCGAATTCCATCAGAATCCGTGTCTTTTATAATTGATACAGTGCCAAGATTTCTGGTTTCTGCAAGGGAGTTCCCTGCCCTATCCCATATCATTATCTGTATCTGATAGGCACCGTCATCGACAAAATCGTCCTTATCATTGTCCCAACCATTCCAAAATACATCCTGCAAAAATGTGGTTGTGTTGCCGAAAAGAACTATATCAGTTGTATTGTCAAAACCATCGATTCCATCTGTATTTATTACTATCTCGTAATGACCCAATTCGCTTGCATCGAATCTGATTTGTATTTCCTCCTCTGGTGTTGTTATACTTCGTCCAAATATAGACGGATTCGAGGAAAAGAATGGTAGAACCGTATCTGGTGGAAGACTGCCATTCCAAGGGTGCATTAAAGGGTAGTAATCCCTGGAATTTGAAGAAACCCAGTAACTGGTATCTCCAATTCCATCACCACTTGCATCCCTGCCTGAATAATCGCTCCAGTAATTTCCTTCCCTTCCGTTGTCAAAATTATTATGCCTACCAGATGAGTATCCTGTTTCGTATACTTGATCATCGTTTGCATTGAAGCTATTATGAAATATCCAGTTATAATTTGAATAGTATAGGTAAACACCAAATTCATTCCAATCGATACTATTGTTTGTAATCACATTGTCATCCGAAGAATGCAGGCGAATTCCATATTTGTTATGGGAAAAAGTGCAATGTATAATAGTATTGAACATTACTACGTTCGTATCTCCAATGGGGGAATGATCAAGATATATTCCTTTGTAATTTTCGGAGATATAAGAATCGGTAATGGTTGTGTTACTAACATGATAAAGATGTATACCTCCACCATTGGTCACATTACAATTACTTATAGTAAAATTGTCCCCAAAAGCTACTATTATCATTCCCACT
>CBDVCK010000368.1:0-3136 GCA_965372465.1 uncultured Thermoplasmata archaeon | reverse complement strand
GTTTTCTTTTCCTCTTTGGCATCGGGGGCTTCAGACTTCTCAGATTTACCAAACATTTTTTGTTTTCCTTCCTTTGGTTCTGAAGGTCCCTTCTCTTCTACCTTCTTGGGTACCTCCTTTCCGACTTTCCTTGCAACCTTCTTGACCTTTAGCTTCTTCTTCTTGAGTTTACCCTTCTTTTTTTCAGGCATAATTTTTTGTCCACTCCTTTGCCTTTTTTTCGAACTCTTCCCTATTGTATTTGTACTGAGCCCCGGCCTCCCTATTTAAGGGGTCGTCAGGGTTGAAGAAAGGTGGATAGCAGTGAATCATCAGTTTCAAACATTCCAGGAGCATCACCAGATCCTTGGTCGGGGTCCAACCCATGGTCTTGGTTTGAGGATCCACCTTCCCGATTCTTTCCGGATTGATGATGTCGAAACACACATTGTCCTTCCAGAAATTATATGCAGGCGGCGCCCTGTCAATATCTATATTGGGATGCCAAATCCTTGTATGGCAGAAGACCCCGGGAGGATAAAACGGATAATTGTTGAAGGTTTTGATCTCGAAAACGAACCTACCTCCCTCATAAGGAGTATCCTCTGCCCCCACGATTGTGACCTTCAGATGGCCCACAAAGGGCTCCCCCGGCCATAGTTCCGGATACACATATCCATCATTTTGAAAGCGTTGCAATGCCTCGAAATAATCCATCTCGACGCGCTCGAAATCGGTCAATTTCCATCCTCCATCTCAATAATAAACTCTTCTTGCATTCGCTTTAATTTGCCGTTTTTATCAGAAATCGCATATGTTGCTCTCAGTATATCATGATTTTGGACTGATTTTTCTGATAATCTGTTCTCTTTAGGGTTCTGGCCAGGAGCGAGAATCACGGTACCATCTATCACCTTCGTAATCAGTGCAGAATCCGGTAGTAATACACCCTTTCCCCTCAGGGCAGAGAGCATGTCCTCCAACGTATGAGTCTGTTTCATTTTAATGCGTAGTGCAACCCTCTTCTTACCGCACACTGGACAGTTTTCGTCCCTTAAAAGTTCCACAGGTGTGAATATTCCATATGCTGAGCTGTATTCAAGATAGGGCGGGGACATTATCTCCCCGATGTTGTGGCCTTTGAGCCTGTGGAGGATCTTCAAAACCTCATGGGAGACTATTCCCGAGATTACGGCATTGACAGTAAGGATGGAGGGTATCTTGTTCTTTATAATGTTCTCAATCTCCTGGGGTATGAATTGCTCCTCTTCAGTATGAGGTGATTCCCTTGAAAGTTTGGAGGCTATCTGTGAGATCTCAACAAGCTCCTGATCCGAATAATCCTTTCGAATTCCGTGCCCTTTTACGAACTCATCCTCGGCCTTGAGTATGCACTGCTCTCTTGAGCGCGGCTCGCCCGGAATGGAACATGCCACGTATACCTTTTCGTCAGCCGGGGGAATGGGAAAGAAGCATCTCAGACAGGGCGTTTGCTTCTTTGCAGCAGAGCTACCCGAAGGTATGATCACCTGGACATTACCCTTGAACCCTGATGCGGCCCCATCTACATACGGAATGCACAACTCATAGGCCAGTCTGTTCAATGCGAACCTGGCCGAGAAGCTGTCCAGACCTCCAGCAATGACATCGGCACTTTCAAATATGCTCATTGGAATTTCCTGAAACTTGTTGGTAAAAGTTTTGATGGTCACATCAGGATTTAATATTCTCAGTTTTTCTTTGGCAACCTCAGCCTTGAGATTTCCTCTATCTTTTTCAGTAAAAAGCATCTGACGTGATAGGTTGGATGTCTCAATTGTGTCCATATCAATAAGAATTAAATTCCCCACTCCGACAAGGGTAAGGTTTTTAGCTATCTCGCAACCCAATGCCCCTATACCCACTATAATGACGGAAGAAGAGGAGATAATATCCTGATTCCAACCTTCAAGTGAAAGATGCCTGGCATACCTTGCCAAATCCTTTTTTTCACTGGAAAATCTAACCACCTGCTTGCTGCGTAATGATGGTTATGGTGTCTTTCTCTGGCTTGTGGCCCAAATCTTGCAGCTTCTTTGAGAACACATCATTATCAGAAATTGGTTGGCCCTTGTAAATCAACTGCACAACCAGTGCCTGATGTATTTTGTAGGTGTTTCTCAGGAGACTCTTTGCATCCTTGCAGCTGGCCTCTTTTGGTACATTTACAGACTTTGTTCCTTGATTTGGCGGCAACCCCATCATCCTGAACTTGTATTTCGGCATAATATCACCTTATATGTTGAATGTAAATAGGGATAGATTAATGTGTCGGTTGAAGGTGTTATATCCCCTATATGAAAAAATATCTGTCATATATGGGATTTCAGGCTAATAATCGCTTTTTTCGATTATAACCCTGGTTACCTGGAAATCTCCATCTCCAAAAAGTAGGCTATAGTAATCCGGACTGTGATTGGTGCCCCTCATCTTGACGCACCTGATTCTCCTTTGAATTGTAACACCATCCACATTCTGCATGGTGAGATGAATTATTCCATCAGCTAAAAAATCCTCCCCGTATTTACCAAAATCCTTTGTACTCTGGCTCATCTCTGAGATGAGGAGGGTCGTAGAGCCCAATTCCTTTAACCATTCAAATAGATGAAATAGATCATTTCTCGGCTCGGAAAAGTTCGCAAGAAGCTCCAGTACCGGCAAGGTGTCCAATACCAGAATGTCATAATCCATATTCTTTTTAAGATTCTGGGCGTACATTTTGAATATCTGGGCCCAGGTTTGCTGTCCCAGTTTTTCCAGGTTTTTCCTTATAAGTGAAAGGTCCACCAAACTTATATGTTCCTTTACCTTATTGAAATCCAAACCCATTGATGCGATATGTTCCAGAAGGCCCTCTCTACTCTGCTCTAATGTTATGTAGGCACCTTTTAGACCACTATTCAGTGCATTCTTATACAGGATATAAAACGCAATTGAAGATTTCATTGTGCCAGGTTCGCCTAAAATAAGGATATTATGGCCTTTGGGTATCCCGCCGTTCAGCTTCTCATCAAATCCCTGTATATAGGTTGGTATGCGCTCTTTCACCATCGAGAATCACCTGCACTTGCAGTAAATTAGATAATCGCTTATAAAACTTATGCCTCGATTATTAAAG
>CBDVCK010000367.1:0-3137 GCA_965372465.1 uncultured Thermoplasmata archaeon | reverse complement strand
TGTTTACCAGGTTCTCCTTGACCTTTTTGGGTTTCTTATGTTCCATCATGTAACAAGAGATGTTATCTATATCTGTTACAATGGAGACGTAGTTCTTCATCCTTGATGATCTGCTTTTTAACATTGTATCATCGGTTCCGGAATGAAAGAGTTCGGAAACACCGTAGAGCTTTCTGAATTCTCCCGATTCCTGATCCATCTTGAAGGGATGGGAGTGGTACAATCCCACAATGCCCACATTCCTTGGAAACTCGGCTGCAAGTTTTGCTTCCTCGCTTGGATCCGATTCCGCCCCGTATCGGGACTGTCTCTTGTAGAGTGTGCAGGGAACTGCATCGCAAATGTATACGGTGTCCCCTGTGAAAAAACCTGTAAGCCAACCCAGAACCTCGAAACCGTGCTCCTTTGCCTCTTCCAGGGCATGCTGGATTATCACCCTTTTTAGGTCACGTTTTATCACAAGGTTCATATGCTCTGCCATTTTACTCACTTCACATCTTTGGTCATCTTGTCGAACATCTCTACCGCATCTTCGATTTCCTTCAATTTCTTTTCATCCAATTTCTCTTCACTTCCACCGCATACCGGGCAGTGAGGGTCTAATTTACGATCGAATCTCTCGATTTCCCCTTTTATGCCGTTGTACATCAGAAAACCGGCCACATCCCCGAAATCCAGCAGGTACTTGAATGCTTCCTGGCACTGCATGGCCGCAATTATTGCCATTGTGGTTGGAAGGGAGGTCATATGACAGATTCCGGACTTCCTGTCTTTAGCAGGCTCTTTTAGGTTCAGGTAGAAATCCATATCTTCCTTTTGGATCTCCCTTTTCCTATCCGGTATCTCCTTTCCAAGGCCAAGTGTATGCCTGTGGCACCTGTAACATGCTGTCTTACCGGGTATTACCACCTGCACGCTCCCTCTGATCCCATCAAGACTCGCTCCGCCGTCAATGAAGGTCTTCTGTTTTTTAACGCATTTTGCATTCATAAAAAGCCTCACACCAAAGGAATCAACACACCCGAATACCAAATCCGTTCGCGCCAACTCCGAAATAAAGGATTCGTATCCCTCTCCCTGGGTGATGTTATGAGGATAGGTTGAAATTTCAGTATCGGGATTTATTTCAAGAAGGTATTCTTTTAATGCATTCACCTTGTACATTCCCACCTGGCTGGGTTTGTAAATCAGCCTGTTCATATTGGCCATCTCAAGCTTGTCATAGTCGAAAAGAACCAGGGTGCCAATACCCACTCTGGTTAAGATCTCGGCGACAGTTGCACCAAGACCCCCAACACCCACAACCAGTGCACTCATGTTGCGGAGTGCAGAAAAATCCGCAAATTCGAACAGTGCTAATCGTTGATACCTTTCGTCCATTCCAACCAACCTTTCTCCCTCAAATGAAATATCACGCTCTGCAGCCAGTAAGATACCTCTCTTTTCAGATAAAGGGCGAGACTGCAGTGCTCGTTCCACCAGTAATTCTGCTCCATATGCATATCGCAGATTCTAAGGCCAAGAATCGGATCATCCAGCTTTCGGTCCGTGTATCTCATTAATTCAGGAACCCTTGCAGCCGGAGGTGTAAATGGATATGAATCCATGAGTACAATTTCGATAAGATAATTTCTATCCTCGGCAGATACTGTGCCTTCCCATCTTGTGACCTCCTCACCTATGGGCCTAATGGAAAACCATCTTTTCTCTTCCTCACCCTTTTCCATGTAATCCACGTACTGCATGTACTTTAAGAGGGCGTACTTCTCCTCCTTGACCCTAAGTGGCCATTTGTCGTCTTTTGGCGATGCTACTGTGGAGCACTGTAAGAAATAGAATAAATCTGGTTCTTGCCTCACAAAATCACTTTGTTCTTTATCTTGGATTTTTTTGTTTGCATCACATATGTTTTGCTGGAATATATGGGACCCGCAATTTCCTTTTATCTTATCGAAACCCCACAACAGAGGGGTCGATTACATGTATATTGGAGCCCTGCTCGATTACCTTCTCCACGGTTCCACCAGTGATAGGTGTTCCTGCCGGGTATGTGGCACTGAGTATTCCCGGGTCCTTGCCCTGTTTTTTGGCAGCCAGAACTAAAGCTTCCTGAAAGAGCATGTCCTTTGGGACCTGAACAGTTACAACAGGTTTCTCTGGGTCGGATATGAAAGTAAAACGCAGGGCAACCTTGTTATCCATTCTAACCATGATCTCACTCCCTTATTATGGTAATGTAAGCGTTGAAATTATATATTTGTTACGGTGTTAATATCTGGATATTTTTAAAAACAAAAGATTGAAAATAATCCCAAAAGATTTATCTATATCCACCCTATACAGAGTTTGGGACCGTAATGCGGCATGTCAAAATCTCTAAAAAAGAGCTTGCAAATATTGCCAAACTCTATGAAAGCGTCATGTCAAATGCCTGCCACGGACTGTTTCTGCGGGAAGGATCCGCCTATGGGGCTGAAATAGGTGAGCAAGCCATGCAGGACAAGGATAATTTCTGGGAGATAGTCAAAAACGAGCTTGTGGATCGCGGTTGGGTAGAGGATGTCGAATTCAAGGGCGATACCATTACTGTCAAAGGCTCTATCGAAGCCCACAAAAACGAGGAACCAACCTGCCACAGATTAAGAGGAATCTTGCGGCATTTATACGAGAGTCACAGAAACGAAAAACTTTTCGTTGCAGAGAAAAAATGTGAAAGTCTTGGGGATAAAGCCTGCATTTTCAAGATAGAGCCTCTTGATTAAAGATGGAATCATTCACAAAATTTATGAATTACTGGATATGAGAACTTTTTAATGGAGAAATAGTACATGTCCAAGCATGGTTTCGATAATGTTGGTTTGATTTTTGAACTCTCGGGAGAACACGAGAGTCTACCATCTGCAGAAATTGCAGGCTGTCTTGAGGCAGAAGAAATCGAATTTACAAGAAAGGAAGAGGATCAGGGAATTCTAATCGTAAATGTACATGAACCGAAAATAAAAGAAATTGCAAAAAGACTGGCACTTACCCATAACATCGATTACCATCTTTTGTCATGCGAGGCAGATGAGATATTGAATTTAAATAAGCCCCTTGAAATTGGAAAGGGAAGCTTTGCGGTACGGGCAAAACGTATA
>CBDVCK010000366.1:0-3150 GCA_965372465.1 uncultured Thermoplasmata archaeon | reverse complement strand
GGAAAAAGAAATGGTGTTGAAGGCGACAAATTACATAACAAGTGTCGATGAAATTATGAGGACATACAATCCTGAGTATTCTCCTTTGGGATACTTTCTAAAAGATGATGAGTGGAAAATTGAATTTAATTTCGAAAAATTGGATATTATTGGTACCGTCTCCGAGGGATTCATGAGGGAGCCAATGAAGATCATCTGTGTCTATAACAAGGAATTTGGGCAGAAGTTCATCTCGGATGTGAAGAAAGTATTGGTTGAGGATGTAAATCGTGCAAGCAGATCCAAGCAGTTCTTGGGCAAGTGCTATGTGTTGGATAAGATCGACGATAAGACCGTTATCTCAACGATAGAGAAATTCAAACATCCAAACTGCTCCATATACATACACAGCCTAAAGGACAATAGGCTGATTTACAACGAAAACGACATGAAAACTGAGTTGTTCTCAGAATGGTTCAAGGTGGGTGGTAACCCCAAGAGCATGAGTGAAATCCTGCATGATTTGGCCGATAAAAACAACGAGTTCAGCGGCAAGGATCTAAGAGAGAAATTGAATTTCAATAAGAAAGAAATGAAGAAATTGATCGAGAGCGGCATTGAGAATAACGAGGTATACAGATTGGTCGGTGTTGAAGATCGGTATGGACTTTACAAGAAATAAGCTATTCCAAGGTTACTTCCTTTTCTGTAATTCCTCGAATTTATCGGGATATATGTATGTTAGCTTCTGCAGATAGAGCACAAGGGCTTCATACATATGATAAGAATATACATTATGGGCCCGATGCCATTTTTTGTCCCTTTCAACTTTGAGCCTATTCTCATCATCCTTCTCAACCCAGCTGAAGTAATATTTTGTGCCGTAATCTGATATAAATCTATTTGAGTCTTTCAGGTATGATTTAAATAATGTATTTCCAATTTCTGTGGCTTCATCCTCCGAGTATTTCCCATGGATTCTTTTTGTTCCTACCTTCTCCTTGACCTCATTTTCCAATGCATCAACTTTGGTGATTATCATTATAGGCTGTAATTGTCTCTCCTTTTTCGTTAAATCCCTATTTTTAAACAGGGCAGATAACAAGAAAGAAAGCTCCTTGTCATATCTCAGCATTTCATCGTACCTGTTCCCTGTTTCTGAACCGGTTATTTTTGAAGCGTCCACAATAAATCCCAATATTTTCGAATCGAAAAGAACCCTTGACTTTCTGGATAACCTTCCAACCCCATCATACTCCTTAAGAATCGATGGGGCATCATGCACCTCAAATATCGAGCTAACCCATTTATCCTTCTGCTTTATAAATAGTCTTTTTCTAATGGTTGATCTATACCCTAAAATGAATTGGATTCTGGTATTGTAATTTGATGAGTTCGATGGAGGATATTTCCCCCCCAATAAATGATTTCTCATCTCATATACCGCCTCACCAGTCTCAGATTTAATAAAATAGATGAACTGTTTTGAATTCATAGCTGTGAACCTTTCCATTGTTTGAAGGAAAAGTCCAATAAATGTGGATTTACCGCAACCTCGTGTTCCGATTATCGATATGACCATAGTTATAGAAAACAATAAGGATTTATTAAATTATCGTATACTATATAATTGTGTTATAATGGTTTTAGGAAAATGCCTTATCAATTTTCTTATAAACATCATCACGATTCTTTAATCGTTTTAATGACGGATTTTCGAGATCCCATAAAATTACTTCCCAATCCTCAGCATTGACCCGAAGGTCGATTGCCCTCTCAGTTACAGCTACATCGAACAATTCATTATATTGGGGTATAGGTCGCTCGGTTGTCAGTGATATCGGGCGTATGCCACATTCGAGATTTAATAGTTCTAACAAATAGATGGCAATTTTCATTCTATCCTCGTTAGTGGACCTCAGACATCGGAATATGGTTCGATTTCTGCCTGAAGTCATCAGTCTAGTTGCTAATGTTTCCACAGCAGCTTTTGAAATTATGTTTTGAATCTTGCCTTTATAATCGAAGCCCTGTGTTTCTTTCTTTTTTATCTCCAATTTCTCGATTTTATCCTTCGGGAATGTGTTATTCCTATCATAATTCTCCATTGCTTCGATTACAGTTAATAATGAGATATCCCCCAATTTGAGAAACTTCTTATCCACAATCGCAGAATGGTGAAGCACTCCTGTCCTGCCGTACTCATCTGCTGTGGGTGTATGGGTTATGTATGTTATAATTATCTGATTTCTGTGCGGTTTGTTGAATATCAAGTGGCCCCTAAAATCTTCCACTTCATAGCGAACTATGATCGGTGCGAACTCAGGACCACTTTCAGTGGGAAGATGAAATAAACGGGTAAATAAAGATGGCTGTGCATCTGTTGATATTGCTATGGGGAGATCCTGATATCCTTTACCGGGTATTGGATACCATATAAAATGATCCAATAGAACACTTCTTTGAGTTACATCCGTTCCTGAAGCTTGTTGAGAGTCCTTAATTTTCTCTTCAGGCACTTCCTCTTCTTTTTGAGGTACTTGACCTTTCATTTCGTCACCAACCTCTTTATCTTCAAGTTCGCTTCTATCAATTTCCAATGGTTTATATCTTTCTATTCCTGGGCTATCGGTTTCCGGTTTATGAGTTGTTCTTTCCAAGGTTTCAGTGCCAATATTTATAACTAAGTCCTCAACTGTGAATTTGCCAAGCTCCCCTATTTTGGGTGCGGCCCCCCGATGCGATGTTTCCCTGTTTTTTATCCTAACCAGTTGGGGTGATAAGAAGGTCTCCCCCATTGCAAAGAAATCACCTCTTTCGAGATTAGGGAGCTCATCCAACATGCGGGTTTTGTGAAAGAATCTGCTCACTGCCTTGACATCGTTTTCAATACTCAACCTCCCTATGAACTGGTTGCCGCATTGGGATAGAATGTTCTTATCTACCATTGCCGGTCGTTGTGTAGTGACCACCAAGCCGATCCCGCGTTTCCTACCTCTCCGGGATATCTCATGCAGCTCCCTGACCTGTTCACCTCTACTTTGAGGGACAAATCTATCAGCTTCCTCCACTATTATCAGAAAAGGCATTTTTACCTCGGATTCGAATTCATACAGGTGTTTTAAAAATTCTGAAACCAATTCGAATTCATTGCTTGAGTTCGACGTGTCA
>CBDVCK010000365.1:0-3161 GCA_965372465.1 uncultured Thermoplasmata archaeon | reverse complement strand
TTCCATCTCCATCACCGTCTGAACTGACGGCCTGTGGTATTCCACTGACTTCAGAAGTCTGCGATCCTTCTCCAACACCATTTAATGCGCTCACCATATAGTAATAGATCTGACTATTTGTCACACTTGAATCAGTATAAGTTAAGACATTCCCCAAAGTTGTGAGCAAGCTCAAATTACCTGCAGAAGAACCCCTGTAAATCTTATATCCAGTGATCGCCGAACCACCATCCAAACTCGAAGCATTCCAGGTCAATACAACCTGCCCATCCCCTGCTGTAGCCTTTAGATTCTGGGGTACAGTCGGGATAGTAGCAGGAGTTCCAGTCACCTCGGTAGACCACGGTCCTTCACCAACCGCGTTCTTGGCACTCACGTTATAAATATAAGCCTGCCCATTTGTCAGGCCAGTATTGTTATAGGAAGTAACATTTCCGATCTCTATAAGAAATGTGTTATCCCTGTAAATCCTGTAATTCGTGATCTGAGAGCCTCCAATATCCAATGGAGCATCCCATGTGAGATACACATAACCATCGCCTGTACTTACCTGCAGATTCTGAGGCGCAGTTGGAAGACCAATTGGTGTAGCATCGGTCCCAGTGGATTGCGAGCCCTCACCTGCAGCATTCCTGGCACTGACTTTGTAGTAGTATGTCACTCCATTTGTCACATCTGAATCATTGTAATAAGTCACATCCCCGATTTCCACAAGGAAGCTTTCAGAGCCTGAAACAGTGCCTTTATAGATCCTGTAATTCGTTACTGCCGAACCACCAGCATTTGAGGGAACACCCCAGGTTAAGTTAACATACCCATCCCCTGCACTCGATTGTAAATTCAATGGTTCAGATGGTGGTGCTATCGGTGTTCCCTGGACTTCCTCAGATAATACCCCTTCCCAAGCTGCATTCATTGCGCTGACCTGATAGTAAGAAGTAACACCATTGGTCACGCTGGTATCATTGTAATAGAGGATATTATCGATCTCAGTAAGGAAACTCTCGCCACCAGATGTCGTGCCTTTGTATATCCTGTAATTTGTGATCGGAGAGCCGCCGTTATCACTCGGCGGGTCCCAAGTGAGGTTCACGTAGCCATTTCCAACGCTTGCCTGTAAGTTCTCTGGCTCTGTGGGAAGTGAAGCGATAAGAACGTTTACCTCACCTGATTTAGGCCCTTCTCCAACTGAGTTTTTTGCAGCCACCTGATAATAATAAGTAGTTCCGCTTGAAACACTGGTATCGTTATAATACAATAAGTTTCCAATCTCTATTAAAAGGCTCAGACTCCCTGATGATGTACCCCTATAAATCACATAGTTCGTAATCGGAAATCCGCCGTCAACAGAAGGAGCACCCCAAGTTAAATTTGCATAAGAGGGTCCCCCATCAACAGCCAAACTAGATGGCGTGGTTGGCAGTCCAGGTGTACCACTTGCTTCATTCGATTGAGGCCCTTCACCTAAGACATTTTTAGCACTGACCTTGTAGAAATATTCATTCCCATTGGCTACAGTTGCATCATTATAAGTGAGCAAATTCCCGATTTCAATTAAAAAGGTCTCCCCTCCTGAGGTTGTACCCCTGTAGATTTCATAATTTGTAATTGCAGAGCCGCCATTTGAGGTCGGAGCACTCCATGAAAGGTCTACATATGAATCCCCCCAGGTCACTTGGAGACCTAGTGGTGCCGTGGGAGGCCCTGTGGGCATGTCATTGGCTTCGTTAGACATTGGACCTTCGCCAATTGCGTTCTTTGCTTTTATCCGATAGTAGTATTGGATGCCGTTGGTTACGCTGGTGTCGTTGAAGGTTGTTACATTTCCGATCTCGATTAGGAAGGATTCAGAGCCTGGGGATGTGCCTCTATAAACTAAGAAATTTGTGACGCTTGAGTTTCCGTTTGAGGATGGTTGGTCCCAGGTGAGGTCAACATAACCTGTTCCAGCGGAGGCAACGAGGTTTTGGGGGGCCGAGGGTGCATCGAGGTTCGAGCCAAAGGCGTAGAGGTTGAAATCGCTGGAGCCAACATATATTTTACCATCTGAACCAATGGCGGCAGGTCCACCAAACCAGTCTCCGCCGGTATAGCTCCATTTCAATGTTCCATTGGGATATAAGGCATAAAATTTGTTATCGTTTGAACCAAAGTAAATTGTTCCCTCGTTACCAATTGCAGGTGTGGAGAGAACTAAATCACCTGTTAGAAATGTCCATTTTAAAGTTCCATTTGGATATACGGCATATAAGTTATAATCATAGCATCCAAAATAGATAGTACCATCACCTCCAATAGCGGGAGAAGATTGCACAGAGTCTCCTGCAGTATAATTCCATTTTTTTGTACCGTTTGGATATAATGCATATAAATTATCATCCATTGAACCAACATAGATTGTACTATCAGAAGCAATAGCGGGGGAAGACACAACACTTCCACCGGTTGAGTAACTCCATCTCTTTGTCCCGTTTGGAAAAAATGAATGTAGTTCTTGGCCTGGTAAATTGGAACCAACATAGATGCATTCATTAAGATCAAGAGCTGGTGAAGACCATATACGACCTCCAATAAGATAATTCCATTTCTTTGTTCCATTTGGATAAAGTGCATAAAAATTACCATCATCACATCCAAAAAAAATTGTTCCATCATTTCCGATAATTGGTGAAGAATTTACCCAATTTCCAACTGGGAAGCTCCATTTAAGCGAACCATTTGGATATAAAGCATAAAATGTATCGTCATCTGAACCAAAGTAAATGGTTCCTTCATCATCAAGTGCGGGTGTTGTCCCAACCCAATCACCTGTGATATAACTCCATTTGTATGTCCCATTAGGGTATAATGCATACAGTTTATTATCCCCAGATCCAAAATATACAGTACCATCGATACCGATTGCAGGAGCAGTTGCGACTCCTCCTCCGGTAAGGTAACTCCATTTTATAGTTCCATCTATGTGGTCGGTATCAAATGGACTTGAACCAGTGTGCTGAGCGTTACCTTGATAGCAAGGCCAGGGTGAATCAGCGAGGCTTTGGGCTTCTACTGGTTGGGGAGTGATAATTAATAGGCTTAAGAATGCCGTTGTGGTTATTAACATGATGAGTGATATACTTGTTATTCTGTTCATTTCCCTTACCTCCACCAACTTTCAA
>CBDVCK010000364.1:0-3184 GCA_965372465.1 uncultured Thermoplasmata archaeon | reverse complement strand
CGCTTCGGGGAGGCGGTTGCAATCTTCTATAAGGAGCTAAAGGCTGCAGGCATGACAGATGAACAAGCCTTTGAACTGACCCGCCAGTATATGTCAACCCTGAATATTGGAGGTATGTTCAGCAAGTTCACAGGTCCTGGTCACAACCATGGATCTGTAAAAATTATCGGAAAGGAGATTGCGCAGCATGCCAAAGAAGAATAGGGGTAAAAAGGGAGAGGGTATCAGATTTGCAGGAGCCTTAATACCCTCACTTTTACCCCTTGTCTTTAGGTTGGGAAAAACCTATTTGCGATTCAAAAAGGATGCCCAAAAAGCAAGTAAAATCTTTGAAAAGGAACTTCGAGCAAATGGAATTGATAAAAAGACTGCGACGGCTATAACTGACCTATATCTAAGTTCAAGCAAAATCCTAAGGGCATTTGACTTCTCTAATGTGGTGAACAAGGTGTAAATTGGAGTGATTAAAACGTGGAAATGATAAAACGTGGTGCCGAAGCCGAGATATATCTTTCCGATTGGAATAAAAGAAAGGTGGTTTCAAAAAAGAGAGTTGTAAAATCCTACCGCCACAAAGAGATTGACAGAAGATTGCGGGAAGCAAGAACTAAGCTTGAGGCCAAGCTGATTTCCGAGGCAAGAAGCCTTGGAGTATCCACTCCAATTATTTACGATGTTGACACAAAAGAAAGCCAGATAGTTATGGAGTACATTGAAGGAGAGCAAATAAAAGAAGCTCTCTTTCATGCAGGTGAAGAACAACAAAAAGAGCTCTGCCAGGAAATCGGTAAATGTGTTGGAAGATTTCATAAAAACCATCTCATTCACGGTGATTTGACCACATCCAACATGATATTAATGAACAATAGAATCTACTTTATCGACTTCAGCCTGGGCGGAAAAAGCAAGGAGATCGAGTCAAAGGGAGTGGATCTGCACCTTCTTATGGAGGCCTTTGAAAGCACGCATTCAGAAATCCTGGACAAGTTCGATTATGTTCTTGAAGGATACAGAAAGGAATATGATGGGGCAGATGCAGTGATAAAAAAGGTCAAGGAGATCGAGAAAAGAGGTAGGTATAGATGAGAAAACTCTGTTTTGCCACTTCAAATCCGGGAAAATCATTGGAGGCACAGAAGTTACTCTTTCCTTTGGGATTCGAGGTTAAGCAATTGAAGATTTCATATCCCGAAATTCAGGCCTCGGTTCTTGAGGATGTCGCCTCATTTGGAATTGACTGGCTCATTGAAAAACGGGGGATTGAGGAATCTGTGATGCTTGAGGATGCTGGTATTTTCATCCATGCATTGAACGATTTCCCTGGAGTGTATTCCAGATATGTATTTGAGAAGGTAGGGTTGGAGGGCATATTGGATTTAATGAAGGACAAGGAAGATCGTAGTGCGCATTTCGAATCCGTAATCGCATTTAAGGAGAGAGGAGCGGACGCTTTGATTTTCAAGGGAAGGGTGGATGGTGTTCTTGCTTCCGAACAAAAGGGAGAGTACGGATTTGGTTACGACCCGATTTTCATTCCACAAGGCGAGGAAAAGACGTTTGCAGAGATGGTAACCGAAGAAAAGAACAAATTTTCCCATCGGGCGAAGGCTCTAAATGAGTTGGCTGAATTTTTGAGTAAACAATAAATGGGGGATAAGGTTTAGGGAACTTTCAAAATCATAGCTCCGTATCACGGAGGAAAAGTATTATGATAAGATTTATATCGCTTTTCCTCCTGCTAGGGGCTGTTGGCTCTATTTATTTTTGTCCCAACAGCCCCGTAGTGTAGTTGGTCAATCATTCCGGTCTTTGGAACCGGAGACGGTGGTTCGAATCCACCCGGAGCTACATTTATTGTTTTAACGACCCATAGTTTACTACACCTTTAGTCAAAATTTTACACCAATCATGTATTATAATCCTGGAATTAATGGGAGATATATAAGGAGCATTTGCTATGAGCATAAAAAGGGTCAGTTTATTATTGTTTTCATTTACTATATTAATATTTATCATCCCAAATGTATCAGCAACAGGTTATTTCACAGTTGAAATCTATGAATATGGAAGAGAGGTTATTTTCACAGAAGATCAAACAACACAGACGATTTATATGGAGGGGATAGTGAATTATACCGGAAGCAGTGCTTTAGGAGATACAATTGAACTATCTTCTACATTTGATCTTGGAGAATCAAGTATATCTCCTGAAAATATGGTATTCCATGTTTCTGGAAGCGAAGAATTTAATGTCGAGCTAATAATTCCTAATATATATGAAAATGGGACAAATGGAACGTTACAAGTGAAAGCTTCTTTGCAAACAGCATCATCATCCGGTGGTGCTGAGGATTATGCGAGGATAATAATAATTAATCAATCAAGTATTGATGATGATAACAATGAAAATGATTTTGACGATTCAGATAATCAAGGGAATAATGGCAATTTCTTGCAAAATAGCCCAATAATTATGATGACTTTAGCGATTGTAATCATAATTGCGATTATAGTAATTTATAAAAAACTCTCTAAATGAAATTATAGTATTGAACTTATTGAGTCTATTTTCTTTGGTTCTGGGCGACTTCTTTATTATTTTACATAATTAGAATTTATTTACCGTTTTTATACCGAAAAATATATATTAAAGCATAAGCATATATGCTTTATTGATAGTATGCGGACCACAATTGAGATAAGAGATGACCTTTACCAGAGGATTGTCAGAGAGCATGGTAAACGAAGGATATCGATCACTATTAATGATATTCTATCCAAGCATTTTTTGAAAAAGCAAAAAGATATGTTTGGGGCAGATCCTTGGCTGAAGCGGGTGGATCTAAGCGATCTAAGGGATGAAAATGACCGTGACTTTTGATTCAAGCGCCTGGATCGAGTATTTTTCTGGATCGGATCTCGGGCAATTGGTAAAAGAGTATATAGACAACCAAGAAACGATCTACACTCCAAGCATTGCCTTTTTAGAAATAAAGAATAAATATCAAAGAGAGAACAGAAAATGGAAGAATCGAATCGATTTTATTTATAACCAATCCTCAGTAATCGATCTGGATTTCAAGATCGCATTGCTTGGGGCGGATATGAAGAGCGAATTCGGTCTTTACAGTATCGATGCCATCATTTATGCATCTGCCAGATCAATGAAATCGAAATTGTTGAC
>CBDVCK010000363.1:0-3219 GCA_965372465.1 uncultured Thermoplasmata archaeon | reverse complement strand
CCCTGTGGAAACCTCTGAATAAGCCAATGTAGCGCCATCTATAATCACATACTCTCCCGGGGAGGTGAATTCCTGTTTTTTAGCAGGGTTCTTCAAAGTGAATAATGTTAATGTGCAGCTGGCTTCTTCGAGCTCTTCGAGTGTGTCAATCGACCAACGTAATTCCCTAGAACCGCTCTTACCTTTGGCATGCTTTGTTATTTCCAATGTTCCTTGTGAGATTTCGTATTCGAAACAATCAATTTCAGCAGGCAATGTGCTCGTTACAACGATGTCATTGTAAACAATCTCATTGGGATTTACCACCCTAATCTCTATTTCCCATTCATTGTATGTGTGGGTAAAGACCTCGGTATCCCCTGAAATCATTACCATTTCCAACTTCAGGGGTTCTTCATCGATTTTTGGTTCTTTTGGCAGGTTTACAGCCATGGCCATACCACTTATCATTATCAATATGACCACAGACACATGCAGTATCTTGCTTTTCATTCGAATTTGCGCAACCCTTTTCATTCTTTCACATCCATTTATTACACCCTTTTGCGGTATTTATGCATTTTATAGACATGTAATTGACATGTTCAAATTAGAGTGACATGTCAATTTTATCATGCAAATGATTGGCCCTCCTTTGATGCAGGTTTTTGGAAAAACCTGCTTAATTTATTTTCATATTCAACGTATATTTGGGGATCATTATATCCATTAACAAAGCCATCATACCATGAAAGCAACGAATCATCTTTCTCCTCTTCTTGCTGTGACTGGCCAAAATACACACCCCATTCGTGAAGGACATTCTGTCCCTTTCGATGCTCGGGATATACTGGTTGTTTTAATTGCAGGCCATCTTCTGCAGGCATTACAAGAAAATGGACCCTTATTATCTCCTCGTAATCCAATTCTGTCTTAATCTGGATTAATTCTTCAACCTGTTTTTCGGGTACGTACATTATCGCATACCTAAAAGGCATATCACCAGGAAATAGCCTGGCTCCTTCTCCGAGCCATTCATCAACAAAATCTTCAATCTCGTGCTCATACAACCCTGCCCTTCTCAGTTCATTTCCAAAGAACTCTTTTAAACCTTCCAAGGAAATAGGGTTGTCATTCAGATACAATCTACCCTTTTCATCCCTTTCCAGGATCCATCCATATTCCGAGGTTCTAGGTTCGTTTAACAGTTCCTCATAATAAAGGAAATCATAGCTTTTTCCATTGTAGAGCAATTTTCCGTTCTCAATGTACACATCCTCCCATACGATCTCGGACCCCAACTCAACCAAGGGTACAGCCTTGGTAACCCTTCCGTCAACTATGACCCGAATCGTATCATAATCTGAATTTTCACGATAAAGATAGATATTTGGACTGTACGGACGCGGTGCTATAGTCTTCATGATGGATGTTTTAAAATTATCCTTTGAAACCGTCAATCTTACCTCGTAATCGAGGTTGGTTTGTTTGAAGGTATGAGTTACTTTCTTCCCGGTCCCAGTTGTTCCATCACCAAAATCCCAAGTAAAGGTGTAATCATCAAAATCGGTATTTTCTGGAAAGATAGTGGTATTGGCATGAAACGTTACCGGGTTCTTCCAGGAATTGAGCCTTGAATTCCATTTTGAATAATATTTTAGATAGGTTATATCTTTTTGTTCTGTTGCATTGTAAAAATCCTCCAAGATGTTTTGTTGGTTCCACCATGAGAACCTGGCGGGAGCTTCGATTGTGTAATCCGGTATCAGTGGAATTTCATTATTCTCTCCTATGACAACGACCTTAACCCGGTAAGATAAAGAATAATAATATGTGACAGGCTCTTGGTTTTTTTCCTGATTGCTTGTATCATAATCAGCATAGCATATAACGTAAGGATAACTTTCGTATGAATAGGTGTATTTGAAATTCACTTCAAAATACCCGGGAGCGGAAAATGTTTTGGTTATCCAGGCAGTAGTTGCATTTTCCTCGTAGATGCCGTCTCCATCGAAATCCCATTCCACCCAATCAAGATCAATATACTGTGTAAGCGTGTATATATCAAAAACCATAGGGTCGTTAACATCACAAAACAGGTAGTTTTCATCGGGTTTGCCATAATGGTTACCAATGGATACCAGGGGAGGGTCTTCACTTCCTCTTAGAACCGTGAAAGTTTTTGAAATACTGTGGTCCCATTCCTCTGCAGACATTACAACAGTATAAGATCCTCTGTTTTTATAGGTGTGATTCACACTTGTTCCTTCGCCGGATTCACCATCCCCGAAATCCCAGGTAAATATCGTTCCCTCATTTTTATCGATTGTCTTGGAGGCATCGAATTCAACTGTTGGGCCATCTTGATCTGGGAGGGTATCATAGCTGGGAATCTGTTTTGCTTTTACATATATTGTTGGATTTTTTAAGGAAGCATTGGATTCAGGTTCGATGATCCCTGGAAAGGTTATTGGGTTGATTATTCTGATGGGTTCTACTGGCAACGTAATAAGTCTTTTATCGATTGTTGGGGTTATTATATAATCCAAATCGTCATCTTTATCGATCACATCTATAGGATCCTCTATGGTTTCTTCATCCTCTTTTTCACTTACCACATTAAAATCCAGAATCGGTGGATATCCCACTTCTTTAGAACCCACGCTTACTTTGATTTCATATTCAATACTCTTTTCAATTGTATTCCATTCTTGTGGGTACATGTATTCAATATCGATGCTTACTCCCGAATTTGTTCCTCCATCATCAATATCTAAGATGGGAGAATCATACCATATAATATCATTACCACATAATGGATAGTATGTGTAGTTATAGCTGTATGTGATTTTGATTTTCATATCATATAGCCCGATATCTTTGTATTTATGTGAAATAATAGATGAAAAATTCACTTGTTCATAAGTTCCATCGCCATCGAAGTCCCATTCATATTTTATTATTTGATTATACTGATAAAGTAATGAAGCATCGAAGTTCAGTGATTCTTTAATGTCGCAAAAGAGATACCCATCGAAATATCCTTCAAAAAGGTAATTTACGAACTTGACATTCTTTTCACTGACCTCAGGTTCGGGGTCTTCCTCTGGTTCTTCAGGTGGAATTTCTTTAGGAACCTCTATTTCCTCTTCCTTTTCTTCAATCTCGGGGATTTTCTCATCAAGTTGCTCCCCTTCCAATTTTTCCACAATAATCTTTTCAATCTCTTCTTTAACTGTA
>CBDVCK010000362.1:0-3223 GCA_965372465.1 uncultured Thermoplasmata archaeon | reverse complement strand
GAAACTTACACATGGACATTCTTCGACGGAAAAGATTGGATAACACTTGATGGAGTCCTGCCGCAGCACGAGTTCACTGTACCCGGAACACATGAAATCACCTTGGAGGTAATGGACACCAGTGGTAATTTGGATACCGATGT
Organism: uncultured Thermoplasmata archaeon; assembly: GCA_965372465.1. GTDB lineage: Archaea > Thermoplasmatota > Thermoplasmata. The sequence continues at coordinate 3,080 of CBDVCK010000362.1, read as the reverse complement.
CTTCATGGTCACTGTTGAAGAAAAAGAGGGGGAGCCTCAGCAGGAGATGTGGTGGCTGATCTTGTTGATATTCATAATCATCGCAGTAGTGATTTCTTTGGTACTGTTTATCGTGACCAGGAAAAAGAAAGAGGAAGAAATCTTGCAGCCTGTGGCTGAATCTGTTCCCCCACCTACACTTCCATCTGTTGCTCCACCACCCCAGGCAGGTATTGCAAAGATCACGAGAAGAATCAGATGCCCAACATGCAAGAAAGAGTTCAGTATAGAGGTAAGCGGGAGCGGTGTGATGTCTATGACATGTCCACACTGCGGAACCTCAGGGCAGATGAAGGTCTAGATGTGTTTGTTGATGTTCCCGTTCACGGCACTGCTTGCCGTTATATTTTTCAATCAGTTCAAAGGCTTGCAAAGACCTGCAATGTGATTCGTAATCACACAAAAATTATATAACTACACAAAAACTATATGCTTAACGTTCAGATATAAATCTCAGATAAATGGGCGGAGTAAAGCAGGCGATGACAAGGTCCATGATAAAGGCTTTAAAAGAATTGGTATAGGTGATGGTATGGGAAGTAATCGAACCTTCGTAAAGGCATGGTCGATTTCCCTAGTTTTGCTGATGCACACGATTTTCTTTGCAGGGATTGTAACGGACCAGCATCTAATCGAGCTTTTAGAAGAGGAGGGCGTGGATAGAATCGTTTACGAGGATATCAATGCACGACCCAGAGGTACCAGAAGTGTAGAAAACTATGATTGGTACATGTTCCATAGGGATACGGCACATACAGGTGTTGCGGATCCGTCCGTTACCGTACCGAACACGAATGATACCGCGTGGACCTTTACCACGGCCTCGGATATCGAGGCTTCGGCTGCAGTAGTTGGGGACATGGTGTATTTTGCCAACACTTACGGTAATAACGATGAGGACTGCATGATATACGGTGTAAATGAAACAACTGGCGAGTATTGGAACTTTACAGATATCGATTACGGAGGCGATAATTCGTACAGATCATCTCCTGCTATCGCGGATATCCCGGGTTACGGTAATATGCTATTCATCGGTTCGATAGGTATGGGAGCCACGCCTGATTTCGCGTATGGGCTTGACGCGACACCAGACGATAACAACGACGGTATTATCGACGAACTAGATACTGATGATGGGCTTGTTGACCTGCCCGATGCGAATTACGACCTGATATGGAGATCCAGGCTGGCAGATTATTCCTCAATATCTTCACCATTAGTGGCAGATATCTCTGGTATAGGTTTCGTTGTATATGTTGTGGGTGGTCAAACGCTCCATGCCTTGAGCGCCGTGGATGGGAGCAATATCTGGGATTTCACAACAGGCGGTTACATCCATACCTCTCCTGCACTGGGTTACGATTTGCTTGGAAATCCGGTGGTGTATATCGCTTCTGACGATGGCTTTCTCTACGCCCTGGATGCTAGAGGTGCTGGTGGCACAACGACTGTTGAGTGGCTGTACAACATGGGTGGGTGGGTAGATTCTTCGCCGACAATCGCTGATGATAGATTGTTTATAGGTAGGAACTCATTGATCTGTTTGGACGCTACACCTGAAGATGGTCTTGATGAGGGAATAAATGATCCTCCTGGTGTTGATTACGATGTTATATGGACATACAGCATTGGTGACTCAATATATTCCACGCCCGCGGTTCATAACGGAGTGGTCTTCACCACCGGGTATAATAGCGGCATTTATGCACTTGAAGAGAATGTTAGCGAGCCTTCAACATCGATAATTTGGAGCTACAATCCCGGTGGCGGTCTTGGATATTCCTCGCCAGCGGTTGCTGACGGTAAGGTTATTGCGGGTTCTAAGGACAGCCACAAGGTGATAGCACTTGATGAAGTGGGTGGAGGCGGAACAACAACATTGATATGGGAATATGAAACCGGAGGAGCCGTAACCGCCTCACCAGCCATAGCGAACGGTAAGGTTTATGTAGGTTCGAGGGACAACACCTTCTATGTTTTTGGTACCGGAGGCAGTGTAAATAGGAAGCCATATCCTCCAAAGCTTTACAGCCCATCGAACACCGAGATAGTCACGACCTCAGCGCCTAGGTTTGATTGGTCAGATGCAGTAGATAAGGACGGTTACATTGTATCATATGAAATAGAGATAGATGACAACTCAGATTTCAGTTCGCCTGAATACACGCAGGTTGATATTCCAATCTCTCATTATTTCCCGTCCTTTATCGCGGATGGTACCTACTACTGGCATGTTAAATCAAAAGACGATAAGGGTGCATATAGTTATTGGTCATGGCTGTGGCGGTTCACCGTCGATACAGTGAACGATCCCCCTGGAGTTACGGTCGTATCCCCGAACGGTGGGGAGTTTTGGGCAGGGGCTCATGATATTTGGTGGGATGCTTTCGATCCTGAGAGCGAACCACTCAGCTTTGATGTATGGTTAAGCGATGATAGCGGCTCGAATTACGATGTGCTATTGGCCTCGAACTTGGGTTCGCACGTCAGAGAATGGCGGTTTGAAACGATCGATTTTCCGGATGGTAAGACATACCGCGTTAAAGTCAATGCCACAGATGTGCACGGTTTAAAGTCAGAGGATACATCTGACGCCGACTTTGAGATCAACAATACCTTTGGGATCATATACGATGATTGGCCCCAGTTTCATCATCATGAGAACAATACAGGATTCTCGCCTTCTCAAGCCCCTGATACGAACAACACCAACTGGATATTTGATACCACAAGGGAAATAGACGCCTCGCCTACCGTATATGATGGCAAGGTGTTCATAGGCGATCATAACGGTACTTTCTATGCCTTGGACGAAGCAACCGGTGAGGTCATATGGCAGTACGATCATACCGACATTTGGTCTTGGTGCGACACTTCCCCAGCAATAGGTTATGTCTCCGCCCTCAATACATATGCTGCATTTTTTGGTCTTACTACCGAACAATACTATAACTTCTTTGCAATGGATATAGACGGCCTCTCTGATGGAGATGATGGCATATCAGAGGCGAGCCTACCACCTAATTATAATTTCAACG
>CBDVCK010000361.1:0-3233 GCA_965372465.1 uncultured Thermoplasmata archaeon | reverse complement strand
GATGGAGGGGCAGCTTTCTTTGGCAGCGAAGATCAGGGCTGTGGATACCGATGATATGGTGGCCAGGGTTATCAACAATCACTTTCTGCCTGACATGATAGGCAACCTGAGGAGGTTCTCCACGCAGCAGGTGAGGTGCACCAAGTGCAACAGGAAGTATCGGCGCATGCCCCTTACCGGCAAGTGCTCGGGATGCGGTGGGAATCTCACGCTCACTGTCCATGAGGGCAGTGTCAAGAAGTATCTTGAGGTGACCAAGGAGATCATGGAGACCTATGACATCTCCAACTACACGCGGCAGAGGATCAGGCTCATGGACGGGGCCATATGCTCCCTTTTCGATAACGAGAAGGTGAAGGAGTGCACTCTCGAGGATTTTTTATAGGAATTTTTTAAACCATAACAAGTATTAACAGGGATTAACATCAAATCCCGCGATATTTATTTAAGCCTAAACAGCGATTAGGGGCTCGAAATAAGCAAAGGGGGAGGCAATAATGAATCATAATAGAAAGAGATTTAGAGCGATATCCATCGTTTTAATGTGGGTATTATTGTGTGTGGTTTTTGTGGGAATGCTGGATGTGGTGGAGGAGGTGGAGGCTTCTGGAAATGAGGTGAGGATTACCTGGAATGATGCGGATCAGAAGGCGCCAGCTATTTGGGGGGATAGGATTGTGTGGGAGGACTATAGGAATGGTAAGTCGGATATTTATATGTACGATTTGAGCTCGGGTATGGAGAATTTAATTTGTATGAATATTTCAGGTCAATTATATCCTGCAATTTATGGTGATAATATCGTTTGGCAGGATGATAGAAATGGTAATGAAGATATTTTCTTTTACGATTTGAGTAATGGGACAGAGATGCAGATAACCTCCAATGGGGCTACTCAAGACACTCCTACCATATATGGTAATAATATTGTGTGGGGGGATACTAGAAATGGCAATTATGATGTTTATATGTATGATATACGTTCTTACATTAAAATTCCTATTTGTACAAATTTATCCGATCAGGGGCTACCCACTATTTATGGCGATAAGATAGTTTGGGATGATTATAGAAATGGTATTAATAACTGGGATATTTATTTGAGTGATCTCACCACAGGGACGGAAATGCAGATTACTACGAATTTGCGCCATCAACTATTTCCGGTTATTTATGGTGATAAAATCATATGGTATGATGATAGGAACTTCAATAATGACATTTTCATGTACGATTTGAGTGCAAGCTTAGAAATTCCGATTTGTTTAAATCCCTCAAATCAACGTTATCCAGTTATTTATGAAAATATAATAGTATGGGAAGATAATAGAAACGGTAACTATGACCTTTTCATGTATGATTTAAACACAAACACAGAGACACAAATTACTACAAATACCGCAGACCAGCAGTTTCCAGCCATCTATGGTGATATCATCATATGGCAAGACTACAGAAATGGAAACTGGGACATCTACATGACCTATATTGACCAAGACAATGATGGCGTTTACGATTGGGATGATGCATTCCCAAACAATCCAAACGAATATCTTGATACAGATTCCGACGGCTTCGGCGACAATCTTGATCCCGATGCCGACAATGACGGTTGGAGCGATGACATAGAGGCTGCTTGCGGTACCAATTCATTAGATAATTTATCAGTTCCAACAGATTGGGATGGCGACTTAATTCCCGATGTCCTTGATACAGACGATGACAACGACGGTCATCCTGATGTCGATGACGTATTTTCTTTGGACAACTCTGAATGGCATGATTATGACAATGATGCAATTGGTGATAATGCGGATCTGGATGATGACAATGATGGCATCCCCGATATTTCAGATCCTTATCCGCTTAATCCATTCCATAATATCGAATCCTTAATTAATTACATCAATAATACTGTGAATGATATCCATGATAATTTGGATATTGTTAATATGAGTCTGGGGGACTTACAGGATGGAATTGAATATCTGAATCTCACTGTTCCCACGAAAATCGATACTATTTCTCTACAACTTTTTGGTTTGAATGATTCGATTATTGATGAGCTATCAGATACGAGGAACTCACTACAGAGCCAGATAGGAGATTTAGGTACCTCTATTACCGGTTTTTATAACAATCTCCAAAGTGATTTGAGCGGAATTTCATCAGAGCTTCAATTGCACGATGAGAATACAGGAGAAGATCATTCTGAAATAATTGAGATGCTGGATGATCTGGATAATCTAAAACTAAATGAGCTAAAGAACATGTTGATAGATCTGGCTGGAAATATTTCGGTTCATGATCAGTCCATGGCAGATGAGATTTTAAAGGTCATTAACGACATTGACACCTTCGAAACCAACACAAGCCAGGAATTTGCAACTATTAATGATACACTTGATGAATTAGCCAAACTTAACAATATTCTCAGTGACTTAAACGAGCATGATCAGTCCCTTGATGCAGTAGAAAATGAGGCAACAACTTCTCATGAAACCCAAGGATTGTATCTAATAATTATCATAATATTTTTAATCATAATTGTGGTAATCTTGCTGGCAGTGATGGCTTTTGCGTCCAAAGAAAACAGAATATTGAAGCAAGCTTTGGGTGAAATTCAAAAGGAAGAAGAACCTTTAGAGGAGGATGAAGAAGAGGGTGAGGAAGAAATGAATGAGACGGAGGAAGATGAGAGGTTACTCCATCCACCTGAGAAAGCAACGATTGTGGATTTGGGAGAACTCGAAGATTCTAATGAGTCTGCACCTGATGAGATGTTTGAAGATGAGATGGACAAACTTGCTCCTCCTTCACCTGATGAAGAGTTCTGAGCTTTCACTCTGTTAGATTCTATAATTATATTAAGAATCTTTACCCATGGGAAAGGGAAATCGATTTAACCAAAAATCCCGTTATTAGCATTTATTTCTTTATTTATCAATAAAAATCCAAATTTGGTGTATCTATGGTAATCTATGGTACTTACCAACCAGGATTTATATAATAACAAAAGCTTTTTAACCACAGAAACCTTTTTCAGCGAAGGTGTAACCATGATGAAAAGATTGATTTCAATTGGCTTAACTGCCATTCTGTTAATGAGTGCGTTAGTGGTATTGAATATTGTCCCCATTCCAAATGTGAGTGCATCAGACGACCCTTTTTGGAACGGTTCCTACTGGGAAACTTCAGGGGATTGGACAGTTGATGGAACCTCGACTCCATCA
>CBDVCK010000360.1:0-3242 GCA_965372465.1 uncultured Thermoplasmata archaeon | reverse complement strand
ATTCAGAACCGATGATGCAATACTTTCCGCTCTCTTGAAGATCCAATACATATCTGAAATTCAGCATGGGGAACATCGTGAGCGGTTCGAAATGGAATAAACTCGCATTAAAAATGGATGTAAATAATCCTTTAACGCATTGCGGGTTATTTTAAATTGGATTGGTATTAGTTCCACTTTTTTTCACAGAAATCGTTATTTAGCCTAAAGACCATATCAGCTTCGCTCAAAGAACCCATTTTTTTAAACGGGTTTTTAGTATCAAAAAGGGATGGTTATGAGAATTTGTGTATTAGGCAGCTCCAGTGAAGGCAATGCAACAGCAGTATGGACAGAAAGAACGAAAATTTTAATTGATTGCGGTTTTTCTGCAAAGGAGCTGATAAAAAGATTACAAGACATTGGTGTCGAGCCATCCGTATTCCAAGGAATTGTGATTTCGCATGAACATACCGACCATACAAGGGGTGCGGGAGTTCTTTCGAGAAGATATCAAATTCCTGTATATGCTAATAGAAGCACATTTTCTCTCTCAAGAGCCCTTGAAAATGTCTGGGAAAGGCGATACTTTAAATCCCACAAGGATTTCGAAATTGGGGAATTTACAATCACTCCTTTGGTGGTACCCCATGATGCCTCAGAGTCCAATGCTTTCATTATAAAATACAATAACAAGAAGGTGACAATTGCAACAGATATGGGATGTCATACTCCAAAATTCCTTGAACATGCCGTAGATTCAAACCTAATAATAATGGAGAGCAATTACGACAAAAAAATGCTGCTTTCCGGTGACTACCATCCTTTGTTAAAGAAAAGGATATTATCGGATTTCGGGCATCTATCAAATTCTGCAGCTGCTAAAACTATCAGACAATTGATTGGTGATTCCACAAGGCATGTACTTCTTGCACATCTATCCCAGAACAACAATACCCCTGACCTGGCTTTGGGGGCATCATCAGAGCATCTTTCGGATTTTAAGGGGATTAGCGTTGGTTTGACTTTTCCAAATAGATGCAGCGAGATCATAGAAATATAATATTAAAACCGGATTAAATGGGCATGTTATTCCAGTTCTAAGCCTTTTTCCACAAGTTTCCATCTCGAAAATTCATGATTTTTGTTAATTGAAATTTCATAATCGACTCTCACCTTTTGTAGTGGGCATCTGATATTCTCCAAAGGTTTTGCATCAGTATCCAAACAGTCCCTTCCGCAATCCCTGATACAGTCCCTGCAGTTATCGATAATTGCATTTCTCAGGGCCAGATAATCTCTTACATATCTTTTTGAAGAATGGATGTCTTTCTTTTTATCGTTTCCATTTACTTTGTCCCTCTTTTTGTCTTTTGCCATGAAATCCCGCCTTTGTGAGTTTTTGAGTTTTAATATTTATTTTAATAATAATTTCAGATGCATTTGTACATACTGTGTATAGATTAATATTGGAGGATGCCCAAGAACCTCTGAATGTAAGGTATCCTCCCAGGGTCTGTGAATTTAATCTCTTTTTGGGCTATAACTTACGAAGGATTTTTTATAGAGCCCTTCCTATTTTATGGAGGTGTCGGTAATGGTTCCCATCCGAACTATTTTCAACCTCAGTCTATCGTCCTGGGCTGCGATAGGCGAGTGTTTACGGAGATTATGGCGAGCTGAAATAGGAGTTAAGCTTTCTCTGGCCGTGACTTTCAAGGATTTGCGCCTTGGTCTGAGCAACGTTTTTTGAGAATTTTTCTCTTTTCAATATATACTTTTCGACTTGTGATTCTGTCCATGATTTTATGGCATACTTGAAGGCTTCTTCCCTTTTGGAAACTCTTCCGATATCAACGAGGTTGTCGATGTCGGAGAGGATATCCTCTCCTATGTCGATTAAGATATTTTCAGTTGAAATTCGCGAGGCTTTTAATTTGATGTATTCCTCAATACATTCTCTTAAACATTCGGAAATCGAACTTATTCCCTCTTGATCCATTATGCCCTCAAGTGTTCTTACCAGTTCTTCAGGTACTCTTGCAGAAACCCGTGCAGTCTTTGACACCATAATATCCGTCCTGATGGAGTACAGATGTACACCACATATTGTACTGGTATTACCTTGTATATATAAAAGTTTTTCGAGGATGATATCTTTAATGATAATAATGGCTTAATGTTGAACGTTTTGTGTACAAACCCGTTATTTTAAGGTTTTAGAGACAATATTTCCATGGTTATCTTTATTTACGGGTATAATGATTCATATTTGCTAATGTAAAATCGAGGAAAAGGGTGAAAACATGGCTAATTGTCCAAGATGCAAAAATCCCTTGAACTATATAGAACAATATCAGCAGTGGTAGTGCTATCAATGCAAGCAATATATTCAGCCTGCTCAACAAAAACAACAGCCTCAACAACCATCACCGCAGTATCAACAGTCTGTACAACAACCCCCTCAACAGCAACCTCAAGCACGGCAAGGCGCACCAGGCGGTATTTGGTTCCAGAATTACTACCGGATCAGAAAGAAGGTACTTACGTTATGGAACAAATATTGGATAGAGGACTACAATAAAAATATACTGGGTTTTTCAAAACAGAAGATGTTCAAGTTAAAGGAGGATATCAGGATATATACCGATGAGAGCATGACACAGGAATTGTTCAGGATCCAGCAGCAGGAGATACTTGACATCTGGGGTACATTTGCTGTTATCGATTCGACAAGTAATACAATATTGGGTTTCATCAAAAGAAAGGCTCTTATGTCAACCTTCGCCTGGGATGAATGGGATATCCTGGATGCATACAGAAGACCAATCGGTGGAATCCATGAATCGGCAGGTCGCGGCCTGGTTAGAAAATTTGTGCCCTTCGGAGGACTGGTTCCTGAGAAGATGACCCTGAAACTGAACAATGTTCCTGTGGCCGAGATCAATCAGGATTTCAAGATCATAGGTGACATCTGGGAACTCAAATGCCTGGCTGTTCCCAATTGGTTTGACAGGCGCACTTTATTAGGGGCTTTGCTTTTGATGGGTATGATCGAGCGGCGGCATAAGTGAACAATGGCTGAAAAAAAGCACCATATTACTTTCCCTAAAGTCTGATATAATCCTCGCCCTCTTTCTTACCCTTCCTTCCTTTCCGCGGCAGAACAATTTCCTCCCCGCATTTTGGACATATTATCCCTCCACCTTCGGACTCGTTCAGTTTCGAGTACCTCTCGTTGTATTCGGAGAGGCAGTCCTTGC
>CBDVCK010000359.1:0-3248 GCA_965372465.1 uncultured Thermoplasmata archaeon | reverse complement strand
CAAAACGAGAATGATAACGATAAAAGATAATTTCGTAAGAAATAATGTTGACGATGCCATAGAGAGGGTTGTTGAATTTGCCTAAGCATATTGACATGATGAGGTTACGGGAAGAAGAAATTTTTTCCCTCCTTGAGTTTATCTCCCAGAATACCCAAGGCTTTTCAAATCCGAAATGTATCACGATCGGAGGTTATGCTATAAGAGCGTTTGTACAATTCTCGCGTTATACAAGAGACTGCGATTTCGTTTTGAGGAAGACAAATAAATGGCAAATTGATGATATAAATAGGATGCTTTCAGGCAGGATAAAGGCAGAGATTCTTGAAAAAAAAGAGAAATACGGTTTTCTAAAAATGATCAGTATCATTCAATCTGGGAAAACAAAGATCAAGGTCTCTCTGGATTTCATGGAAGGTCAGGTCCGAGGAAGAACCAGCAAACAGATCGTTTTGATAGATGAAAAATTCATAGATAATAGCACTTTAACTGAAATCCAAGCAGCTGGGAAAAAAATCGATATTTATGTTCCTGATTATGTCGATTATTTAATTATGAAGGTGGTATCCGGAAGGCCCAGTGATATCAGAGACATAGCTGCGTTGATTTGGAAGAACGATGTACCCAAGACTCTCAACGCTCGATTAAAGGAAATCCTTCCATATCCCGATTTCTTTTTCAAGAACATAAATGAAGTGGTTATGCCAGCGATATCGGATAAAAGATTTGTAAATTCATGGAGAGGAACTTTTATAACAACTGAATTTTCCGAAGAAAGCAAGATCGAAGTGTTAAAACAGTTAACCGATATTGAAGTTTAAGTTGATTCAAGAACTTAAGTTCTAAGAATTAGGAAAGTATTAATTTTTCCAAAGTGCTCTGCCCCTCTAACCCTAAAAATTCTTGTAGACGCTCTACCGAAGGGTCCCTACCCCTCTAACCCCAAAATTATTTCACACGTCCTCTCAAGGGCTCCGCCCTTTAACCCGTTTTAAATATTATTGCTGTCCGCAGGACCGCTCACAAACCCCATCCCTTTCCTGGGTGGCGCCCACAATACTATTCCCCCCGCCAGGGGCACTTTAAACCCACACCAACCCACGAATCTAGTAAAAATCGCCCGATTCCCACCACAGATACCCCCTCTGCGCGGCTTAGAACTCCCCAAATTCCCGGGATTAGAAGGGTTTAGCCAGTCATCCAAAAATCCTCAAAACCTTCCACCTGTCCATCACCCGCAAACCGCATGCCAAATTCGTGAGATAAAACCTAAAAATCAGGTGCCAAATCCGTGAGATAGACCCCAAATCCACCGCCAAATGCGTGAGATGAATGGCATGCCAAATCCGTGAGATAGATTGAAATATATCGCAACTGATACCCTTGCATTATGGCAAAGAAGAAAACATTGGCCACAATATTCGAGGATTTCAAGTTCGAAGCTCCTTCTTGTCCAAATTGCAAGTCCTCTGAAGCCATAGTAAAAAGCGGAATAAGAACCTTAAAAGAAGACACCATCCAAATGTATTTATGCAAAACCTGTCAAAAGCGTTTTTCGGACCGCAAACTCAGTCATACCTCATATTCACCGAAGATCATCCTCTCTGCCTTAACCTACTACAATCAGGGCCACACACTGGATATGACAATTCGGACCATGCACAGAAAGTACAAGACTAAAATCCCAATGTCCACATTAAGAAATTGGATCTCCCGCCACGAAACCGAGCTCCCCTTCACCAAACTCAGAAAGAAATACACCCTCGACCCCAACCAAACCATCCGAACAAGGCGCCTCTTCCACCCCCAACCCTACCTATTCAAAGCACACTCATTGAAGCTTAACATCAAAGGCAAGCAGTTCCCGAAACTCAAGTGGTACATAAATTCCATGCTCAACGATCCCAAAGATTACCTCTTCCAGTCAAAGGATATCCTGCGCTGCTCCACTTTGGCAAACGAAATAGAGCTCCCCAAGCCAAGTATCAGATCAATAAAAAATAGCCCGGCCTGCCGCATGACAGACCTAGCATTGGAACTTGCCAAGACAAAATCAGAGAGACACCAGAAGGTGGAGGAATTCTTTTTAACAAACGATTCAGCCACTGTAGCAGTGGAGGTTCCTGTATACCTCACAGAATCCGAATCGAAATTCAAAAAGCCTCTCACCGGGCATATTGACCTCATCCAGGTCAGGAGCAACCGCATCCATATCATGGACTACAAGCCGGATCAGAGTGGAAACGTCATTAACCAACTCACACTTTACGCAAAATGCCTGAAGAGGCGAACAAAATTATCAAACATCACGTGCGCGTATTTTGATGAGAACGGGTATTATCAGTTCATCCCGAGTTTATGATTCAATTTTCGCAGTTAGAGACGAAAGTTTAAATAATTTGTATAACATATGTATTACATGGTGATGTATATGACAAGTTCACAGCTGAATGTAAGAACTTCCCCTACCCTTATCGAGGAACTGGATTTGCTGGTTAACCGCGGTTTTTTTAGGAGCAGGACCGAGGCTGTAAACGAGGGCATAAGGCTTTTGATCCGCAGATATAAGGCGATGAAGATCGCAGAGAAGATCGATAAAATTGCCCTGGGAAAGAAGGGCAAAGAAAGTCTCACAAAGGTCTTATTGGAGTTAAGGGATGAGGAAGATGCATGAGCGAATATCTTGACACAAGCGTTGTGGTGAAGTGGTTCAAGGAAGGCGAAGAATACCGTGAACAATCACTAGAACTACGGGATCGTATAATAAACTTCGATTGCGAATTTGCAATGTCATTTTACGGAATAATGGAATTGGTCAGGGCTCTTGTAAAGAGCAAATATCCAAGGGATAAAATCGAGGACTCTTTTCAGAGCATGATGGATATGTACAAGATCGATGCATTAAAAAGCGTTGGAATTGAGGAGGTCTTGTATAGGGCCAAGGATATTGCCATTGAGCTGAATCTTTATGCAGGTGATGCACTTCATCTGGCATCGGCTATACATCAGGGATGTAAGATATTCTGGTCCGAAGACAAGCATCATTTGAAAGCTTCTACAAGAAAATTTATGGAGCGATACAACATAGAGATTAGATCACTGTCACAGATTAAAATATAGCAATCATCAAAATAGCCTATTACCAATAGTATCTTTGCATTTTTCATTTTCCAAAGGGCTCTACCCTTTTATAGTGGAAGATAAAATCTTCCACTAGTAGAGGAAGTTCCACTTCCCTCCTTAATCCC
>CBDVCK010000358.1:0-3268 GCA_965372465.1 uncultured Thermoplasmata archaeon | reverse complement strand
GTGCGGTTTTCGAGTGATGATACCCACATTTTTCAAATGTGGGTTGTTCATTTAAGAGCCTTTTAATTCTTGTTAATCCCATATTACATCTAATGCCCTGTTTTTCCTTATTTCCTCATCATTGGTGATAACGGCGGCGTCCTTGCTTGCAGCTATGGAACAGATCATCCTGTCATGAAGCTCGGGAATATCCAGATTAAGGAATTCCTCCCAGGATTCGAAATCCATGGCCACAATATCAATATATTGAGAGGTATTCAGGGAAATCATAACCTCCATGATAAAACTCTTGGGATTTTTTATTTTCAACCTACCTTTCAATGAAATATATATGAATTCCCCTATGACGATCTCGGGAACAAGCAATTTGCATTTATTCTGCTCTGCTGATTTGAAGATCTTATCTGCTTTAGACGGTAGTTCATCCGAAAGATATCTAACCAGCGCCAAGGTGTCGATAACATACTTTTTCATAGGATCCATTCCTTCCTCAATTCCCTGATATCCTTCTCAAAGTTATCGATGTCAATTTTTCCGGCTAGTATTCCTCTAAGAGGAGTTTTTTTATGTTTTATCAATACTCCATCATCAGTAGGTAGCATTAGAATCTCTTCTCCTTCAATTAGATGATATCCTTTTCGATATTCCTTTGGCAGGGTAATCTGGCCCTTGGAACTCACTATGGCTGAACGGGGTTTCACTTAATCACATACTATATATGTACCTCTCAATATTTTAACTTTACCATAAGTAAAGAATCTTTACATGTCATACTACATAATACTATTATTGATAAAAAATGCGATGAATAGTTTCTTTTCTTCCTTATGAAACCAAGTAAATGGATTTAATAGGACCACAAATATCCTTATCTATAACAAATTCATACCCGATTTCATGGCCTTGGTGGAGAGTATCATTGATTTCCTTGTTTGGCTGCCATCTTGGATAGTTGTGATAGTAATTGCCATGATTCCCCTCATAGAGCTGAGAGGGACCATATTATTGTGGGCAGCACAGGGAGGAGATTTTGTTCTGGCTGGTTTTCCGTACCCGGAGGGTTGGCTCCAGATATTTGTAGTATCCGTTATTGGTAATATGATTCCAATCCCCTTTATCCTGCTCTTTTTCCCATGGGTGGAGAAAAAGCTCAGACGATTTAAAATTTTCAACCGCTTCTTCGACTGGCTATTTGCCAGAACCCGTAAGAAGACTGGTAAGTCTGTGGAGAAATATGAAGAGCTGGCCCTCCTTTTATTTGTGGCTATTCCACTGCCCATAACAGGAGCCTGGACCGGATCATTAGTATCTTATCTGTTCGGACTCAGCCGCTCCAAATCACTGTTCTTCATTTTCATGGGAGTATTGATTGCAGGGATCATCATGCTCACCTTGGTTCTTATATCTCTTTGGATTGCTGTAGCGATTATAGTGATACTCACGTCGGTCTTGATATTGTTAGGGCGCATTGGAACGAAAAAATAATGCTCAAATATATCAGAAATCGTCATTTAGAAAAAAATCTAGCCCAGAGTGATATCGTATTCATTCAAAATCAGGGAAATCAATTGGTGTGGGTTCATGGTGCCTATATCCTGATCTTTTAGGCTCTGTACCATGTTTTTGAGCTTTTCTTTGTAGTTTTTAGGCAATTTATCGAACTTTTTAAGAAGATTCTCCTTCAAGTCCTCTGGAAATTTCTTGCTTTCCATACCCACATCCACTCCCTCAATGACAATTCCAATTCCCCTGAAAATAGTGTATGGGTGGGATATGGTACTGTGCCAGCTGCTTCTGGATTTGACTATCCTCATTCTGGTATCCACTTTTGCCAGTCCCAATCCCTCCAGCCTTTCAACACTAGGGGTTGTGGGATGGGAAAGATATCTCAAATGAATAACGGCATCTGAAAGGTACATGGGTATGATGGTCTCTGGCCCCGAGAGGTCTCCGAAGGTTCCATGCTCCTCAAGAGTGGCTAAAACCGTGCCAACCTTCTTGGTCTCGTTGAATAAGGTGGAAATCAATTCCCTTTGTCTGTACTTGTCCTGGGCGGTCCAGATGATGGGAGTGAGAGGGTCGATTGCAATCCTTGCATGAATACCTGCCCATTCCGCAACAAATTCGGGTAATTCCTCCTTGATAAAATCCGAAAATTCCATACCCCCTGCCTCGATGAAAACCAGCTGGCCATCCTCAAGGTAATCCTTCAGATCCGCCCATCCCATCTCCGAGGCCTCTGTTAGAATCTGCTCCTTCTGCTCCTCCAGTGTGATGAAGATGACCTCTTCCCCCTCCTCCAGACCGCGATGCAAAAATTGCGTAACAAAAGTGGTTTTACCGGTACCCGTGGCTCCGACTATGGTTGTGACGGAATTTTTATTAAATCCATTCTCGAGAAGGGGATTTAAACCGTATATGCCTGTTTTGATCTTTTCCATGTCCTGCGCCATCCTGTTGCATTATTGTGTTTTAAGGTGTCATCTTTCAACTTTCAGGCTGTAACAATATAGATTTTTGAATGAGTTTATCGGATATATATATTTCGAAGACTCTATATTTATTTGATTCTATCAGTTGGCCTGTGCTAAGAGACTTTGCCTGATACATGCATTCTTTTTCTAAGTAAAAATCTTGGAATCAGATTTAGATTCACCTTTAAGATGGTTTTATCCTTACCGACCCCTATCTGTATTATGAGAGATTCGCCGCGGCTTCTAATGATTTCGGGTTTCGCGCCATCGCTTATTAGGACCTGAATGAGAGTTTTTTTAAAGTGATTCCTCCTCTTCCTGTCAGAGTGTAATATGTCCTCCAGGTTCTCGCTCAGGTAATACCGCTTGAACTTTCCGTCTTTTATACAGGATAAAATTCCTTTCTCCGTCAATTTGGAGGTGTACCATCCGCATTCCTGCTGGTACATGCCAAGCTCCTTGCAGAGTTTTGTTTGGGTAATTCCCGGATTGCTTGCAATGGTAGAACATATGTGCTTTGCCTTGTCTCCGCTTAGAATAGCCAGGGTTTCGATATCCTTAGAATCGATCATCTCCTTGGGATAATATATCTTGTTTTTCCCTGCGGTTTTGCCTGAAACAAGGCCTCTTTCAGTCATCTTTTTCAGATGGAAATCGGCTGTTGGCACAGCAAGCTCCAGATCCTTTGCAATAACCCTAAGTTTGCTGCAGGGATTTTTACAGAGATACTGGAAAATCGCAAGTCTCGTGGGATTCAAAAGAAGTGATTCCTCGCCCTTTCTGCTCTTCTCAAC
>CBDVCK010000357.1:0-3268 GCA_965372465.1 uncultured Thermoplasmata archaeon | reverse complement strand
ATGATACCATTATAGTTGTTTGGGTAAATATTGTTAACTATAATTTCGTTGTAAGATGACAATTCAAGATGAATACCATCCTCATCATTGTTTGATACTTTGTTGCTTGCGATGCTATTATTCGAGCACTTAAATAGAAATAACCCATGATAATTGTTGAAAGAAACATTGTTGCTTGTTATATTATTGTTGTTTGACGAGTCAATAACAATCCCATAATTATTGTTTATTACATTATTGCCTGTTATGTTATTATGTGAAGATAATGAAAGGTATATACCATTCCCATTATTCGATGAGATATTATTATTCATAATCTTGCATTTCCTTACATTATTAAGCTCCAAACCTGCATCCCCAGAATCCGAACCGCTCTCAACGACAGTAAAGCCTGTGATATTCACCAAATCCGAAATAATATGAATTACATCACCTATACTGGAACCATTAATAATCGTCGCATCCCTAGTTTCACCAATTAGACTGATGCTTTTATTCACAATAACATTTTCATAATATGTTCCATTATAAACATACACGGTTTCCCCATCACTACATGCATTTATTGCAGCCTGTATACTTTTATAAGCTCCATCACTACCAGTTTCATTTACATAAAGGATACCCCCTGTACTTATTGAGATAGTATCTGAAATTATATCTACAATCGCAAAGAAACTAAGTATCATCGCTAAACTCAACCAAAGCGCAACTACCTTTTTTATCATCAATGAAATCCATTGCACTTAGGAGATAAATACCTTCCGATACAAGAATGTACATACATGTCTATAATTTACTAACCTGCCTTTGCAGTTTCCATTTTGTCTTTAATCCTCTTTCTCCTGAGAAAGTTCTCCTTTAACCTATTATCCCCAGATACACCCCAGCTCATTAGATGCAATTAAGAATGACAAGAATTAAATATTATTACTATTATTATTACTATTATGAAGTGCAAATTCTGTGGCTATGAATGGAAACCGAGAAAGCCAAACCCAGTTGCATGCCCGAGATGCAAACGGAGGTTCGATTATCCACTCAAAAAAACAGTGGACGATGCCATAGCGGAGGCAAAGAAAGTCGAACGAGGCTTTCAGCGCACATTGTATGTCATGTCCATACTCACCCCTAGACTGGAGGATGAAGGAGTATTGGCTGTGATAGTGGGTGGAGCTGCGGTTGAATTCTATACAAGGGACTGGTACGCAACCGGAGATATAGACCTTGCAATCAACAAAGGCAAACGCAAAGCCCTGGGAAAGATATTGGAAGAGATGGGATTTACTAAAATGGGTCGGATGTGGATAAGGGAGGATCTTAGCCTGTATATCGAGGCTCCGGGTGATGTTGCAGATATCGATCCCAATAGAGTAACCAAGGTGGACACGGATTTGGGATACGCCTATATTATCGGCCTGGAAGATATTATCTTTGATCGGATACAGGCGGCCGAGCACTGGAAGAGCGAAAGTGACAAGGAGCAGGCCGTACGCATTGCTTCGCAATTCTGGGACAAGATAGATTGGAAGTACATCCGCACTAAATGCAAAAAAGAAGGTTCGGATAAGATGCTGAATAAGGTCAGGGAGGCTGCAAGAAATGCAAAAAAGGAAACCTAGAAAGGCAGTCCGTAGAAGACCTGTTTCCCATGAGGAGCTTATAAATTCCATTATTTACATCAGGGCACGTGATAAATATCTTCAGGAGGAGGGTATTCTCACCGAGATAGGGCCAAGGAGATGGCGATTGAAAATTGTGAAATAGGGTTTTTAAATCCTATGTCGGCACCTCCCACTCGCACTCAGTATTAGCGTGGATCCAATAACCAGTAAAGAGATATTTTTCCCCATATTCCCGTAAAACCAAACATTTAATAAGTGTAGGTCCATATTATCGACTCCCTCAGGTGATCATATATGAAATGGAACGGCCCAATAAACAGAATAGACGACTTTCACTACGAGATTCCCCAGACCTACAAGAAAGGAATGCGAACCTCGGGTATTATCTATGTTGACAAAGCAATGCTTTCAGGTTTGTTGAATGACAACGCCCCCGAGCAGGTTGCAAATGTTGCCACATTACCAGGAATTCAGGGCAGCTCCATGGCCATGCCTGACATTCACTGGGGCTATGGATTTCCCATCGGAGGCGTCGCGGCAATGGACGCAGAAGAGGGAGTGATTTCCCCCGGTGGCGTGGGCTACGATATCAATTGTGGCGTACGACTGGTAAAAACCAACCTAATGCTGGACGGAATAAAAGGCAAATTGACAAATCTTGTAGATGCCATGTTCAATAATGTCCCCTCGGGTCTCGGTTCCAAAGGTAAGGTTAGAATCAGCATGCAGGAACTGGAAAAGGTTTTAGAAAACGGTGCAAGATGGGCAGTGGAAAACGGATATGGGTGGGAGGACGATCTCAAATACCTGGAAGAAAACGGGTGCATGGAAGGTGCCAACCCCCATTTTGTCACAAACAAGGCAAAGCAAAGAGGCATGCCGCAGCTCGGCAGTCTTGGTGCGGGAAATCATTTTCTGGAGATCCAAAAAGTAGACAAGATATTTGAACCTAAAGCTGCGAAACTTATGGGCATTGAATCCGAAAATCAGATAATGGTGATGATTCACACGGGTTCAAGAGGCTGCGGTTACCAGATATGTGACGATCAGATAAGGGAGATGGGACGAAACTTCAGAAAAGACGGCTATAATTATGTATCGGACGAATTCAAGATCACCTTACCTGATAGGCAATTGGTATGCGCGCCTGTGAATTCTAAAGCAGGAGAAAACTACTTTGCAGCCATGAAATGCGCAGCAAACTACGCCTGGACAAACAGGCAGTTGATAGTTCACTGGATCAGGGAATCCTTTGAGGAGACCCTGGGAACAAAGGCAGAGGACCTTGGAATGGAAATCATCTATGATGTGGCCCATAACATCGCCAAGTTCGAGGAACATGTTGTGGAAGGCAAGAAAAAGAAAGTCTATGTTCACAGGAAGGGGGCAACAAGGGCCTTCGGGCCGGATAGAATGGAAGTTCCCGAAAAGTACCGCTCAATGGGTCAGCCTGTTCTGATACCAGGTGATATGGGCACAGCCTCCTACGTGCTTATTGGAACGAACCAGGCAATGAAAGAGTCCTTTGGCTCGACATGCCACGGAGCAGGACGAGTGATGTCAAGAAAAGCTGCAACAAGGAAATGGAGAGGTTCCGAAATCATTGATAAATTAAAGGATAGGGGCATCTGTGTCAGGGCCGC
>CBDVCK010000356.1:0-3295 GCA_965372465.1 uncultured Thermoplasmata archaeon | reverse complement strand
ATGTCCGATATGCGGCAAAGAGATTGAGGGAGAGGATACCAAATGCTCCAGGTGTGGCGTTGAATTTGAAGGAATAAAGGATGTGTTGCCCTCTTCACCCCAAGAACTAGAAGATGAGGAACCCAAAAAGATTCCAAAAGAGGACGAAAATTCTAAGGATTAATAATCTTTCATTAGAACAATACGAAGGAAGACTTGAATTAAGCCGACGCGAGGAGTCTTTTCAAACACGAAAGATGAGTGCCGATGAGATTCATCGTGGATATGAGTCTCGAAGGTCTCCCAATCGACAAAATTAAAACTCTGAAAGGCAAGAGTTGTTTTTACGAAGCCTGGGATATCATTGTCAGCGATATACCTGATGCCAGTTCGAAATGGACTTTGAGCCTTTCCTCCAGCAGGTAGATATATGCACCGTTTAATTGTGACTGGTAAAGTTTGGTTCCCTTACCCCTGCTGTCATAAACAACGCCCGCGCAGATCAGAAGACCTAGCCTCTCAAGTTCCCGAATGCGTCTGTAACATGCAGCAATGGGGATGTCGAATTTCTTGGAAAGCTCCTTTGCGCTTTTCGGAGATTGGTATGTTGCAGCCAGAATTTTCCCTGCATATTTATCCGAGATAAAGCTCGAGGCCTTAAAAGGATCCATTTTTAGATTCTCTTCAGCCATGTTGCATCATATTATCATTGGTGTTGAGATACTATACCATTTTTGGTACGGTTATCATGGTCTGTTATCATCCATGGTTATCATTTTGAACGCTGTTTGTTAAAATTTCATGCAAAATAGTAATTTTTATGGGTACAGCAGGTTCACTAATTTCGAATATGAAAAAAATAAAAAAATAATTACTGTGAAGGCCAGTAATCATTCTCTGAGTCGTCCATTGGCGTCCATTCGCCACCAAAATTCTCAACAATACCTGTTTTGAGCTCGAACCTTACCCTTAGTTTTCCCTTTTCAAAAAAGATATAGGCATTTTTCAATTGGGAAAGGTATATCTTGATCCTTTTCCCCTTTTGAGTAAGAACCTTGTCAACACAGACTAAAAGTCCCACCTTCTCCAGGAGATGGATTCTCCTGTAACACGCAGCAATGGGAATGCCAAATCTATGGCTCAACTCCAATGCGCTTTTTGGTCTTTTATATGTGGCAACTAGGATTTTTGCTGAGTATTCATCTGTAATTATCTTCGACGCCTCTATTGGATTCATTTCGTTTTGATCCATTGTGTATCCCTCTCCCTGTGTTTCTTAATCTTGTAAAAATTGATTTTGATACTTATATAATATCGTATCTGGGTATCAGGCTTGATTATCAATTCTTAGATTCATTCTGATTAAAGTTACCGATTCTCAAGTGATATATATGAACCTCATCATTTATTAAAGTTAACCATTATAAGTGTATAGAAAGTGGAAATAAATAGGATATAATCCAACTCATTAAGACATAATTAACACTTCAATCCGTTTGAATTAGGTCCAAATATACACTTCAATCGGAATGAATAATCCTGCAAGTGAACTTCAAGTTGATTGAATATTCTCTTTGTCTCATGGAGTTGGAATTTTTTTTCGTCTATACATACATGGGATTATCAAGGCCAATCGCTGTTTTTGGTACAGTGCTTACCCCTTCATCGGAATCGATGTCCGACAATCTGGTTGCTACTGCGGAAAGGAAGTTGTTTTCCACGATTGAAATAACAGCTCGGGAAAGGCCCTTCTTTTCTAGTAGGGTCTCGCCTTTTTCGTTGTATACCTTTATTGTCCCCATTTGGTAGTCCAATATAACTTTCCATGCCTTGTTACCAGGTTGAAGCCATAACCATACGCTCATAAATACGCCCTCCTATCGTCATTTTTATGGTGCTTATGTGTGTTTTTGATTTTTTCGGGTGATTTTCACAGAAGATAATATTGATAGAAGTATTATAAAATAATTCCGTTTGAATTTAATTCGGGTAAAGTTAATTGGATGGAACAGCAATTTCCTTGGAAGTGAACTTCATTAGAGTCATTAAATCTATTGTTTTTCCGTTGGAAAAATGCAGTATCCTTGGAAGTTTGATCTTGAATTTACCATTCTCGATACATACAAATTGAGGATCAAGGAAAGCTTTGTAGAGAAAAACGGGGTGCTTTGGATTTTCTTTTGATACCGACTTACTTGCAACTATAATTAAACCATTTTCTTTTAGTTTCCTCAATGTTTTGTAGCATTGAGCAACCGAAATATTGCATCTTGCACCGATTTGTTGGGCACTCAAGGGGATTTTTAGGACAGCTGCGAGTATCTTGGCAACATTCTTATCTTTGTGAATCAGGACTATCATTTTATAAATACGATGTATATCCTTTTTGTTCAACACCCTATGGTTCAATTATCTCACCATATATTAACATATTTATTTTCCCACTTACCAATAATAATATTATCACTGGCGATATTTAATGTATGGTCTATGGCTATCAAATTTGATATTTCAATTTAAAATACTTGCAGTGATTTGAAACTAACAAAATCAATATAAACTGCCAAAAGAAAAATTTATATAAAAGAAAAGTGCACTATTTATCTCTTTATTTGGTCTGGCTTCCTCTGGCATTGCAATAAAGTTTAAATAATAAAATAAATATAAGGAATAGGGATGCACATGAAAAGGGCTGAGGTAATAGCCATATTTTTGGTAATATCCTTTGGTATCTTGAGTGGTTGTATCTTTCCAGAGGAAAACAAACCCCCTGAGCCTAATCTGACTGCCAGTTCCACATTTGTGGATGTGAACGAAACAGTGACTTTCAGTGCCAACGAATCCACTGATCAGGACGGTGAAATCGTCGGTTATCACTGGGACATGGGTGATGGTACAAACTATTCATCTATGTATGTTACCCACGATTACGAGAAGGGAGGCAATTATACTGTTATATTAATCGTCACTGACAATGACAACAAAAAGGCAGTTACAGCCATGACAATCCATGTAAACGAGCTTCCGAGACCGATTATAAATATGACTCTTTTTACTTATATTCACGAAACAGTATATTTTTGGGCCAACGATTCCTATGATTCCGATGGATATGTTAGGAATTATTTCTGGGATTTCGGAGACGGTGAAAACGATACAGGCCCAAGTGCGGAGCATATCTATACTACAAAGGATAAATTCAAGGTCACCCTCACGGTGACTGATAATGACGGTGCTAAGGCTGCCTCTTCTCTTGAGTTTCAGATGCTTTTCAGAATATGGGAAGTGAAGTGGATTGCTACGGAATTTTTTGAGG
>CBDVCK010000355.1:0-3324 GCA_965372465.1 uncultured Thermoplasmata archaeon | reverse complement strand
CCCTGCTTCGCGAGATGGAGTTTGCATACAAGATATCGAGACTCACAGGTAAAACAGCTGCTTTGGACATCCTGAACATGGTGCTGATAAATTCACGCAAAGTTTTAAATGCAGGTTACGATATCTGCCTCACCCAGGGAACAGAGGCGAACTTCATCGTGTTCGAGCTCCCGAAAAAGGATCCTGCCCATGCCCTGGTCAATTTCGCGTGTGCGCAGAACATATCCTTGATATCAATAAACAAACACATAATTACCAATATGTAAGAAACTGCCAAAACATGGAGGACTGGAATTGAAGGTATCAGAGCTTATGACAAAAAAGCCTGTTATGGCAGAGGCACCGGGAAGCAGATCAAAGGTTCTAAAGCTGCTTGTCCAGCACAATATAACAGGCGTGCCAGTGGTAAGGGAGGGTACAGCAAGGTATGTAGGTTTTGTAAGCAGGCAGGACATATTTGCAAAACCCGATGTGGAGCAGCTGGCATTGATTGTGAACAAGGATCACCCCGTAGTGCAGAGCAAGGACGATGTCAGAAAGGCAGCAAAGATACTTGTAGACGAAGGGCTGCATCATCTACCGGTTCTGTCCGGAAAGAAGCTTGCAGGTATAATCACTCCAACAGATCTTCTGGCCATAGTCGAGAAAGAGAAGGTCAAAGGAAGTGTGGAAAAGCTGGTTCGGCGCCCATGCATCCCTGTTTACGAAGGAACTCCCTTGACGGTTGTTGCTGCGATTATCAAGATCACCAACGCATATGCCTTCCCTGTGCTTGATGATGATTCCAAACTATCAGGAATAATAACGGACCGTGATATATTCAATCTCAGTGTTGTGAACGGCACCACCGCATCCTCGGATTTGGGCTCTGGTGAGGACGAGGATGTGTGGACATGGGAAGGGATGAGAAACATAATGAAGCTCTATTATGAAGTTTCGGAAATTACCTTGCCAAAGATACCTGTGAAGGAGATCATGGTAAAAGACCCAATCACAGTCTTTCGGAAGACATCGATTTCAGAGGCTGCAAGGATAATGAGAAAGAACGATTTCGGACAGCTTCCCATAAGGGACTCTGACGATAAGTTGCTTGCCATGGTGGATGAGCTGGACATCATTGTCTGCCTCAACAAATAAGCTGCCCTTTGGTTTCTCCCCAAAAAAAATTCCTTTGTGTTTGTAGGTTTGATATTATGAACTCTGAAAAGGTTCTGACACTGGCAAAGAGGAGGGGGTTCTTATGGCCTTCTTCCGAGATATACGGAGGAGTTGCTGGTTTTTATGATTACGGTCCACTGGGCAGCACCATGAAGCGGGCAATCGAGGATGTGTGGCGAAGATACTATGTCCTGGGTGAGGGTTTTGCCGAGATCTCATCTACAATGATTTCCCCCGAAGAGGTCTTTATCGCCTCGGGACATGTGAAGGAATTTCAGGATTATTTGGTTGAATGTACAAAATGCGGAGAGGTATTTCGTGCGGACCATCTTGTTTTGGAACACGAACCGAATGCTGACGCCCTTTCCGCATCAGAGCTTGAAGGCATCATATCATGCCATAATATCAGATGCCTGAAATGCGCTGGTTCCCTTTCCTCTCCTAAACCATTTAACCTCATGTTCGAGGTTGCAATAGGTGCAGGTTTAAAGGGCGGTCGAAAAGGGTATCTCAGACCGGAAACAGCCCAGGGCATATTCACAAATTTCGGGCTTTTATACCGCTTCTTTCGGGAAAAGATGCCCTTTGGGGTTGTGCAGATAGGAAGGGGTTTTAGAAACGAGATCTCCCCCAGGCAGGGCGTAATCAGGCTAAGAGAGTTGAACATGGCAGAAGCCGAGCTTTTCCTCAATTCGGAGGATGACTCCTGGCCCAGATTTGAGATATTGAAGGACGAGAAACTGTGGCTTGTTCCCAATGAAGGGGATGAGGTGAAAACCACGCTTTCAGAAGCAGTGGAGCAGGGGATTATCAAGAAGAAGGTACTGGGTTACTTTATGGCCCTGACACAGAAGTTCCTTGTTGACGTGGGTGTGGACCCGGATAGATTGAGATTCAGGCAGCATTTGAAGAACGAGATGGCACATTATGCTGCAGACTGCTGGGACGCTGAAGCAGAGACCGGTTTTGGCTGGGTCGAAATTGTTGGAGTCGCTGACAGAACGTGCTATGATTTACAGGGCCATATCGACCACTCCAAGCAGGATCTCAGGGCATTTGAGAGATTCGAAGAGCCCATGGAGGCGGAGGTTATCAAGGTCGTACCAAAACTTGATGTCCTCGGCCCCGAGTTCAAGAAGGACGCAGGCAAGATCAAGGCCGCTTTGGAGGAGATGGATGGAGAGGGTTTGAAGGGTAAAGAATCCATTAATGTAAACATCGATGGAAAAGAGATTGAGGTAGGCAAGGAATGCTTCGATATCAAAGTCGTAAAAGAGAAGACCTCGGGCCGAAGGTATGTTCCCGGTGTTATCGAGCCCTCTTACGGAATAGACAGGATTTTTTACACTGTACTAGAGCACTCGTATCATGAGGAAAAGGACTACATCACTCTGACTCTCGATCCCAGGATTGCGCCTATCAAAGTGGGTATCTTTCCACTTATGGGAAAAGAGGAGCTTACTGCCAAGGCCAAACCAATTGATGATGCAATGCGAAAAGAGGGTATTATGACCTATTACGATGAATCAGGATCAATCGGGCGCAGGTACGCAAGAATGGATGAAATCGGCACTCCATTTTGTATTACCATTGATTACGACACCCTGAATGATGATTCTGTAACAATCAGGGACAGGGATACAAAAGAGCAGGCAAGGGTCAAAATAGGCGAGGTTTCGGGGGTTCTGGGTAGGCTGCTTTCTAAGGAATTAAACCTCAAAGATATCACCACCTGATATTTAACACTTAAATTATATATACCGTCAAGCTATCTCTTTTCTCTTGGTGGTTACAATGAAACCTATAAAAGGGTTTTGCGTGTTATTGACCATGTTGCTCGTATCTGGAGCTTTTTTTCCCGTAACTTCTGCAGAAAGGGACTCTCTGTACGTAATAATCAAAACAGATGATAAGCAATATGAAGAATAGAAGAAAAAAGAAAACGAAGTGTTGGCTTAAACAGTTTAGTTTTGCGAGAGGGTAAGATGCAAGAAATAACTAATCAATTTGATGGATGTGGTTGTGGTTATTTTGTCTTTTTCCGCGGTATTGGTAACGGTATTGGTATATTCTGTTAGTTGTCCGTTTTTGTGGTAGGTCATGCCGGTACGCAGGCTGGTAATGATATAGTCGATATATCCGAGCGGATCGATAAGCCTATTCTGG
>CBDVCK010000354.1:0-3352 GCA_965372465.1 uncultured Thermoplasmata archaeon | reverse complement strand
ACGGAAATGAAATCTATTTGGAGATATATTTCTATCCTCTTTTTGATAAAAAAGGTGATGTAACAAGGGTTGTGGAGTATTCAAGGAATATCACCAGGGAGAAGTTACTGGAAATGAAGGTGAAGGAATCCGAAAGAAAACTCGAGGAGTTGTATGCAGCAAGCAGGGATGTGATAGTAGAGTATGATTCCAATATGCAGGTAACATATGTCAGCGAGAATATCAAGGATTTTTCGGGCTATTCATCCAAGGAAGCTCTCAAGGCAAAATCCATTTTCGATTTCATAACCCCTGAGTCCAAGGAATTAATAATAGAAAACTTCAAAGCCAGAATGGCTGGGAAGCCAGCACCTGAATTATATGAGCTTGCCATGGTCCATAAAAACAAAAAGATCATCCCAATTGAGGCTGCAGTCTCTCTTAGGAAAGAAGGTAGGAAGGTAATCGGAGCCGTAGCCACTATAAGAGACATTACAGAGCGCAAAAAAGCTGAAGAGGTAATGCTCGAAAGTGAAAAACGATATCGGACACTCTTTGAGAAATCCCCTTACCCAATAACCTTGACAGATAACATGGGTAAGGTTTTGGACTGCAACAAGGCAACCTTGAAGCTTACAGGGTACTCGAGAAAGGAAATCGTAGGTAAATCCTTTGAGAAACTCCTTACCTTAAAACCCAAAGATCTTCCCCGTATACAGGAGAAATTCAAAAGGATGCTGGAAGGTAAGAGAGTCAAACCATATGAACTTGAGATAGTAAGAAAGGATAAAACAAAACGTTGGGTTAGCGTAACAAGTACCCTCCTGATGAAGGATGACGAGATCGTAGGAGTCCAGGTCATTGCAAGGGATATTACAAAAAATAAGGAGTCAGAGCGAGCACTAAAGGAGAGCGAGGAGCTTTACCGTACCCTTGTTGACACCTCGCCCGATGGCAT
The DNA here is from genome assembly GCA_965372465.1 of uncultured Thermoplasmata archaeon. Taxonomy (GTDB): domain Archaea; phylum Thermoplasmatota; class Thermoplasmata. Next base: position 2,415 of record CBDVCK010000354.1, on the reverse strand, counting down.
AGTTATGACCGATTTGGATACGAATATCATAATGACCAATCCTAAGGGTGCCGAGGAAATGGGCTACGACAACCCCAAGGAGCTAATTGGAAAGAGCGCCTTCGAATTGATGGCTCCTGAAGACCAGCCGCGAATAATGGAGAATATCGCTGATATAATTGATACTGGAAAAATCAAAAACGCGGAGTTCAATTTTATAAAAAAGGACGGAACAAAGCTGCCTGTTGAGTTCAACGCATCTTTAATATACGATGAAAAAGGAGAGCCCACAGCATTCTTGGGTATATCAAGGAACCTATCTGATAGAAGGAAAGCCGAGGAAAAGCTCAGGGAAAGTGAGGAGAAATACCGCAACCTTTTCCATAATTCAAACGATGCCATCATTATTCATGATCTCGAAGGTAATATCGTCGATGTGAACAAGAGATTTTCCGATTTCTTCGGATACTCAAAGGATGAAATAATGGAACTTAACATATCTGAATTGCATCCACCAGAGGCACTAAGAACATCTAAAAAGATGTTTCAGAAGATAACCAAGAAAGGAAATGTGAGCTTTGAAATCGATTTTCTACAGAAGAACGGTGAGACATTTCCTGCAGAGGTCTCCTCAAGCTTATTTGAGATATCCGGTAAAAAGGTTATCCAGGGTATTGTGCGAGATATCACGGATAGAAAGAAAGCGGAGGAGGCATTAAAAGAAAGCGAGGAGATGTACAAGGCTCTCATTGAAACCTCCCCAGATGCCGTGATTGCAACCAATTTAGAGGGTAATATCACCTTCGTATCAAAACGGACACTAGAACTACATGGTTATAAAAGGAAAAAAGATATGATTGGTAAAAGTGCTTTCGACCTAATATCTGAGGAGGACCATAAAAGAGCCCAGAAATATCTTAAATTGACCCTGAAAAAAGGGGTTACAAGGGACCTTGAATACAATTTGAAAAGAAAGGATGGCTCTGAATTTATAGGGGAGATGAACGCGGCCCTAATTAAGGATGGCCAAGGCAAACCCAGGGCATTTATTGCAACCACAAGGGATATCACCGAGAAAAAACGGGCTGAGGAATCTTTGCACTATCGCTTGGCCTTTGAGGAGCTTATCACATCATTTTCCACCCATTTCATTTTTCTGAGAACCGAGGAAATAGATGATGGAATTAATGTTGCATTAAAGGACATGGGAAGTTTTGCAAATGTAGACCGCAGTTATGTCTATCTTTTACACGATAACCAGCAGAAAATGAGTCTTACCCATGAATGGTATAGAGATGGTATAAAATCTATAAAGGATCAATTGCAGGACTTGGATGTTGAAAAATTCAAGTGGGGGATGAACAGACTAAAAAAACTATATCCTCTGATTATCGAGGATACATCCCACCTTCCAAAGGAAGCAGGGGCAGATAAAAGGATGTTTAAAAAATTAGGAATCAAATCCCAACTCAGTGTCCCCATAGTTATTGGTGGTTCGCTTTTTGGATTCATAGGATTCGATGCAGTTACACATATGAAGGATTGGTCAGATGATCTGATATCCATGTTGCAGATGGTTGCTGAAATATTTGCCTATGCACTGGAAAGAAAGCGTGCTGAGGAAGCAATACTGGAGAGTGAGGAAAAACACCGCATGTTACTTGAACAATCAGGAGATATAATTACCTACGTTGACACCAAGGGTGTAATTCAGGCAATGAATCGTAATGCCGCTGAAGGACTTGGCAGCACCCCTGAGAACTTTATTGGAAAATCTTTGAGTGATATATTCGATCGAGATATCGCCGATTCAAGCCTTGAGAGGATCCGACGCGTCGCTCAAACCAATGGCAGTGAGGAACATGAGGATATGGTTGAACTTCCAACTGGGAAAGGATGGTATCGATCGCACTACCATCCAATGAAGGACGCAAGCGGTAAGACCATTGGTGTGCAAATCATTTCAAACGACATCACCCAAAGAAAACACGCTGAGGAGGAAATAAAAGAACTTAAAGAGTTTAACGAGTCCATTGTCCAGACAATGGGTGAGGGGATTTTGATTTTGGATGAGGAGGAATTAATCGGCTTCATCAATCCAAAGGTGGAAAAGACCCTGGGATACAAGAGAGCGCAGCTTTTAGGGCAATCCTGGGAAAAAATAATGGCCTCAGATTATCACAGGCGGATGAGGGACTGCCTGGCAGAGAACATGAAAGGGGAAAATGACAGGTTCGAGACCGTATTGCTCAAGAAAAACGGAACTGAATTGCCTGTTTTAATCTCGGCATCTCCGCAATTAAAGGAAGGGAAGTTCGGTGGAGTATTGGCAGTGATAACCGATATCTCGGACAGAAAGAGAGAGGAATTTGCCAGAGAGGAATTGATGAGATACAAGATTAACGAGGTCCGATGAGCGCACGCTACATCAAAGGC
>CBDVCK010000353.1:0-3356 GCA_965372465.1 uncultured Thermoplasmata archaeon | reverse complement strand
TTATGGTGCCAAGATGACGATACTTGCACATAAAGATGAGATATTGAAAATGGCCAATGAACAAGACCCTGTGCTTGTTAAATTCGGAGGCGGCGCAAAAGACATCGAGGTTCGGGTAGTGGATACTGCAAAAGGTCCCATGGTGGTGAGCCATTTGCTTGTTGACTGCAGGGATGCAATGGGAGCAAACGCAGTAAATACCATGGCTGAGGCAGTTGCTCCGTATATCGAAAAAATCACTGGAGGCAGGGTATACCTTAGAATCATTTCAAATTTGGCAACCTACAGACTGGCCAGGGCCAAAGCTGTTTTCGATAAGGAAACTCTCGGCGGTGACGGTGTTGTAGACGGTATCATTGAAGCCTATGCATTTGCAGCAGCAGACCCCTTTCGATGTTCCACACATAATAAAGGAATAATGAACGGTATCTCGGCAGTGGTTCGTGCAACAGGCAATGATACAAGGGCAGTGGAAGCGGGAGCGCATTCTTTTGCTTCTATTTCGGGACATTACTCGCCTTTGACGGTGTGGGAAAAGAATTCCGAAGGTGATCTTGTGGGTACAATCGAGATTCCCACGGCTGTTGGTTTGATTGGCGGTGCCACAAAGACCCATCCCACAGCAAAGGCAGTGGTAAAGATTCTCGGTGTGAAGACTGCGCAGGAGCTTGGAGAGGTTATTGCTGCAGTGGGTCTTGCCCAGAACCTTGGTGCATTGAGAGCCCTTGCAACAGAGGGTATCCAGAAAGGTCACATGGCATTGCATGCAAGAAACATTGCCATTATGGCGGGTGCCGGAAAAGAAATAATGGATGAGGTCGTGAAAAGGTTAGTTGCCCGCGGAAAGATCAGGGTTGACATTGCCAAGGAAATAATTGATGAGATTACGAAGGGGAAGTGAGAGTTTTTCACTATCTCTTATTTTTTAATTTAATTCTTTGTAATTTAAGATTTACAACAATCCCTGTTATGATAAAAGCAAATGTAATAATCACTGGTATCCATAACCACCCTGGTATCTCTTTATCAGGGACTGAAGGTATTTTCTCCTCCTCTCCAGAATCGCTTTCTATGTCATTATATCTCTGATAGGTATTTTCGATGAAATTGTTATTATTTAGAGTATTGTTAGATGATGAGTTAAGATAGATTCCATATTCATTGTAAGATATGTTGTTGAGTTCAATATTGTTGTATGATGATCCACGAAGCTTGATACCATAATTGTTAAATGATACAATGTTCGATATAATGGTGTTATTTTCTGACCAATTGATTACAATGCCATGATCGGTGTTTGAATAGATATAGTTATTAATGAGGGTATTATTTGATGATGACAAAAGAAGTAATCCATTTCCATTATCTGAGATATTATTACCTATTATGGTGTTATTTGATGATAACCAACTTCCAATGCCATACATATCATTTAATGAAATGTAGTTATTTGATATGGTGATATTCGCTAATGTTCTAAGAAAAATCCCATATCCATTGTTTGTAACATCATTATCGAATATTAAGTTATTTGATGTTTCTTCAAGAAAAATCCCGTAATATAAGTTATTCATAATCTCATTATGAATTATAGAAACATTTTCCAATGCCTGAAGATGAACCCCCTCACCATTATCCGAAATATTGTTTCTACTTATTGTGTTATTGTATGATTTTTCCCAGCCATATATTCCATTACCATTATAAGATACATTATTGCGAATTATCATATTATCATTAGATAAATAATTAAAATGAATTCCATACCCATTATAAAAAACGTTATTGTGGGTTATGTTATTAAAAGATGAGTCAATATAAATACCATATTGGTTATCAAAAAAATCATTATTAGTTATGTGGTTATTTGAAGAAGCAAGGTCGAGAGCAAATGTGTTACTAGAGAAGTTATTTTGTGTGATATTGATATTTTCAGAATATACTACATACATCCCTATGAAGGTATTATTTATATGCAAATTTGTAATTTTTATATTGGTGCAATTTACAATAAGAAGTTGTCCAACAAGGACACCATCGATTTCAATTCCATTAGTATCTTTGTAAAAAAGAAACGGCTTTCCATTCACTTTATTGTCTGATAGTATATCATGGGTGTTATAATGTGATATATGCTCTCCAAAAATATAAATGCCATTATTTATTAAATTGTTGTTGGTGATTGTAGTATTTGATGATGATATAATCCAAATACCATAACCTTCGCCTAGTGAAATAAGAGAATTTTCTTGTATCCAATTATCAGTCGATGAGTTGATGTAGATACTATGGCCGAAGAACCATCCCTCTGAGATATAGTTTTGTTTTATCACATTGCTTGGTGATGAGTCAAGATGGATGCCTTCGAAATTGTTTGAGAGATTGTTATTTTTTATCTCGTTTTCTGAGGATGAGAAAAGATAAATGCCAATTCCACTACGTGAAATGGAATTGTTTGTTATGTTGTTAACCGTCGATGATAATAGTTTGATACCATTGAAATAACTTGAAATGTTATTACCTGATATGGTATTATTTGAGGATGAAAATAAAGAAATCCCATAATCTCCATCCTCAATGGTAAAACCTGTGATATTCACCCAATTGGCTGTAATATTGACGACATCCCCAGAATCTCCCCCATTTATAATTGTTGTATCCCTGTTCTCACCTATCAAATTTATTGTCTTATCCACATTAACGTTTTCATTATATGTTCCATTATAAACGAACACAGTATCCCCATCATTTGTCGCATTTATAGCTGCCTGAATGCTAGAATGGTTTCCATCACCAGAACCGCCAACATAATGTGTATCAGCTATGCACTCTACTGGATCAAAACAAAATAAACAAAAAAATCCCGTAAGAATATAAAAAAATACAATTCCAAAGGAAATGAACCTTTTCTTATACTGACCCTGCATTTTCATACATCATCTAATCTCTATTAAACTTAATAAAGAGATTGGTTAGGTTGTTTGACTTTCCAATATTTAAAGAGTAATATCCACGCTTACATAAGATAACCCGATAAACTTAAATATTAAAAAAAAGAGCCGACGGGGAGATTCGAACTCCCGACCTGCTGATGTCTTCCCCTCGACCTTTCTTTCCTGTGGAAATCTGGTGTTGCAAAGCAACAACAAGGATCATTTATATCCATGATTTCCGTCGACACTTTTTCAAAGGCCGAGCATCCGAAGGATGCGAGGATACCAAGCGTTGCGAAGCAACGCAAGTGCCATTCATGGCACCGGTTTCCGTCGACGCTTTTTCAAAGGGTCGAGGGTTACAAGTCAGCCGCTCAACCGGGCTAAGCTACGTCGGCAAATGAATATTATACACTTTTTTTG
>CBDVCK010000352.1:0-3368 GCA_965372465.1 uncultured Thermoplasmata archaeon | reverse complement strand
AACCCCTCTTTTACCAAATCCACCGGGAATTATAACCCCATCAACACCTTCAAGAAGAGAATAAGTTACATCGGGATTGTCATCCGCTTCAACCCACTTTATGTTCACTTTTGTTTGAGTTAAGGCCCCACAGTGATTAAGTGCTTCGATATGGCTTAAATAAGAATCCTTGAGATGGGTGTACTTCCCTACAATGGCCACCGTCACGTCATGTTTCGGGTTTTCGATCTTGTCAAGAAAGCCTCTCCATTCCTTGAGGTCTTCAGAGGTTGTGGTAACTCTCAATCTATCCAATAGAAAATCGGTTAAACCCTGCTCTTCCAGAATTATTGGAACCTTGTATATACTATCGGCATCGGGTGCGCTCACCACAGCAGATGTGGGCACATCGCAGAACAACGAGATTTTCTCTTTAATTGACATGTCAAGAGGTGCTTTGGCCCTGCAAACTATGGCATCTGGTTGAATACCTATCGCCCTAAGTTCTTTTACTGAGTGCTGTGTGGGCTTGGTCTTCTGCTCTCCAACAACGCTCATAACTGGAACCAAAGTGATATGAACGAACATACAGTTCTCATGTCCCACCTCGATGTGTAGCTGTCTTACAGCCTCGAGAAAAGGCGCGGACTCGATATCACCTACCGTGCCTCCCAGCTCCACCAGAGTGATGTCCACACCGGATTTTTCTGCTGCCTCTTTGATCATAAACCGTATCCCGTCCGTTATATGCGGGATGATCTGCACGGTCTGGCCAAGATAATCACCCCGTCTCTCCTTCTCTATTACCGCCCTGTATACCTTGCCTGTTGTTATATTGTGATCCTTTGTCAGGTTCGTGTCCAGAAAACGCTCGTAATTTCCCAGGTCCAAATCCACCTCGCTTCCGTCGTCCAGAACAAAAACCTCTCCGTGCTGATAGGGATTCATTGTTCCTGCATCGCAATTGAGATAGGGATCGATTTTAATGGCTGTAACCGTTAGACCCCTGCTTTCCAGAAGTTTTCCCATGGAGGAAACCGTGATTCCCTTGCCTAGTCCTGATAAAACACCACCCGTGACAATAATATATTTCATCAAATTTACCTCACGGGAATAGGCAATGGGATTATTTATCTATAAATGTAACGTGGCATTATGTGGCAGGAGGTAATGTCTAAACCCTGATTTATCCTACAACTTTTTTTATCATTAAAGCAATAGGGTATCGATGATAGCATGGAAGTAGGCGTTGTTGGAAAGCCCAATGTCGGAAAATCCACATTCTTTTCGGCCGCAACCCTGGCTAAAGCAGAGATAGCAAGCTATCCTTTCACCACTATCGAGGCAAACAGGGGTGTGATGTATGTTCGGGCCACATGCCCCCATGTGGATTTTGAGGTGCAGTGCAATCCAAGAAATTCCCTCTGCGAAAACGGGACAAGACTTGTACCCGTTGAGGCAATAGATGTGGCAGGTCTGGTTCCCGATGCACATATGGGAAAAGGCCTGGGAAACAAATTTTTGGATGATTTAAGGCAGGCTTCCGCACTGGTCCACATTGTTGATGCCAGCGGAGCAACAGATATCGAGGGAAATCCCTGCGAAATTGGGAAGCATGACCCAATGGAAGATGTGGTATTCCTGGAAAGGGAGATTAACCAATGGATCAAGGGAATCCTATTCAAGGACTGGCATAAACTCTCTAAACAGATTAAGATGAACGGTGCAAAGATCGAGAGGGTATTTGCCGAAAAACTAACAGGATTGGGAATCACGGAAGGCATGATCTATGCTGCTCTCAGAGACGCCTCGCTTGGTGAAAATGCAACCCAGTGGAACGAGGAGGACCTTCTCTCACTTTCACATCATATAAGAAAACACTCAAAACCCATGATAATTGCGGCCAACAAATGCGAGATAGCTCCCGAGGAGAATCTGAAACGGCTTGGAGAACTTGAGGATTACATCGTTATCCCCACCTGTGCCGAGGTTGAGCTGGCCCTGCGCAGGGCTGCAAAAGGTGGATTGATAGAATACATGCTAGGTGATGGGACTTTCAAGATCAATGACGATAAAGAGATTACAGAAGCCCATAAAAAGGCTTTTTCAAAGATACAACATATCCTTGAGAAGATAAAGGATACAGGGGTTCAAAAATGCATTGAAGAGGCAGTTTTCAAGCTCCTTGATTTGATAGTGGTCTACCCTGTGGAGGATGAAACCCATCTTACCGATAAGGACAAAAGGGTGCTTCCTGATGCATACCTTATGAAACGCGGAGCAACTGCAGTTGATCTTGCCTACAAGGTGCATACGGATCTGGGCAAGAACTTCATCAGGGCAATCGATGCGAAAACCAAGAGGGTTGTGGGGCACGACCACGAGCTTTCAGACGGCGATGTGATAAAGATCGTTTCTACTGCGTGAGGTTTGTAAGATGGAACACTGGGATGTGAGGATATTTACGGGCTCCTATGTCGTTGAGGGCGGAAGGCCAGTTGTGGAACTTTTTGGAAAGACGAAAGATGACAAGTCCATTACTATGAGATACAAGGGATTTTTACCATATTTTCATGTGATTGCCCCGAAAGATGAGGTTAAACAAGTTCTTGGGGAAAATCCCGAGATTCTTGGTTTGGAGGATATTACTCTATTTCACAATGGAACGGATAAAACCGCAACGAAAGTTACAATACGAATCCCTGCAGATGTGCCGCAGTACAGGTCAAAATTCATGCCTGAATATAAGGTAATGGCAGCTGACATTCCGTTTCAACACAGATTTATCTATGACATGGATTTGGGATCATGTGTCCGGGTATTTGGCGAGGTTGCGAAATCTGAAAACTTTACCACGGATTTGGTTGTTAAGGTGGAGAAATTTGAGGACTGCGAGCCTTTCAAACCCAATCTGAAGATATTTAGTTTTGACATTGAGAACAGTATCAAAGAGGGGAATATCTTCACTATCTGTTGTGTTGTTAAATTCAAAGATATGACAGAAGAGATAAGATTGACCGGAGAAGAAAAAGAGATTATAATTAAATGGATAGCGGCAATTCAGAAACATGACCCTGATGTGATTACAGGGTATAATATCGATGGCTACGACCTTCCTACCATACTTGATAGAGCGGAAAAATGCGGTTTTACTGACCTTTCTTTGGGAAGGAACTTTAAGCCATTGAAATCCGTTGGTGGAAGATTCTGGAGATTGCCAGGTAGGATCATTGCTGATGCATGGTGGAATGTTAAACAGGAGCTTAAGCCTAAAAAAGAAACGCTAAGCCATGTTTCGAAAATCATATTAGGCGAAACCAAGGATGATGTAGATCCCAAAAAAATCGATGAGGAATGGGCAGACAATCCAGACAAAGTTATCAAGTACT
>CBDVCK010000351.1:0-3379 GCA_965372465.1 uncultured Thermoplasmata archaeon | reverse complement strand
GAACATCGAGATAAAGATAGTATCCTACGGTGACGGAAGGGCAAAAAAAGGATTCATGGCCCAGGCCATAGTTCCTGCAGCAAAAAAAGCCCTATCCAGAGCCGATATCTCAATTGCGGATTGCAGGGCAATAAAGACCCACAATCCATTTGCAGTGAATGATATCTATTTTGCGAATGAGATGGATATGAACTTAAAAGACATGAACAACTACGGCTGCTCCCTTATTTACGGCCATCCGCAGGGTCCCACAGGGGCGAGGTTGATTGAGGAACTTATAGAGGAGCTGGTGCTCCTTGGCGGGGGATACGGTCTCTTCGACGGATGCGCGGCAGGAGATACCGCAGCTGCAATTGTGTTCAAAGTTACAGTTGAATAGAATTACCCAAAAAATGGGGAAATATTATAGAAAAAGGGGTTGAGGACATGGGAAATATACCGATAAAAATTCTTGTGGCAAAACCTGGACTGGACGGTCATGACAGGGGGGCAAAGGTTGTTGCACATGCCCTGAGAAATGCAGGATTTGAGGTTATTTATACGGGTTTGCATCAGACTGTGGAGCAAATAGTGCAGGCAGCCATGGATGAGGATGTGAAGGTAATAGGCCTTTCAATTCTTTCGGGAGCCCATATCCCTATTTGCGAGAAATTGATGAGACTTCTGGAAGAGAAGAAGGCAAAGGATATTCTCCTCGTGATTGGAGGAAACATACCAAAAAAGGATTTTGAAAACCTCCGAAGTCTGGGAGTGGGTGCCGTATTTCCCACAGGCTCCAAATTTGATGAGGTTGTGGATTTCATCAAAGGGGAATGCGGGGTGAGACCATGAGCAACTCAAAGAAAATTGAGATTTCTGATGTGGTTCTCGAATCGGGAATTGCAGTCAAGCCCATTTACACGCGGGAGGATGTAAAGGATATTGACTATGAAAAAGACATAAACAATCCAGGGGAGTTCCCATTCACAAGGGGGATACATAAATTCATGTACAGGGCAAGACCCTGGACCATGAGGCAGTATTCTGGCTTTGCCACTGCAACTGAGACGAACAAGCGCTTCAAATACCTGATCGAGCAGGGCCAGACCGGGCTAAATGTAGCATTTGACCTCCCAACCCAGATGGGTCTTGATTCTGATGATCCATTAGCTGAAGGAGAGGTGGGCAGGGTGGGAATGGCTGTTGATACCCTAAAGGACATGGAAGAGGCTTTTTCTGGAATTCCAATGGATAAAATCAGCACGTCATTGACCATCAACTCCACAGCCTCGATACTTATAGCCATGTATGTGGCAGTTGCTGAAAAGCAGGGAGTTTCTCGAGATAATATCAGGGGAACAGCTCAGAATGATATCCTGAAAGAATATATCGGAAGAGGCACATGGATATTTCCTGTTGAGCCCTCCATTCGTTTAATCGGTGATACAATCGAGTACTGCACCAAGCACCTACCCAAGTACTACCCGGTGAGCATATGCGGATACCATATCCGGGAATCAGGTGCCAACCCTGTTCAGGAGATCGCCTACGCCTTCGAGATTGCCAAAGCGTATATCAGGCATGTTTCGGAAAGGGGTCTTGAGGTGGATGATTTCGTTCCAAGGTTCTCTTTCAATTTCGATATTCACGGCAACTTCTTCGAGCAGATAGCCAAATTTCGGGCTGCAAGGAGGCTCTGGGCTAAGATAATCAAAAACGAGCTGGGTGCCCAAAATCCCAAATCCATGACAATGAAGATGATAGCAGGAGGAGGTGGAGGGGGGCTTACCATCGAGCAGCCTGAAAACAACATCGTCCGGGGCGCATACTATGCCCTGATTTCCGCTCTTTCGGGTACTCAGACCATGGCTCTGTGCTCCTATGATGAGGCTTACACCATTCCCTCCAAGAAAGCTGCTTTGTTGTCCCTTAGGACCATGCAGATTCTGATCGAGGAGATGGGACTTTGCGATACGGTGGATCCCCTTGGAGGCTCCTATTATGTGGAATCCCTGACAAACCAGCTTGAGGAGGAGATTACCAAGTGCATGAAAAGGGTTGAGGAAAGCGGGGGTATCGTCAAGGCCATTTCAGAGGGTGTTATCCAAAAAGAAGTTTCTTTGCAGGCCTATATCCATGAGAAACGAATACAATCAGGCGAGGAGATCAAGGTCGGTGTAAACAAGTATCGAATCGAAGAAGAGGAACGAAATATTGAATTCCATGAGTACAACCCTGCCTTGGCAAAGGAGCAGATAAAAAGGCTCAATAAGGTGAAAGTTGAAAGGAACAATGGTGATGTGAAAAGGAACCTGGAAAAATTGAAAGAAGCAGCCAAATCCAATGAAAACCTCATGCCCTGTATGTTCGATTGCGTGAAATCCTATGCAAGTGTTGGTGAGATTACAAAGGTCTTAAAAGAGGTCTTTGGAGAATTTAAAGAACCTGTGAGGTTTTAGGAAGTATTGATTAATCGTATTTTTTAAGTATATTAAGCAACTCTCCTCTGCTGTAAGGCTTCAGTATATAATCCTTGGCTCCCGCGTCCAGAGCCTCCATGAGAATAGCCCTGGATTGGAGGGCTGTAAGAACGATTATCGTTGTATCGGGAAGGGATTCATTAATTTTTGGTATCGCATCAAGACCGTTTTCTTTTGGCATGATGATGTCCATCAGGATAATATCGGGATGCAATTTTTTTGCTAATTTTACTGCTTCACCGCCATCTGAAGCGGTTCCAACCACGTCGTAACCTTCACTTTCAAGCATATTGCTTATCTGCATGGTTATGATGCTTTCGTCATCCACGACCAGAACCTTGGTTTTTCCGCCATTATGACCCATATCAAACCACCTTCTTTTGAAATTTCATGATGAATATAAATAACTTTTGGGGTGAGTTGTGGAATAAAGTAATTATACGGTTTTCCCCTCAAATAACATATAGCTCGTGAAAATGCTCTAAATCGGGTATTAAAAGCCATATTTAATGTTTTTTGCATATCACAAGCTGCTGATTTGATGTTGATTCAAAGGGCGATTCATCGTAATCCCCGTATTTGGCTTCGATTGTGAATCCATTATATTGAATAAGTGCATCCAATTCCTGAGGATAGAAGATGCGCATGTTCAGTTCTTTTATGATCTCCTCTTCCTCTCCGATTTTGTAATACCATTTTATCTTGTTTATTTGAGATGCACCGTCGTAAATGTTGGTCTCGTTGATGACTACCGTACCCTTTCCATCGGATCTGGATATTCAGCAACAGGATTACGTACGGCAGGGTCCCTCACCAAAAAATCCAGTTTCGGATTGAAATAATCGATAATGAACCTCCCTTTGTCGGTTAAGTGCTCTTTTACCCGCAAAAAGCAGGTCTCTATACTTTCTGTATCATGA
>CBDVCK010000350.1:0-3379 GCA_965372465.1 uncultured Thermoplasmata archaeon | reverse complement strand
CAGGGTACAGCTCAAAGCAGCAATGCCATAGGCGATGCCGAAGATCAGGAAGCCCTTAAAAAAACAGGCTTTTTAAAGGAGTCAAAGAAAACCGACTTTGATGGAAGCTGCTCGTTTTGTGGATACTACGGGCAATTTGACCAGTATCCCATGACGAATGTGGGAAATCTCATTTGGGAGAAGGAATTCATCTCGGGAAAGGAACTTGGGGATTTACCAAGAGATGAGATGGATATACGGTACGATTGGGCAGTAGTCTGTCCAAAATGCCGTGTCCTATGGCCCACAACAAGAAATGAACTGGGTCACCATGATGAACAGCGTTACGCTAAAGCATTGGTAACAAAACCTGTTCCCAGAGTCTACCAGTATCGTTTTTGTCCGGTATGTGATCACAAGCGAAAGGGTGCACCCTTGAAGGTGGGCATGGGCCTTGATATCGGCAATATCACCCATAAAACAAGTGGTCGTAGATTGGCTCAAATCTATTTGGATTCGTTTTATATCTGCGACAATAAAAAGGATTTTTGCGAATCGATCTTTACATTATATCCTATAAAATTGATAGACTCCAAGAAAATGACCAAATAGAAGCCGGAGGATATAAATAACAAAACGTTTAAAACCAACAAAATACATCATGTGATAACAATAGGGGGGTTTGATATGAGCAGACTTGTAAGTCTATGTAATCCCATTGGAGTGAAGGATGCAGATTTCGCAGATATAGGATTTATTGACCAGGTGGACATTGGAGACCTTGAAAGTTTTTTAGGAGAAGCTGGAAGACTGGATATACGATTCATCTATGGGCTTATCAGTCAAACTGATGAAGCGATATTTCCCTCTGCTAGGGATGCTGAAGGGAAATGGTCAGAAAATCTGCAGGTTTCAGAAAAGGCAGGCGAGGCCTTTATTAAGGAACTGGGTTTAAATTGGGCGGTATACTGTCCGAGCTGTGACCCCTGTTCCATGGGTGAGAAAATGGAGGTATTAGCCGGAAGAAGCGTAATTGGAGATGTGGAGGTGGATAAGGGTATGGTGGTTGGTAAAATAACCCCTAAAGGACACCCCGAAACAACCATGGCTTGGATAACCTACAACCTTTTCTACAGATGTAAAAATCAGGATTGCGGCGCAATATTTCCCCTATTCTACAGGGATTCCGATGATAAGAAAGCCCTGGAAAAGCAGCGCTTTTTAAAAGATTCGCAAAAAACTGATTTTGCAGGTACATGTGCATTCTGCGGATTCTATGGTAAATTTGACCAGTACCCCATGACGAATGTTGGGAATTTTATTTGGGATAAAAATTTTATAGCGGAAAAGGATTTGGGCATCTTGCCCAGGGATGAGATGGATATTAGGTATGATTGGGCAGTTGTTTGTCCAAATTGTCAGGTGCTCTTTCCAACCGCTCGAAATGAGCAGGGACAACACGATACAAAACGATATGACACAGCATTGGTAACAAAGCCAGTGCCAAGGGTCTATCAGAGCCGGTATTGTCCAGTTTGTGATAAAAAACGGGATGGAGCCCCTCTTAAGGTGGGTATGTGGCTTGATATCGGTAACCTCACCCACAAGGCCACGGGACAGAGGTTAGGAGATATTTATTTAGATTCCTTTTACCTGTGCGATAATAATAAAGGCTCCTGCGAATCCATATTCACATTGTTTCCCATCGAATTTCTTGATTATGAGTGAAAACGAACTTACAATGGATGATTATCCTCAAAATGAGGTATCAGATCACAAAAGTAAAATCGGTTTTCCCTAAGAACGATTTCCCCTTTTCTAAATGATACTTTTTTATTGAATATGGGTCCGTCAAATACAAAGGAGTGGTACTCACCGTTCTCACCGCAGGGGTCAACGTTTGAAGGCAGAGTGGATAGAAATTGCATGTCTAAAAGCCTGCCAGCATATGAACCGTCTATAAATTTGGAATCCACACATGTTACAATTGCTTTGAATCCATGACCTATAAATCCTTCTGCAAGCTCTTTAGTATCTTTTTTCCACAAAGGAAAGATGCCTTCCATCCCAATGGTTGCAAGCTTGCTTGCCCGTATCTGTCTAACATCCTCAAGGAATATATCTCCAAATACAACTGACATTACACCTCTTTCTTTATATTTTTCCAAAATAAACTCCATTCGCTCCTCGTATAACTCATTTGAAGCATCCTTGGGTATGAACACACAATCCAGATTATATCCCAGGCATTCTGCTTGGGTTTGCGCAAGAGCCTGCCTTACACCATGCATACTGATTCTACGGTAATCCTCGGTTATGGTGGTAAGCAATGTTACGATCTCGTAATCCTCATTCTTCAGAACTTCATGTAATGCTAAAGCGCTGTCTTTTCCACCGCTCCAGGCGACAATTGCCTTTTTTCTCACAAACTCCCTCATATATTATCAATTTCACATGAGACAGGAAAGAAATTTCAATAACTCTCTGCTAGTAATTGTGACAAAGAATATTAATTTTTACCTCTGTCTCAATAATTGTCTGATTTTTCAATTATTTGAAAAATTTTATAAAATCGTGAATTTGGAGGCTTTGATACATCAACATAATGAATGTTAAAACTAAAATAATGAAACCTGGCTCGAAAGGATAATATACCCCTTCAGTTATCCCAGAATAATTACTTGGTGAGATTTTGGATATAAATCGTGTCATGCTTGTTCGCGCCAACAGTCGTTGCGGATGGGGATATATGTGGGCGCCACTTGCAATTAACCTCGAATACATCGCAGCATATATCGAGAATGATGTAGATGAAATAATGATTGTAAATCAGGAATTCGATGATACGGATATCACACAGCATCTAAATGATTTCAACCCTGATTTCTTCGGGGTCACCATGAGCGCTACCGATCAAAAGGATGGTCTTAACCTCTGTAAAACCGCTAAAAAGATGGGGGCTACAACAGCTGTTGGGGGTTTTCAACCAACCGCGATTCCAAACGAGATGTTAAAGCATCGCCAAATTGATTTGGTTTTCAGAGGTGAGAGTGAGGCTACAATGAAGGAGTTTGTCCTTCAGGGGAGCCCCGAGAATATTGACGGGATCAGCTACCGTAACAATGGTTCAATCATACATAATGCAAAGCGCCAACCAATTCAGGATCTGGATTCAATACCATTTCCGGCAAGACATCTTAGAAGGGGTGATGAATGCCATCGATGGCTCACTAAATCAGGGTTACATAGAGATCAGGTACATTCATCTCGCGGCTGCTGGGGTAAATGCACGTTTTGCTGCGAGCCCAGCATGTCACATTCAAAACAGAGGTACAGGTCCCCTGAAAAAGTATTTGAGGAAATCAAAGCGGTTTATAAATATCATGATGAAGCACCCACG
>CBDVCK010000349.1:0-3389 GCA_965372465.1 uncultured Thermoplasmata archaeon | reverse complement strand
TCTACCCGAAAACCTGGAACTGGCTGAGGACCTGGAATACATGTTGAACGAATTTTCTACAATGGGAGGCGAGGGAACAGAGGTACAATTGCTGATCAAGGGTGATATCGCGGATCCAGACCTTTTCAGGAGTGTGGACACCACCATCGACAACATGACAGATGATGAATACATTCTTCAATCGGGGGAAGAACCCTCTGTGAAATCTATTAACTCATTGGTACGTGATTGGGCCACGGACAGCACCATATACGGGTTTTCGGACGACAACTACGACCCTAATTTCCATGCAATGTACAACAACACATTTGAGGTCAACGGCTCCCTGTCCACGGATGCTACCAGGGATGAGATACTTGCACTCTACGATTGGCTGTATATGAATCCTTCCTCCGCAATGGATGCAATGTCCCTTCTTCACAGGACTGAAGGAGAAAATTATAATGCCACTGTTCTTCGGATCTCGATATCCCTTATGGGGACCGAAAGTAAAGAGATGAAAGAACTTATAAAGGATATTGATGATGATAAAGCTCCCCTTGAATCTAGCTCAGACAGTTCGATTTTGACCGGCGGAAGTGTGGTCGGCGTGCTGATGCTTGACCTCTTGAACGAAAGCCAGATAAGAACGCTCATTCTAACCCTCATTGTCTGTATTGTTTTCATGGTCATCGTCTTCTATATTAAAGACAGGTCCATCATGCTCGGTATAATGACCATGTTACCGGTTATATTCTGTGTGATATGGATACTGGGAACCATGTATGTCCTGGGTATCTCATTGAATATCATGACCCTCATGGTCACTTCTCTTACCATCGGCATCGGAGTGGATTATGGAATACACATCTCCCACAGGTTCGGAGAGGATATTGAAGAGTTTGAGAACGTATCTGATGCCATGCACAACACTGTGACGCATACTGGACTTGCTCTGTTCGGAGGGGCCACCACAACAATTGCTGGCTTTGGTTTGATCGCCTTCGCCTCCATGCCACCAATAGCCCAGTTCGGTCTCATCACGGCGTTGACCATTTTATATAGTTCGATTGCCTCGGTCTTTGTTCTCCCCACATTCTTGGTTATGTGGGCTAAGAGAAAAAGAAGAGAGACCGAAGAAGATTCAAATAAAGAGCAGGATGAAGAAAAAAATGACTTGCCCAATAAAGAAGAAGCCTAGCAAATATAATTCACGCTTCCCCTGTCAAAGTCCTTGACAAGCTCGATTTGTAGATCCTCGGGCTGCCAGGTAATGTCGGGATACACCAGGTTCGGGAAAAAGGGCTTTGTGTCCTTGGCAAGGTCTGTTGCCGCATGTCCCTCTCCGAACACTGCTTTGGTGATCTTGTATACCTTATTCCCCACAACCATTTCATCCAAATACCCTAAGGAATGAAGATATTCGTGCAAAAGAACATGAAATGCATAGGGCTTGTACAGCCTGGGATTGGTCTGTTTGATACGTTTGAGGGGGACCCTGTTCATTACAATGATATTGGTGCCAACTGGATAGAACGCCCCAAGCCAGCCCCTTGGATGGTTGCCCAGATCCGCAAGTCCCAGCATCAGGCCGGATCGGCTCTTTTTCTCGCTCTCCAGAACTGCACATTTTACAATCTCGAATATATCTGCCAACGTGGCAGCGTTGTTTAACAGGGTATCGAAAGTGGGCTTCATGACATATTATTTAGGTTGCCATTCTATATAATCATTATTTACTTGAGTCGGTGACAAACAGATAAAAAAATCCCACCCCAATATTTATGTTGCCACATACCATTACCCACTTACACATTGGGGGTGAGGGACTATGATCGAAAGAGACGAGATAAAAGAAATTTTAAAGGAATATGACTTTAGTAAAGCAAAGCTGGGCATGATAGCATCGCATTCGGCACTGGATGTGTGCGACGGCGCAATTGAAGAAGGGTTTGAAACCCTGGTGATCTGCCAGAAGGGAAGGGAAAAGACCTACAACAAGTATTTTCTTGCGGAAAGGAACGATAAAGGTGATGTGGTAAGAGGTGTGGTTGATAAGGCAATCGTCTATGATAAGTTCAACGAGATCATGAAGCCTGAGAACCAAAAGATGCTGATAGATGAGAATGCATTGTTCATTCCAAACAGATCCTTTTCATCATATATCGGCCTTGATGAAATTGAAAACGAATTCCGGGTGCCTATGGTGGGAAGCAGAAACCTTCTTAGAACCGAGGAAAGAGGGGAAAAGCAGGACTACTACTGGCTTTTGGAAAAGGCGGGCCTGCCCTTTCCGGATAAGGTTGAGAGTCCTGAGGAGATAAAGGGCCTAACTATGATAAAACTTCACCATGCCCAAAAGAAACTGGAGCGCGGATTTTTCACTGCCTCGTCTTACAGTGAATTCAATAAAAAATCCGAGATCTTGCTCAAGCAGAATGTAATAACAAAAGAGGCCCTGGACAATGCAAGAATCGAGCGTTACATCATAGGTCCTGTCTTCAACTTCGATTTCTTTTACTCACCCATTGAAAAAACAGGGGCCAAAATCGAGCTTATTGGAGTGGATTGGAGGTTCGAGACCAGTTTGGATGGCCATGTAAGGCTTCCCGCACCCCAGCAGATGGAGCTTGCAGAGGAGCAGATGAATCCCGAATATACTGTTTGCGGCCATAATAGTGCAACACTTCGCGAATCCCTGCTTGAGAAGGTGTTTCCACTGGCTGAAAAATATGTCGAGGCCACACAAAAGCATCATCCCCCTGGAATCATTGGACCTTTATGTCTACAGACCTGTGTCGACAAGGATCTGAACTTCTTTATTTACGATGTTGCACCCCGTGTTGGAGGAGGTACGAACGTGCACATGTCGGTTGGACATCCTTACGGCAACACGTTATGGAGAACGAATCTCAGCACAGGAAGAAGGGTGGCAATGGAGGTCCGGCGGGCAATCGAGATGGACAGGGTAGAGGAGATTGTAACGTAGAATCCCCCGCACTTAAGTGCGGGGTAAGAAACAAATACTTTCACGTACCCCTCATAGATAGCCTTATAAGTCCAAAATACGATTAGTTATGCGAACCAAATGAAATGGTGAATGAAATGACAGAAGATATGAAAATAGAAGAGTTGCCAGGAGTAGGACCAGCAACTGCAGAAAAATTAAAGGACGCAGGATACTCGGACCTGATGACAATTGCCGTGGAATCTCCCAAGAATCTTGCGGAAGTTGCGGAGATAGGCGAGGCCACTGCTAACAAGATCATTAACCAAGCAAAGAAGGAGGCAGATATCGGTAACTTCGAAACCGGGGACATGTTGCTTGAAAGGAGGAAGGCAGTGGGCAAACTCACTTCGGGTGTCCAGGCCTTGGATGAACTTTTGGGGGGAGGGTTTGAATCACAGGC
>CBDVCK010000348.1:0-3413 GCA_965372465.1 uncultured Thermoplasmata archaeon | reverse complement strand
AAGGTATAGCGGATCTTGCTATGGATCATAACCTTTATATTGTCTCTGACGAAAACTACGAGAAGATAATCTACGAGGGCGCGCATCATTCAATTGCCTCCCTTGATGACATGTTCCAAAGAACTGTAACTGTAAACGGTTTCTCAAAATCCTATGCAATGACAGGGTGGCGACTCGGCTGGTTGGTGGCCACAGAAGATATTGTAAAAGAGGTAAACAAAATCCAGCAGCACTCCATATCTTGTGCAGTATCCTTTGCCCAGAAGGGTGGTGTGGCAGCACTTGTTGGGCCCCAGGAGCCGGTAAATGAGATGGTGACTGAATTCAAGGAAAGAAGGGATTTGATGGTTGATAGAATAAACTCTATTTCAGGGTTAAGCTCTCAAAAACCAAAAGGCGCGTTCTACGTTTTTGCAAAATTCGATTATGATATGTCCTCTGTTGATTTTGCCAAATACCTGATAGAAAATGCTCATGTTGCAGTTGCACCTGGCTCGGCCTTTGGAAAATATGGTGAGGGTCACATCAGACTGTCATACGCCACATCCAAGGAGAATATTATTGAAGGGTTGAACCGTATTGAATCCGCACTAAAAGATTTATAAAACTTTTTTATCAATTCTTTCCCCAAAAGTGTTAAGTACTCTCATGAAATATCCTCACCCTCGGAGGAGTAAAAAATGGCTGTATACAAGATTATTGATATTGTTGGAGTTTCTGATCAGCACTTTTCTGATGCTGCAAAGAATGCTGTTACAGAGGCTGCAAAGACGGTAAGAGGAATCAAGAGAGCAGAGATCGTGAAACTCGATTTGAAGGTTGAAAACGATGCTGTCACAAAATACCGCGCAGAGGTAAAGATATCCTTTGAAATCGAGAAGTAAATCCAATTGATTCTTGACCTCTTGAAATAAATAAAGGAGGGATCACTCCTTATCTTCCTCTTTTTTTTTCTTTAGTTTAGTGTGGGTCATGTATACTATGAAACCTGTAACTGCAATCATTATTACGAACAGTAACAGGAATGCATCTTGAATCGGCTCCCGCCATCTATTGGAGTCTAATGGATAGTAATCATCACCGTCATCAATCCCATCTCCGTCGGTATCAGGATTCTCAGGGTCCGTTCCCATTCTTCTTTCCTCGACATCTGTGAGACCGTCATGATCTGAATCCCTACTTGACATCCGTTCTATTGTTATGGTAACGGTATCTATTGATTGAGTTCCATCATTGTCCGTTACTGTTACCCTTACTTGGTAGGTTCCAGTCTCGTCATAGACATGGTATGGAGATTCCTCATTTGATGTCTGTCCATCACCAAAATCCCATTCCCAGGTGGATATGGAGCCATCATCATCAAAGGCAACAGCTAGACAATCAATTTCGGATGTATTCTGCTCACCAGATCTTGGATTATCGATCCATACCTCAGGATCCATGTTCCTAACTGTATATGAGTGGTTTCTATATCTCCATTCACTTGTATTGATACCATCTGAAAATTGTGCTCTGAAACTGTAATCGCCAAGTTCTGCATCGGCAGGCGGACGGAAACCTATCTGCCAGCGTCCGCTGGTATAACTGGGACTTCCTATGAAGTAGCTATTCCTGTTATCCTCTCCTGTCCAATTGCCATTAGGAGTTCTGTATTGCAAGATTAGATCCAGGTAGGATTCAGCATGATCGGCATCTTCACCATTAATGCTGAGGGTCATTGTCACTAATCGATTACCTGTGTTTCTCGATAGCGAAATTGAATTTACGTGTGGCTTTGCGTTCAGAACCTCAATAGTATTGTCTATTGAAACTGGATCGCTGTTTGTAAAGGCTTCATCCTGGAACCAAACCCTGAGGTTATAAGTGCCCACAATGGCATCGGTAGGTGGCGAGAACCTGATCCTCCAGGTATTGCTGCTGCCTGAAGGTGCTCTTAAATTTGTCAGGTAATCAGCATCTTCGCTCCAACTGCCTCCCGCTGGTTTGAACTGGAAATGGGCATCCATATCGCCAGGCTCGGTTTCATCGTCAATATTTACCTTGGCAAAGATATCGATATAGTTTCCCCTCACAACAGTGTAAGATTGGGCCCCAAGGTTGATGGCTATAGGGACCTTATTTAGAACGTCCGCCTCGTCATCAGTTGTCCATTTATCATGCTCCCAGGTTCCTTGATTGCTGAAGCCATCTGCAGAGTTCCTGACTCTTACTCTGAACTGGTAGGTGCCCACGGGTGCTTCATCTTCCGATGTGAATGTTATCACCCAATAACCGATATCATTGGTTTCATTACCGTCCGTATCATGGTAAGTGAAATTTACAGAGGAAAAGCCATCTGAACTTCTCCAGCTACCGCCAGGAGGTTTCCACTCGATATCGGGTCTGAGAGTGGGTTCGTATTCTCCCGAATCGGTTGCATTTAAGAAAATATACAGTGGCTGAGTCCTGAAAACCTCATGGTCTCCAAGTGCGAGATCTACTACAAAGGGCTCCGGATTTTGAACTTGTACAGCGTTATTGATCTGGATCCATTCGGTTGCAAGATCGCCGTCTGCATCAATGACCTTGGCCCTGAAATCATATGTAGTCAACCTTGCACCCGAATCAGGTTGGAATTTCAATTTCAGAAATCCCCAGCTGGAGTTGTACTCAGTTGCCGAAGGGTCATCCATGTAGGTACTTGACCACGTATAACCATCATAGTACTCCACAATTAGCTGCAGTTGGTCCACGTCATCCTCGACGTCGGTACCATTGACATGAATGTAGATATAATCCATTCCCGCCATGACAGTTGGAGCAGATGGGAAGATATCAATTGCTTCTGGTGGGTTATTTAGGACTGTAATCTTATTTAAGGGAAGTGTCTGGGTTATGTAACCACCATCTGAATCAGAGATATAAACCATGATCTGGTACGGTTCGGAAATATTTGCATCAACAGGTGGAGTAAAATTGACAAAGAAGCTGACTCCATCGTACTCTCCCTGCCCTCCATTCTGGACTGTGGGAGTGGACAGCCAGTCATCCACCCAGTTCACTCCATCCTGGGAATAGTAGAAATGCACATACAAATCCTCCTCTGTTTCTTCTATATCCGAGGCATTGCAATATAATCGGATGGTGTCAGTTCGGTAAACACTGTTGGATTCGAAATTAAGATTTACAAAATTTGGAGGATTATTCAGGAGATCGATTAGATCATCCTCTTGGTACCATTCACCCCAATCACCGTCAGAGTCCTGGAACCTCACCCTGAAATCCACTGGACCGTAATGGGGATCCGGTCTTGTAGCTTCGGGAGAGAATTCGAAATACCAATTATTATAACCTGCGTCGTAATAATCCTGAGTGATGGATGAGGTTTCCCAGGTGCTTCTGCCGTTTAGGCGGTACTCGAATTCTGTATCACT
>CBDVCK010000347.1:0-3430 GCA_965372465.1 uncultured Thermoplasmata archaeon | reverse complement strand
ACTGAAGAAGGGTAAATTGATTAAAATCGCCATTCCAAAGGGAATTTCAACTGATGATTATAAATAAAAATGACCAAGGTTTGTAAAAGAAGAGAGGGGAAAAATCATATATTTTAGTTTAGTTTTTCCCGTCTTTCTTTATCCGCTTTTTCCTCTCCTGCTCGGTTTCCTCATCCAGAATCTTGATGAGCTTATGCATCCTCGCCCTAATCACCCTGAACACGAGATTACTTACCACCAAAATGATGAGCAGGCCCACTAGATAATAGGTAACACCCAATGTATCCTTGAAAATGAGGCTCGTAAGGGAGAGGGTGTTGAAGAGGCCGTGGATCAGTACTCCAGCAATGAAGTAGGTTGCCATACTGCGATTATCTGAGTCGACCATTCTTTTGGCAATGCCATAACCGGCGATAGCCGTGCTGCTTGCATGCAGCAAAGCCGTCGAGATGCTGGGAATTATCAGCAGGGCCAATGTTCTTAATTCCCATTCAAAGCCCTGGTTCATGTAGAAGATGTTCGCCATGGCTGCAAATCCCAGACCGATGGTTCCCCCGTATATGAGGCCGTCCTCCACCTCATCCATCTGACTCTTAACGATGAAGATTCCGATAATTTTGATGAATTCCCCTATTAAAGGGAGAACCAGGCATATCAAAATCACTGTGCTTATGGAATTATCGAGATCATAATACTCGTGTTCCCTGGAAAACTGGCTCGAGAATAAACCTGCGAGAACATAGAGGAAGGGAAGGGCAATGACAGCCCCCCAGAGAAAACCAACACTTATCCACCGCCATTTCTCCCGTTCGTAGAGCTCGATATTCCTTATGTATACCGTATAGATAATGGTCGGTATAAGGGCGGTGCACATTATCACCACCCATCTGAATATATCCATAGGGCTCGGATACAATTACTCGTACTTTAACTTATTTTCTGTGTATATATGGCATGCTGATAGGTGTTTTGAAGAAGTGTTGAGGGAGGACAGTGCCTAAGAGCTCCCTTTTCTGTTTGGGAATTGATGCGCCTGAGGAAATGTAGAACTAAGTTTTTTGACGATTGGTTTATATTTTGACGAACAAGCCAAAAATTACTAATACTTCAAAAGTAAAACATATTTACCAATCTATTTAAATATATTACACACCATCATTAAATCTAGAAGATATCCGTATTAATAAAGAGAGGGTATAATATGAGGAAAACCATCTCATCCCTTTTAATAATTTGGATCTTGATCTGTGCTAATTTAGTGGGTTTATTATTATTAACGTCAAATAATGAGATAAATGTTTCTGGGAACACTATCGGTGTTCCTGAACATTATCCAAGGATCCAGGATGCGATTGATGCGGCCAATCCTGGTGATACTGTTTATGTATCTGAAGGAACATATTATGAAAGCTTGGAAATAGATAAATCCATTTCACTTATTGGAGAGGATAAGAATACAACGATAATTGACTCTAATCAGAATGGATATGGCATATTTATTACAGCTGATTTTGTTAATGTAACTGGATTTACTGTTACGGATAATTATAAAGGGATATTTCTTGAAAACGCACAGAATTGTAAAATCATTGGCAACATCGTGACCTTTAGTAATGGAGGATGTATCTATCTATCTTACTCAAATGAAACCACAATCGCTAATAATACCGTATCCAATAATAAACATTATGCTGGAATTGACATTCGCAATTCGATGAGAAACGATATCGTTGGTAATATCGTCTTCGAAAATGACATGATTGGAATTGAAGTTATATGGGATTCTTATGAAAATAATATCATTAATAATACAGTCCACTCACATAGCCGAGGGACGAGTAACTCCCCGAAATGGATCGGAATCTTTGTTTCAAATTCACACAACACAATTGTTGGCAATGTTGTTACAAATAATGACCGCGGTATAGGCATACATTTTTGGGCTGAGAACAACATAATTTCAGATAATTCAATATTAAACAATGAATATGGAATCTCTTTTTCATACGCATCTGATTATGCAGCTAAAAATAATATAATCTATAATAACTATATATCGCAAAACGATTACGGCTTTTATCTTGAATCGTCAGTAAACAACAGCATCTTCCATAATGATTTTGTAAACAATGAAATCCAAGCTTTCGATAATACGAGTATCAATTTCTGGGACGATATGTATCCCTCAGGGGGAAATTACTGGTCTGATTACAATGGTTCGGATCTTTTCAGCGGCCCGAATCAGGATGAGCCCGGGAGAGATGGCATCGGTGATACACCTTATGTGATAGATGCTGATACAAAGGACAATTATCCGTTGATGGAGCCAGGAAACGATATACTTGCTCCGAGGATCACATTGATTTCTCCGGAAAATAATTCCATTGTTCAACCAGGTGTGTTGCTAGATTTCGATATCTATGATGGTAATCTTGATTTCGCGTATTATTCTATAAATATGGACAGCGACAAAACTTTTCCAGAATCATTTAATATAGATACCACGGGTTGGCGTGATGGAAATTACATGATCCATATCGACGCAGCCGATTTATATGGGAATTCAAATTCTTCATGGTACTTCTTTACAATTGATTCAACACCCCCATCATTAACAAATATTACCCCAAACCTCGACTCTCAGGAAATGAATCGTTATGTGAATATTTCAGTTGAAGTATGGGATGAAGGACAGATCGACTCTGTATACGTACTCGTCTTTGATTCAAGCGGTGGAATCATAGGTAACTTTTCCATGAACCATATACCTGGTACAGGGACATACTATTTTAATCAAAGCTATAATACTAGCGGAACATACCAATTTATTATATGGGTTAAAGATGGCTGTGATAATTACATGTCTATATCAAGAGCCTTTGAAGTTAATGCAGAAATAGAAACAGAAGAGAATGAAATAACAGAAGAGAATCAGGATGAGGAAATGCCACTTTGGCTTTCGTTATATATCATAATCGGAATTATAGAAGTTTATATTTTAGGCTACATCATTTATAAGAGGAGGAATGAACCAGAGTTTTAAATATAATACCATTCCAACTTTTATCCCCATTGAATAAATCATCAGACTCCACGGAATACTTTTGCTCCGATCTTCTTTTTTAAATCTGCAATTGCATCTGGTATTTCCTTACCTTCCCCCTTGAGGAACATATATGTACCCGGACCCCAGGGATGTATGTAAATGAACAATTTCCCATGGTCCGCCCTAATTACACGATGAATAATAGCACCTATCCAGAAAGTCAAAATGTATAATACGACCATTGTCCTACTGTACCCTCGGCTGATCTTCAGATTGACGAATCGATATTTGTAAATCATGATCCGTTATCCATTCTTTCTTGCACAAATTTTTATATTCTTTCGGTTAAGTTTGGGATTTTCTTTTGCTGTTAGCGCTCTTTAA
>CBDVCK010000346.1:0-3448 GCA_965372465.1 uncultured Thermoplasmata archaeon | reverse complement strand
CGGTTTCCCAGATAATACTCTTAGAAATCAAATTGTAAACACTGGGACTATCGGAGATTGGTTAAGAAAAAATGAAAATGAAATTAAAGAATCAAATTAAGGTTATCGATTCTCCTCTCTTTTCTCCTCATAATCCTTTAATTCAGGATTCACTACATAATAAAGGTCCAGAACCCCATCATAAAGATACCCAAGAACAGGATCATATACCAATTGGCAAGCTCAACACCTCACATAAACAGACCTAGAGCTATGTAAATGCAACCCAGGATAAACAATATTCGCATTTTAAGGATGGCGTTATACATCGAATCCACACCATGCGGACAAATGGAGAACCAATGTTCTGAAAAAAGGTACTTATAGAAGCCCGAAATCCCGAATAAGAACCTTCAAATCCCTTAGAAGATCATCATAAGTTAGCAACTCAACTTCCAAATCAGACGACCTTTGTTTGAAAAGGTGCTCTTCATTACAGTTCTTATCACGGCCTATGATCACATATCCTTTTTCATTAGATACTTCGTCAAGTTTAAGTGGAATACAGTCTAATACCGCTAATCGGTTTCTTTTGATTTCATAAAGCCAATCTTTGATTTGTTGGAATGCTTGTTGAGTTTTATGATGAATGGCACCTTTTTTAGTAAGAATTTGTTTTTCTGGACTTTCCAACTCAATTAGAATAAGTTCTTTTTGATGGTTTAAAATCACAATATCGGTTTCATGTTTTGGTGTGATCGGGCGTTTAAAAAATGTCCGTTCTGGGGAAAACCTATTAAGCAATATTGGATTTTCTTTGATAAAATTGTATACTTGTTGCTCACTAGGATTAGTATCAAGAAGTTTTAAAAAATCAGTAAAAAGATTCCTTAGAGCCTCTTTTTCGTATAAATTTGCAGATGAAATTTCTTTGATTGAACTATAAGGCCTCATGAGCAAGCTATGCATGTTTCTTCGCAATATTCCAAGCTCAATAACGAATTTCCCACATTGACATATAAATTCATCAGGGAGATCTTGATACCACATAAAGTCGTTGCCCATAATTTCGACATTTTTATCTAACGAGCAATAAACTTTCAATCTATCACCGCACTTTCTACAAAAGATTTCCATCCAAGCTGCTTTTGGAGTGGTTGGGTTACTTCTCATCGCATCTATTTGATCATTAGTAAATGGATGTGTTTCTAGTAAATTAAACGATATATCTCCAAGAATGAATTCCTGATCCTCTCTGACAAGATATATTTTATATCGTTTAGGACCAGTGATAAGTATATCAGGCATATCGGATACCATAAAAGACCATACTGGAAAATCGGCTGGAATAATGAATTCTTGGTGCATATAAACCTTCTTACCTTGTTCTAAGGGAGTCGATAACTTTCCAAATTTCCAGCGGAAAAACTCTCTACCATCTTCCTCCCGTAATTTTATCCAGGCCTCTGTAAAATTTTGGAAATCATATACCGCCAGAACGAGTTTGAAATTAGAAAGGCTAAAAGGATATATAAGGGGAAATACACTATTTCTGAGCCCAAGGATGTTGTAATACCATTGGTTTTGCAACCGATTAGGTAATTTTTCAGCACGATCGCAAATCCCGATAAATGCAACATCAGGAATTTTTTTCTCATCCATACTATCTACTCAATATCGGCATAAATTTCGATCTATGTCAATCTTTCTGTCAATCAATAAATTAAATCGATTCTTTTGTCTGAGCAATTAAGAGGTCGCTCCAATCTTGGACCAATTCTCCCTCCTCACTATATTTTTCTACCCATTTTGGAGGAACTTCTTTAAACAGTTTTATCTCTTGTTTATTCCAAGGCCTTAGTTTTTTCATCTTGAAAACTGTATTCCAGGCCCAACCTCCTGCGACATATTTAAATCTAGCTATAGTAAAATAATTCCTCAGCAGTTGGTCAGAACATTCTAGCGCCAAATATAAATATTCAATACTTTGAATATCATTCTTTGATAGTTTAGGCACATCGAATGACCAGGGCCCACCCTCTTGTTTAGATATAACTGGCGTTGCACCTATAAGTCGGGCAACGCCGGACATCATAGCTTTGGTATTCTCGAAGGTCAAAATATAGTTGAATTTTGGATATAATATTTTTCCACCATGAGGATATATTTTAATTCTAGCAATCATCTTAAATTTCCCTTTTCCTTCTCTTTTGCCAGGGTCTTTCAACTCCGTAATATCCGTTTCAGGTTTTAGTGCACAAAGCGGAACCAAATGTAATCGCTCAGATCTTCGTCTCCCTAACTCGGCCCATATCGCTATGATTGTCAGCACCGCTGAAATAAGTAATGACACAAACACTGCTGGATTCTTAATGATCCAATCGCTAAACCCATCGACCAATGACATAGTTATCCCTTCGAAGAGAGGTATGTAATTCTGATATTTAATACTCGTTCTAATATAAACTATCGAGCCTCGTCGCATGCAATCGGACTGATTAAAAAAGGCACTGGTTCAATATAGTAGTATGATTACAATAACACAACTTTATAAGCTATACAGAGGAAACAGAAATTCCCCGAACATTACGTAATTAAATAATTTAACATCCTCGCTTTCGTCTCCTCATCTCACCATAATCCTCTCCCTCAGGATTCACCCCCATGATAAATATCCATAAGCCCACCATGAAGATACCGAGCCCCAAGAGTGATAATCTTATAATCAATGCTAATTCGCCGTTTAATGGCTGTTCGTGCAATTAGTTTTAAATATATTTAACGCATTTTGATAATCTGGAGGGTACATATGTGTGCTAAAGTGTCAAAGAGATCAGTATTAAATTCTTTATCCCTCAGTGATTTGAAAAAAGTAGCTAAAGCTCTTCATATAGATTTAACTCCAAAATTCACTGAGATACCACTTGTTAAACTTAGAGGGGAGAAATATTTTATAGTTGATAAATTAGCAAGATTTAGAGGGATCACAATAGAGGATATTGATGAAGTCTTGAATACTAATTTTTCTAAAAAGGGAAAGCAAAAATCAAGGGAAAGTAAAATCCCAGAAAAAGAGGAAGAAGATATTACCGGGGTTGAGTTTTTCGAAGTCCTACTCGATAAATACTTTTATAAAGAGGATCTTCAAATTATGCTTGATAGTATAAATTTACCTCGTAGTGGTACTAAAGATGAGCTAATCGAAAGGATTATTGAAAGTGGAGAAGCTGATGTACAAGATATTCTAGGAATATTGAATAAAGATGTTTTAGTTGAAATTTGTGAAATTATTGATTTAGAAACTAAAGGCACAAAGGATCAACTTAAAAAGAGAATATTAGACGAAGTTGAATATGTTGAAGAGATAGAAGAAGAAAAACCACAAAAAGAACCGCCTTATGCCGCTCCTCTACCTCAAAATGAACATCCATATACCCCTCCTCCTCCACCTCAAACTCAATATCACCAC
>CBDVCK010000345.1:0-3490 GCA_965372465.1 uncultured Thermoplasmata archaeon | reverse complement strand
TCTCCTATAATGATTTCCAGGGATACGATTTCCTGGTTATCCTGTGCAAATCCGGTCATCTCAACGATATCCCCCCGCTTAAACACAGAATTTTCCGAAGGTGTATCTATCCTAACTTCAGGCTCGACACTCTCAAGAATCAGGATATTTCTTGTAATTGAGGCAAAATTCGATTCTGTATCATTGACCCAGATTGTTATCGTATGCTCTCCATATCCAAGGTCGTTTGCATACAAATTATACGAGAAAAAATCATCATTTAAAAAGGGTAGAATATTTGTGCTGTTTTGTTCATCCGAATCAATTATCAATTTGAGGCTGTTTATCCACCCGTTATCTGTTATCGTCCCATTTATGATAATGGTCTCCCCAAGCCAGTACTTACCCTCTTCAGAAGGATTATCAACAAGAATATCAGGGCTTGTAACATCTATCAGACTTATATTGAGGGACACAGAAGAAGAATTGTAACCAAAGCTTGCCCTGGCTGTGATTTTATGAATAACGGGTTTTAATTCATCTGTATCCAGGTTATACTGCCAGTAACTGTACGGTTCCTCACCCATTCCCGAGGTATCTGCAGCTGGTTGCCAAACCCCCAATTCATCCACTTCAATCTCTACCGTGCTTATTCCTCTTGGACCCCGTGAGGTTCCGGTTATAAACACAATCTCCCCATCATCGAATTCCTGGTTGTCTTGAGGGCCGGTTATTTCAATTTGAATCGGGCTGAATATTTTCACAGTTATTTTGACAATTTTCATTGTTTCCTGTGAAAATCCATTGTCAAGAACAGCATAATATGTATCTTCATCAGGGAGGGCAAAAGTTGCATTTCCAGAAGTTGACCTCTCTTGGACATAATATGCATCAAAGGACAGGTCATTATTGAATAAATTGTAGTTAATCGAATCTGATATAAAGAAGTGGATATTTCCAGAAGGGCCATACAAGTCACCGCGCTCTCCTGTGTAGACATTATCGGTCCTTACTATGTTTGCCTCCACTTCATACTCTACCTCCATCCAAAAATCTGGATCAACCACCATTGGCGGAGCCGTGTTCTCAGCATTCAATGAAGGGGCGCTCATGGGTAAATTAAAGGTGTGTGTATAATTGACACCTGCTTCAGAATTGGAGATTACCTGGGTTTCTCCATTCATTGGATCGCTGCCAAGATCATCTGATTCTGCACTTGACCAGAAGTTCCTTTCATCTCCAAGGGGTATGATCACTGATCCTCTATAATCAGTCACCCCACAGGTTGTTGTGGTGAGTCTATCTGGGAAGTAATAGTCCTCTGTTAACACCCTAACCAAAGCCCCATCAACCGGTAATCCAGAGTCATCTAAGACGGTAGCTGTGTAGTTACAAATCAGGGTGTATTTTTCGGTAACTGACCAGATATAGCTGTCGCCTCTGGTATTCCATACAGAGGAGATCGTCTTTCCCCAGCCGTTCTCGTACATCATGGGATTGTCCACTGTACCGTCCCAATGGATCCACCTCCCGTCCCAGAACTCGTTCCAGACGTGATCTTCAGCACGATTTGAGGCACTAGCTGAAGGGATTAAACCCGACCTTGCAGCGGCATTGCGCATGTCTTGGTATTCACCGCATCTTCCGTAGTGCTTGCGATAGATTCTCACCGGCTGTATAGGCCTTTCCGTGTCGCTTGTGAATCTCATAGAACCGCCGACCCAGCTATTGCATGCTGAAATGGCCTCCCATAATGTGTATGCACCTCCCAATTTATCCTTGAGCAGCGGATAACCAGAATCATTGAAATAGAACAGCCAATCCCTCCAGAACTTGCCAGTGGGAGGCGGTACTCCATGATTTCTGTCGCCTATTGGAGAGTCTTTTGTATAATTATGCTCAGGATCGATATAAGTAGCAAGCTCGTCGCTTAATTTCGGATGAACGATATACCAGTAGTAGAGTTGCCTGGGAAGCTCAACACTTAAATTGTCCTTATCCTTGTACACAACTGTCGT
Source organism: uncultured Thermoplasmata archaeon (assembly GCA_965372465.1). Taxonomy (GTDB): domain Archaea; phylum Thermoplasmatota; class Thermoplasmata. The sequence continues at coordinate 1,493 of CBDVCK010000345.1, read as the reverse complement.
GTAATCCTCCCTTTCCACAACCTCGACATAATGGAGAAATTGATCATTTTCGTAGACCAATTCAGCATTGTGGGTAATAAGCTCGGGAAAGAAGTCATTGTCCTCGAGATTTTGCACTGCGGTATGGGCAATCACGAATGCGATTTCGTCGATATACTTGGGGTCGGGCGAGTTCAATATGAGGTTGGCATATGTCGTCCTGAAATCAGAATCCAATTGCCTGAACTTGTAGGAGAGATTACCCCGCAGCCATTTAGGAGCCAATGCAATTGCTTCATCGCACTCTTCAGGGAGGTTATAGGCAGGTCTTGCCTCTAGTTCCCTGTCTTCTGGGTCGAAATATATGTAGAACATCTCCCCAGGGTCGATTTGGACTGTGGTTGTTATTGTCTCAAATAAGCCTGTTTCATTTGCATCCGTGGTTTCAAGGGGTACGGGGTCGTTATCCGTTTCTGCGACATCTGCTGAGCTGGTTCCACCTAAATTACCATTTATTAACATAAATACTGCTAATATCCAAGCGGATACTCGGAATTTCCTGTCGATAACCATGCAACCCAATCCACTTCATTTTGGATGTTCATATCTTTATGGAAAACACCATACATATAATTTTGCACGATAGATAAGGTGGATTGCCTTAATGGAATTGACGAAGAATTTACTAATATTTATGAATTATCCAATCACGGGAACAGTTATTTCCTTATTTGGGTAATCCGACTTCTGAATTGATACGGTTAAACTACCGGCAGAACCCTCTGTAATTTCCATATGTAGATTGTTGAAGGTTGCTACACCATTTTCATTTGTTTCAGCCCAGGCCGTGTCCCCACCGGAAAAACAGACATCGCAACCTGATAACGTAACAGTTGCCCCATTAATTTTATTATCATTGGAATCGCGTACAGTAATTGTTAGAGATCCGGTTTCGGTTGACGAAAATCCATCTCCATCTCCATCTGTTAAGGTGATCTGCTGAGGATCAGTGGAGATAGCTCCAAATACTTTCGGTGAGTCTATGCTACTCATCCAAGTCATTATAATCACAATGGCTATAGCGGCTATCACCACAAGTATTATCAAATACAGTGGCAAACCCTCTAACGCACCCTTTTCATTCCAACATAAATTCTTCTTAATTCGAGGTCTATTCATTGATTTCTCCCCCCTATATTACAATTTTGCACATAATCTAATTCCCAATATTTAATACTTTTTCTTGGGTTTACTTACATTTTCTAATCAATTGTGTTTACATTTCGATTAAGTTCCTCGGAAGGAATAGCTGACGCATCCACACCGGAATGTATCGTCAGTCTGGGCCTGACCCTGCACATTTCGATTTTCCTCGTCTTATCATCGAACATCACGGCCAGACCTTTTTTGAACTCCATTGTGGATACTATCTTCTGTATGTCCTGGGAGCCGGTCATAAAGGATTGTTTGGCTTTACCCAATGCAGCCACATCGTCACTGGAAGTGACATTATG
>CBDVCK010000344.1:0-3555 GCA_965372465.1 uncultured Thermoplasmata archaeon | reverse complement strand
CCCTCTAGGTTTGGTTCCTTACCTGTACGAACAATCCCCTTATGCTGAAATGAGCAGAGGATGGCAGTTGGATTTTCCATGGATAAGTCCAAATTTCCTATATCTATTTGGAGGACAACGATACTTACTTATCTGGGAGGATAATGTGTTTGAGAACCACCTCGGTATTGACTTCAAATTGACAAGATTTGGTACTTTGGGTTTATATACCTACGAACTTCTATTAAGTAATGGCTACGAATATCATTTTATTCAGAGTGATAACTATGGTGACGCAATTGGAATCTTGGATCATTACAAAGATAGTTATAGTAATTCTATTCAATTCCATTATAATATGAATGGCATAGATTATATTGAGGATTCCATTGGTAGACAGATACAATTCTCATATGTCCCAGTTATTGGTAAATTATCATCAATAAGTCAACCTTTGGGAGGAACCAACGAAAAAACCATAGAATATTCCTACGACCCTTATGGAAATCTTGAGAGTGTAAAAGACCCGTTAGCTTCATTAAACTATGATCCAATTTCAGGCCGAGGTCCAACTAAATTCAAATATGAAATTAGCTTAAATAGAGATTTAATTACGAAAATCATATTTCCGAATGCAATAGAAGTACTAGATAATGGAGATCTGATTGAAAGAGGATTTATAGAATATAATTGGTATGGTCCTGTGGAAGTATCAACAGAAGTTCGAACCTTCCTCATTGCAACCGAGATAGTTGATGAATACTACTCTGCAAAAGGAAATGCATTCTCCTATACTCATCTCGCAGGCGATATTCTATCCTGTGAAAATCATTTCTATTATGCCAAGGGTAGCCAAGGATTGCAATTCCTAGGGATTAATGAATATGATTTCTATCCGGAAAAACTCAGCCAAATGATAATAAAAAGAGATAAATATTTAACCGAGCAGGAAAAAACAGTTCTATGGTTTGATATGAACGGGGATATTATTCAGGAGGACTTTTACGAGGAAGGACAGGACGAAATATCATTTTCCACGAATTATTATTACGATAATTGGGGGAATCAGATATATTCAAAAAATGCTATTGGGCAAGAAACCTTTAGTTCGTATGCTAATACTGAGACTCAATATAGTTACTATCGCCCAGGTGAATTGACTCAGACTTCAAATGTGGTAAATATTCATGATAATTTTGATGATGGAGATATATCAAATTATTATCATACTGGTGGAGGTCAAGTTACATTAGATAGTCATTCTCTTCATCCGTATTCTTTATGCCTATATGACCACATGGATCTTGGAAATCCAATTGTAGAAAGAGATGTTCCTCCTGTTTCAGGACATCAAAAGATAAATGTTGTTGTAAGTGTTGATGATAATAATTGGGATTATTATCTTATATTTACTGATGAAGATGTACTATTAATGATTATTTTCGATACCGATGGTTGGATAAAAGTATCTAGCAACTACGCTGGAAATGAAAGATATTTAATCGAGTATAATACCAAAGCCTGGTATAGAATTACTATCGCTCAAGTATCTCTTGATGAATTCGCTATATATGTTAATGGTATTCCAATGCTTGATGGTGAATATTATGATGCTTGCAAAGAATTCACTATTGATAAAATCAGATTTCGTTGTGGTGATTTTTCTACATCAGGTGCAAAAATGTGGATTGATGAAGTTTATTGTTATGGAGGTGGTTTACGAGAAGGGGGTGAAATAAGTATAGGCTTCGGCGAGGATACCTTAAGCGAGGGGCAAACCGCTCAACTTCTTTCCATGACCGGTGTCCAATACAATATAGATAAGGTTGATCCCAATACCGATTCAATATGGCTAGATTTCCCCGTATGGGCTAGCCCAGCAATGACAATAAAGATTTTTAACAGAGAGGGCATTTTGGAATTTGAAACTCCATTTCACGAAATATTCCCTGGTGCATATAAATACACACCTTCGAAACAATGGTCTGATATGGCAAAAATTGAAACAGGGTTTTTAAAAGCGGATTTTGTTTATATCGAGGATGACCTTCCCGATCCTGATAATGATTACACGTATGGTGAAGATGAATTCGAATGGTATGATAAGGACAAATGTCCTCCGAATGCATATCCAGTTAGTGGTTTAAAATCCCATCAAAGTGAAATAAGAAGCGGATGGCATGTTCATGGTTTCCTCACTTATTCGGGAAATTATTTGCAGCCGAATACAGGAGATTTTCATATTGAATACATATATTTACCCTCTATAACTTTACCTAGTGATATTGCATTTCGATACTCACATCTTGAAGGTTCTGACCTTGTTACTCATCATGCTGGCTGGGGACCGGGATATCTAGATTATCCTCCGCCGAATGCGAAATACATGGGAGAACTCCCCTCAAATCATGATCAGTGGTTACAACTTATAATCAGATCTGACGATATCAATACCGTTGGTGAAGATATTATGGGAATAGCGTATGATCTTTGGGGAGGACAGGCATTTTTCGATTTTTCTGCTTTGGGTGATTCTTCAACCGGAAAAATTCGTATCAATGGTGTTCAGCCAGGGGAACATGTAAGTTTACTAAATACAGAAGGATTTATTATTGCAGATGCATATGCCTCTGACAGTTGGGTGGACCTTGATTTATATGCAAATGAAATAAATACCTTTCCGTTATCTGCATATTTTGAAATAACAAATATAGATGAAGAAGGGCCCAATCAGAATGGAGTTTATAAAAGCCCTCTAATCAAAAACATCTGGGGGGGGGATATATTTCAATACAGGGCGTCAAATTTAAATTATCCCTGGTTGGTTACCAGTGAATCATCAGATCCGTCATGGACCCATCCTCCTGAGAATATTCATAACCGATTGGTGGGAACAATGGAAAGACAAAATGGGTTCTATCCTCCCGAGGTTTTATATCTCGATATGGATCCTCAAATGGTTAATGGTGCCGAGGTGAACAAGCTAAAAGAAAACAGTGGAAACGCACTGCATCAATTCAACACCAGAACCACAGAAACAGTTGAAGGTTGTCTTTATTCGAGCTCGCATAGCATGGCACAGGAGTTTGATGGTGCAGAATATATATTGATACAACACGATCATACACATTCTAATGTTCTTGATTTAAATGGGGAGTTTACTATCGCTGTATATCTTAAACCAGATTCATATGGTCAGGATAGTGTAATAATTGCTAAGGGAGATCCAGCAAATAATGATGGACAATATATGCTTTCGTTTGAAAGCAGTTCTGGTAAATTAAAGCTTACAGTCCAGGATAATCAAGGAAGCGTGCATGAATTTTTAAGTGACTATACAGTTGACCGATATATTTGGAACCATGTTGCAGTGACATATGATCATGGAAGAATTCAGTTCTGGAAGAATGGGTTTCCTGATGATCCAATCTATTCTTCTGTCTCATCCTTACGTACCACTGGAACACAGTCCTATGATCTCTCTATCGGAGCATTGGAAGAGGCTAACCCAGTTTCAAATTTTTATGATGGTGTCATGGATGAACTACATATCTTTTATGATGCCATAGAAGATCG
>CBDVCK010000343.1:0-3575 GCA_965372465.1 uncultured Thermoplasmata archaeon | reverse complement strand
AGGAAATATACCTCACCTGTGATTGTATCCCCGCTGACCTTGGCCATATCATACTCCCCTCCATTGATGATTACCTTGACTGTGCCTGAATCATCATCCGAATCCTTGTAGGTCAAAGTGAATCTATATGTGTCCTTGTTATTCCCTGTTTCAGGAACTACCATCATACCGGACATCTCGGGTGCATCGTTTGTGTTCGCAACTGTGACTGTCCACGATCTTGTGGCAAATGCACCCTGGGAGTCTGTAACCATTACTGCGATTTGATGTGTGCCAACCTGGGCATTTGTGGGTGTCCAGGTTATGATGCCGGTCTGAGCATCGATGCTCATACCCTGGGGTGCCAAGGTCAAATTGTAGATTGCCGTATCGCCAGAATCCACATCCTGTGAATTGACATCGTAGAAGTACTGGACATCCTCTGTTGCCTCCGTAACCGGTGCCGTAATGATCACCGGAGCATCGTTTACGTCCAGGACATTTATACTGAATGGTTGGGTATCTTTTGTACCATTTACATCCGAAACCCTAACGATAACGTTGTTATCACCCACCTGGGCATTTGTAGGTGTCCAGGAGATTATACCCGTGCTTGCGTTTATCTGCATTCCTGGTGGATATTCCGCCAGCTCGAACCTCAACATGCCATCTTCCGGGTCTATGTCCTCTGCCTGGACTTGATAAGCGTATACCTCTTCCTCTGTGGCTTCCGTAACAGGGGTTGAGGTTATTGAGGGCGGGTCATTCACATTCTCAGCAGTTATTATGAATGATTGTCTTATATCACCGCCATTTCCGTCAATCACCTTGATAACAATGGAGTGGGCCCCCACTTGTGCGTTTGTGGGCGTCCAAGTTACTGTCCCGTCATTTCTGTCGATCACCATTCCCTCTGGATAATTCAATAAACTATAGGTCAAAATATCCCAGTCGATGTCAAGGGCCTCGACTTTATAGAAGTACTCGAGCTCCTCTGTTGCCTGGGTGATTGGCTGCGTGGTAAAGGTCGGCGGGTCATTCACATCCGCAACAGTGATTGTGAATGTTTGGGTATCCTTTTCACCACTTTCATCATATATCTCAACTGTTACGGAATTATCTCCTATTTGGGCGCTTGTGGGCCGCCAGGAAATTTTCCCTGTGCTTGGGTCGATGGTCATCCCTTCAGCAAATTCAGTTAGACTGTAGGTTACGGTATCATCCATATCCATATCAGTTGCATCTACATCATAAGAATATGAGCTATCCTGAGTAGCCGTTTTAACGGGAGCAGAAATGATAGAGGGCGCATCATTAGTATTCACGACAGAAATTGAGAAGGATTGGGTATCCTGCCCGCCATTGCCGTCAATGACTCTCACTGTCACAGGATTTTCTCCTACCTCGGAATTTGTTGGTGTCCAGGTTATCATACCTGTAGCACTGTCGATTACCATGGTATCCGGATATGTTGTCAGACTGTAATCTACGATGTCTCCAATGTCCATGTCTGTTGCATTTACATCGTAATTATACTGCATATCCTCTGTTCCTGCCAGAATGGGTGTCGAGATGATGCTGGGAGCATCGTTGGTATTTGCAACAGTGATTGTGAACGCTTGTGTATCGTTGCCTCCATTTCCATCTGAGACGAGGACCACAACGTCGTTTAATCCAACATGATCGTTTGTGGGTGTCCATGTTATTTCGCCTGTTATGAGGTCAATTGTCATACCTGATGGAGCAGTTGTCAGACTGAAGGTCAGGGCATCGCCGACATCAATATCGCTTGCCTCCACATCATAGGAATACATTGAATCCTCGGTTGCGGTTGTGATGGGTATCGAACTTATGTTTGGCGGGTCATTCGTATTTGCAACAGTAATTGTGAATGATTGTGTATCGGCTCCTCCTTTTCCATCCAGGACACGAACCACCACGTCGTTATCACCCACCTGGTCATTTATGGGAGTCCACAAAATCAAACCTGTTGGGCCGTCAATTGTCATCCCGGCAGGACATGTTGTTAAACTGAAGCTCAGTACATCATCATCAGCATCAAGGGCTTCAACGTAATAAGTATACTGGGAGTCCTCTATTGCATCCGTTATTTCAGTTGATATAATGGTTGGGTGATCATTGAAATCAGATACAGATATTGTGAAGGATTGGGTATCTGTTCCTCCGTTTCCATCGGAGACCAGGATGGTTACACTGTTCAGGCCAATATGTGAATCATTTGGGGTCCATTCGATAAGACCTGTTGTTGCATTGATAACCATCCCTGTGGGGTACGCGGTTAGACTATAGTTCAGGTTATCGCCCACATCCTCATCGCTTGCCTCCACATCATAAATATACAGAACATCATCGCTTGCTGTTGTAATTGGGCTCGAGATTATGGCGGGTGCATCATTTGCATTCGCAACAGTAATTGTAAAGGATTGTGTATCGGTTCCTCCGTTTCCATCCGAGACGAGAACCACCACGTTGTTTGTACCCACTTGGTCGTTTGTGGGGGGCCATAGGATTAGGCCGGTTGCACTGTCAATGGTCATTCCGCTTGGATATGTGGTTAAACTGTAACTCAGAGTATCTCCTGCATCAACATCCTGCGCCTCAACATCATAGGAGTACTGAACCTCCTCGGTAGCGGTTGTAATGGATGAAGACAAAATAGCGGGTAGGTCATTTACATTCGCAACAGTGATTGTGAATGATTGGGTGTCGGAACTTGTGTTTTCATCCGAAACCATGACAGTTACAGGATTTGATCCGACCTGGGCGTTTGTGGGTGTCCAAGATATCACTCCAGTGCTCGGGTCTATTGTCATCCCTGTGGGGAATGCGGTTAGACCGTAGGTCAGGGTATCGCCAACATCCACATCATTTGCGTCAACATCATAAATATACGATTCATCCTCTGTTGCAGTGGTAATGGGTGTGGATATAATTGTTGGTGCGTCGTTTACATTTGACGCAGTAATCGAATATGATTGTGTATCTGTTCCTCCGTTCCCATCCAGGACAAGAACAACCACGCTGTAGGACCCCACCTGGGAATTTGAAGGCGTCCACGTGATCAGACCTGTGGAATTATCAATCGCCATTCCACTTGGATACGTGCTGAGACTGTAGGTTAAAGTGTCGCCATCCACATCCTGAGCCTCGACATCATAGGTGTATTGAACTTCCTCGGTTGCCGCAGTCACTGGTGTGGAGTAGATATTGGGTGCATCATTTGCATTGGTGACGGTGATTGTGAAGGATTGTGTAACGGAACTTGCGCTTTCATCCGAAACCATGACAGTTACGGAATTTAACCCAACCTGGGCATTTGTAGGAGTCCAAGATATCACTCCCGTATCCGGGTCGATTGTCATCCCTGTGGGAAATGCGGTTAGACTGTAGGTCAGTATGTCGCCAACGTCCACATCATTTGCATTGACATCATAGACGTAGGATTCATCCTCTGTAGAGGTCGTAATCGGGGTGGATATTATCACAGGAGTGTCATTTGCATTTGCCACTGTAATTGTGAAGGATTGTGTATCTGATCCTCCGTTTCCATCCAGGACAAGAACAACCACACTGTT
>CBDVCK010000342.1:0-3576 GCA_965372465.1 uncultured Thermoplasmata archaeon | reverse complement strand
GCACAGAATCACCACAGATTGGGATGAGGGAATAACAAGCAGTCCCGCAACAGATGGAGCTACGTGGAATGTTGCAGATACAAATCCCTTGATACCCTGGTCAATACCAGGAGGAGATTATGATCCGTTTTTATATGATGTATCAATTTTTGATGTATTGGAATCTAATGTATTCCACAGTTTTAATTTGACTACATTAGTTCAAGAATGGATTGACGGGACATCAAATTACGGCCTTCTTTTGAGGGACGCTGTTGACAATATCGATAGGTATGTGGATTTAACAAGCGATGACGGTGCATCAGGTCAAAGACCCAGACTGGTTGTGGATTGGGTGCTCCCCGACTACTATCTCTACGGCAACTTCACCTCCCAGGTCTTCGATGCAGGAAAAACAGTAAACGACTGGGGCAATATAAGCTGGAACGGGGATAATCCCTTAGGGACCACGATTGCCATTGAGACCCGTACAGGTAATACCCCAGTACCTGATGTATCTTGGAATCCCTGGAGCGGCAATTATTCCCAATCCGGGGATGGGATAGTCTTTGGGCCCGGCCAGTATATCCAGTATCGGGCTCATCTGGAAACTGCGGATTCTACACAATCCCCAACTCTTTATGATGTTACCATAATCTTCGAAAGAACCAATATCACCTTCGACAGGGTTGTGGAAAGATTTGCAAATGCCACTTTTGCAGAGATGAGCATCGCAATCAACGATACAATCGTATGGAATCATAATATAGTCTCCCCAACATCATGGACACCCGAGATTGTGGATATCAGTGAATGGATTCTGAGCATGGGTTTCTATAATATCTCACTTAGACTTCGGGTCGTAATAGATACAACAAACGAGGTTGAATGCATCGTAGGTTTCGATAATTTTTCAGCAGGCGGATTGGGTAATGAGAGCATTGGGGAATACATCTCCATTGGTTTTGATGCGGGTTACAAGTCCATATGGAGGGAGATAAACTGGGATCAGAAATTATCTACGGGAACCAGTGTTATCATTCAGACCAGAACCTCTTCTGATAATTCTTCTTGGGGACCCTGGTCCACTGCTTATTCTAATCCTTTTGGGGATACCATTACATCACCTGACAACCAATTTATCCAGTACAGAGCTATTCTAAGAACAACAAACTCAAGCAACACGCCTGTGCTTGCCGATGTGAACATTTCCTATGAGTATTACTCGCAAAACGGCACCTTGGAGATGGTGAACGATTTTATTCCTCCTGCTGTATCCAACTGGGGCTGGTTTGGCAGCAATTCCAACCTGGCAGGTCAGTGGATAACATTCTGGTATTCGATTAATTCAGGCTCAAACTGGGATATCGTACCTTTCGGAGGGGATATGAGATTGGTGGACACCTCTTCCGGCATAATCAGGTTCAAGGTCGAATTCTTAACCACTGACACAACCATAACACCCACTCTATTCGATTTTTCACTGACCTATTTCAATAATACTCCATGTCAATTGATAAACCCTGGTTACATAAGCGAAGTAGGGGAATTTGGAGAAGGGTGGTTCAACTTCTCAATATTCTATCTTGATTCCGACAACGATTATCCTGCTCCTCTAAAACTTGTTATAACAGGACCAAACAATTACAACCTGTCCATGAACGAGGTGGATATAACTGATACCAATTTAACTGACGGTAAATGGTTCTTTATGAATCTGACATTACCAAAAGGTTCGTATCAATACCGCTTCATGGCCAACGACGGGTATATTTGGAATGACACCTCATTTATCCCATTTACAGTGAACAACAACCCTCCCTATTTCAGATACCCGGATGTATCGCCTTCCACAGGAGCGGGCGAAACCTCCTTCAACTTCACTGTAACTTACTTCGACAGGGATAACGATGCTCCTTCAGAAATAAACGTGACGGTTGCTGGACCTGTCTCATTCAATATCTCAATGATCGAACTGGACCCCGCAGATACTGATTATACAGACGGAAAGGATTATTATTTCAATCAGGTATTGGAGAAGGGCATATACTCTTACTTCTTCACAGCATTCGATTCATGGGATTGGTGCTCAACCACTCCATTACCCTTGGATGTCACAAACAATCCTCCGGAACTTACCCTTCCACAAGTTCTACCCACCTCTGGATATACCACAGCAACATTCAACTTCACTGTTAGTTACACTGACATAGACAATTATCCTCCAGGAACTATAACATTGAATCTCAGCGGGCCATCCAGTGCGGGTTCCTATGTAATGTTCGAGGTGGACCCAGGGGACACAACCTATACAGACGGGAAACTTTATTATTACACAATTTCAGGCCTGACAAAAGGAGTTTACAGCCATCACTTTGCTGCAGATGATGATGAAGGATATTGGACAGAGACCAATGAATTTGTGCTTCCCGAGGTTCTGAACTCCGAGCCCCAGATATTGACTGCGGATATTCTTTCTGCAGATGAGGATTCCCTTTATTCGGTACAGTACATCTACTCGGATATCGATTTCGACTCCTGCTTCTGGCTTCTTACCACAAATGCCTCATGGCTTACCATGGATTCCACGACTGGTTATCTCAACGGCACACCCGATAACGGTGATGTTGGAATTTACTTTGTGAATGTTACGGTTAGCGACAATGACGGCGGCCTGGTTTCTACAATTTTCATGCTCACTGTAAACAACATCCCACCTCAGATAACAACCACCTCCCCGAATCAATGGACTGCGGAGGATCAAGAGTACAGTTTCGACTTCCACGGTGATGACGAAGGAGAAGGCAGTTCATATTGGAGCTGCGAAACCAATGGCTCCTGGCTTTCAATTGATGCAAATACTGGTTTGCTGTCAGGCGTTCCGGCAATCGATGAGGTTGGCAGCTTCTGGGTGAACGTGACCCTCGATGATGGAAATGGAGGTCTTGATTTCTTGAATTATACCATATTTGTCAATGACACTTCCATACCCATTGCAGATGCAGGATTGGACGATTCAACAGATGAGGACTCACTGTACATGTTTGATGGCTCGGGATCCTCTGACAATTCAGGTCAGATTACCAACTATACCTGGTATCTCGGCGATGGTGCAATAGGTTACGGCCTGGCACCTTCTCATACCTACACAAACGAGGGTGTCTACATCATCGTTCTTGTGGTTTCGGATGAATCTGGTAATGAAGCCTACGATACCATGGAATTGACTGTTATCAATCCTCCACCAGTTGCGGACGCAGGATCCGATACAACAGCAGATGAAGGGGAAACCGCGAATTTTGATGCTTCTGCTACTTATGATACTCCCTCTGACAATCCGAATCTTGTTTTTCTTTGGGATTTTGATGATGACGGTGAATTCGATGATGGCGTGGGAATAACGTCGTCATATACTTGGAATGATGAGGGAAGCTACAATGTTAGCCTCAAGGTAATAGATGACAATGGAGATTTCACAATAGATACACTGAATGTCACAGTCAACAACCTGCCACCAGTTGTGGATTTAGGGGGTCCGTACTCTGGTTTCGAGGGCTCCCAGATATACTTCTTTGTGGATGCCTCAGATGCGGGAGA
>CBDVCK010000341.1:0-3584 GCA_965372465.1 uncultured Thermoplasmata archaeon | reverse complement strand
CCAGTATTATCATTTATGAAGGTGATATTTCTTTAATAGAGGTGTTACCCCTAATTTTACTTTTGGCCGCACTCGTTTTCCTGGGTAAGATTGTTGGTTGTGGTCTCGGTGCAAAGATATGCAAGTTCAAAAACAAAGAATCGTTTATGATAGGTACTGCTATGTGTGGCCGGGGTGCACTGGAATTGGTTTTACTTTCATTTGGTCTGGAAATTGGAGCAATTTCCCAATCACAATTCATGGCTTTGGTTATTGTAACGCTTATCACGATTGTTCTTACACCAATTCTATATATCCTCTCAAAAAAGAAATATAAACCAAAGGAAAAATACATTCCAAAAGGACGCGTCAAATATGAATAAGAAGAAATTGACGGGAGCATTTGCGGTAATGGTCGCAGTCATTGTGGCAATATCAGCGGTTTATATCACCTTCTGGTGGCAAACCAAAGAAAAAGAAGAACCACTGCCCTTGGCACTTGTCAAATTTGAAATTGAAAATTCTAGTTATCTTGAAATTACATGCGAAATTGCCCAAACCCCAAAAGAGCGCTCTTACGGTCTAATGAACAGAAATGAAATGGAAGAAGACAAAGGAATGCTCTTTGTATATGATAATCCACAGGACCTTTCATTTTGGATGAAGAACACATTAATACCCTTGGATATCATCTTTATTGATGAATACAGACTTGTTCTAAATGTCGAAGAGGCCCTGGTGGAGCCAAATATGCCAGACAATGAACTCACGAGATATCACAGCTCAGGTCCGGCAAAATGGGTAGTTGAAATAAACATGGGTCTTTCAGCCTCAAATGGAATAAAAACAGGTACTCCTGTTACTATAGAATATCTAGATTGAAGGTGTATTTAAACTACAAAAAATGCTCAAAGGACTTAAACTCCCCTTTTTTCACCCCAAATAAGTTTATGAAGCTGCGGTAACACTCTTACATTGAGTCCGTCTTCAAGGACCCAATCCGCAAGTTCCTTTAATTCTTTGCCCCCCAGGGGCATCATAATAATACTGGATACTGGTTTGTATTTTGCAATGATGTCCTTTGCGTACTCATAGTCATTTTTATGGGCAATTATGAATTTCAATTGATCGTTTGGTGAAAGAAGCTCCAGGTTTGTAAAGTTCATTTTATCTTGCATGTCCGATGAAGGGCATTTTATATCGAGGCTGACCATCAACGAATCCAGGCAGGGCAGCTCCTCTATTGGCTTGGAGCCGTTGGTTTCCAGGCATACATTATATCCTTTCTCACTGAGCCTTTGAATGAGTGCAATGGTATCTTCTTGAATAAGCGGTTCACCACCGGTTATACAAATATGGCTTGCTGGAAATTCTTTTAACTTTAATAGGATTTCTTCGATTTTTGTCACTTTGCCCTCTTCATAAGCATATTTCGTATCGCACCAGTTGCATCGAAGATTACATCCAGTGGTTCTGATAAATGTGGTTGGAGCACCTATTTGAACACCTTCTCCCTGAATGGAATAGAAAATCTCTGTAATCTTCATTCTTCATTCTCCTGGTATTGGATGGGATCCTCAAGATATGCCTCTTTGAAACCTTTTAACCGCAGCAGACACGAATCGCATCTCCCGCATGCTTTTCCCTCTCCTTTGTAACATGACCATGTTAAGTTAAAGGGTACATTGAGTCTTGCCCCTTCCTGTATGATCTCTGCCTTTGTCATATTTATAAGGGGATATTCGATTTTTATTGATTTTCCTTCAATACCTATTTTTGTCCCCAGTTCCACAACTTTTTGGAAAGCTTCGAAATATTCCACTCTACAATCCGGGTAACCGCTGTAATCCAGGGCATTCGCTCCAATGAAGACAGCATTTGCTCCAATAACCTCGGCGTAACCCACACCAAAAGCAAGTAGTATGGTGTTTCTTGCAGGAACGTAGGTTATGGGGATGTCGATACCAATATCTCCAACTTCCCTTTTTTCAGGAATATCAAGACCCTTGTCGGTAAGGGCCGAGCCACCGATTTGGGAAAGATCGAATTTCAACTCCTTGTGCTCACCAACTTTGTAATGGACAGCAATTTTTTTGGCACTTTCCAGTTCCCTGGCATGTCTCTGACCGTAATCAAAGGATAGGGGATATAGTTCATATCCCTCCTTTTGTGCAATTGCCATAGTCACTGCAGAGTCAAGACCTCCTGAAAGTAAAACCACAGCTTTCTTATTCAGACGTCTCACCTACAGATACGATACAGTATGAACGTATAAAAAATATTTGTATGTCCCTGTGTCTGAATTCAGGGTTAGAGTTAAATACAATCTATCTATTGTCAATTTCCTAAAAAACAGGTGAGATTCAATGGCCCCCACAATAGTATTGGCAATGCATGGCGCCCCACCCTTGGACTTCCCCAGGGATGAACTAACAGAATTTTTCAGATTACATGTTCAGATGGAGTATGCTCCTGAGCAAGTGCGCAAAAACATCAAACCAAGATATGACGAGCTCGATGTTAAAATCCGCACCTGGCCAAGAACCGAAAATAACGATCCATTCTTTGCAGGTGCCTGCGAAATGGCACAACATCTTAAAAAGAAATCGGGATGCGACGTAATAATTGGGTTTAACGAGTTTTGCTCGCCAACATTAAAAGAAGCCATTATCGAGGCAAGTGAAAACAACCCTGAAAAGATAGTAGTAATCACTCCAATGATGACAAAGGGTGGTGAACACGCTCAAATGGAGATACCCCAGGTAATCAAACAGGTACAGGCTCTTTATTCTGAAATACCAATAGTATATGCCTGGCCTTTTGATGTATCTGATGTTGCAGCATTTCTTTGTGCACAGATAAAAAAGTTCGAATAGATTAATGCATTTATTAAAAAGTGGTGGATAGAATTAAAAAAATTAAAAGATCATCAAGTAAAATGGTCCGAGGATTGTGGACAGCAGCAGGTACGATTTTTTTAGGACTAGGTATAATTGGATTTATCATTCCTTTACTTCCCGGAACACCATTTCTTCTGCTTGCCGCGGCATGTTATATGAGAGGATCTGAAAGGATGTATAATTGGCTGATAAACCATAAATGGTTCGGAAAATACATCAGAAATTATCAAGAGGGAAGGGGAATACCAGTCAAGGTGAAGATCATTGCCATTTCCTTTTTATGGATTACAATAGGTTTTTCAGCTTTTGTCGTAATAAATATATTATGGATACAAATCATCCTCCTAGTTATTGCAGTTGCTGTCACTATTCATATTATATCCTTTAAAACATTAAAAAATGAATAATAAAATAATTACCGATTAATACCTAACAAATTGTATTATCGTTGGCCATCTTTTCATAATATCCAAAACAAGTGCCTTGCTCATCCAGTACCTTCCGTCCATAAGTGCTGCATCCTCTGGGACTTCCTCAAGATGTTTCAGGACCGAAAGTGATGGCTTTTCAGCAACATACACACTTCCTCTGACTTCAAAATCGGTGTAAAATGTAATGGGTAGCATAACAGAGTGCATCTCATCTGGCAGTTCATCCGCAGAAAACCGCAGGATACCACCATTTTCAAATGTATGTGCTCTTGGC
>CBDVCK010000340.1:0-3620 GCA_965372465.1 uncultured Thermoplasmata archaeon | reverse complement strand
TGTTCAAGATTTCCTTTGCAGATGTTCTGCCTTTGAGTCTCGATATCTTGTACGCAAACTCCATCTCGCGGAGCAGGGAACCCGGGGAGTTGAGCATGGCATTGTCTGTTCCCAGGGCAAGTGTAACCCCTGAATTCACCATCCTTGGAATGTCAGGAGCATTTCCAAAGAACACCTCGGCTCTCGGACATATTACTACGGGAATATCATTTTGTGCGCAGATTTTCAAATCGGAATCCGTTGCCTTGTTCATGTGAATAAGAAAATCGGGTTTGAGGTCGAGTACGGAATCGATATCCTCCCGTACTCTCTCGCTTGCATGAAGGGCAAAGGGTTTTTGTTTACTTTTCGTGTGCTTGGCAACGGCTTTGATTTGACCTTCGTCCCAATCGGAAATCGAGGACAAGCCAATCCCGTCCACGAGTTTTAAGAGCTCGTCCATCTCTTCTTTGTCGTACTTCAGATCTTTTGGTCTTCCAAATATCTTTGGTTTTATGGGGGACTGGGAAAGTGCCTCTGAAAGTAGTCTCACACCTTCCGCTCCCCCTTCCCTAAAATCGCAGAAATGCTCGATGCCGCAAGATAGCATGCTTTTTGCATTCCGCCTCATGCTGGAAATTATGGTTTCTTTTGGTGTGGTTCTTAATATCCTGTGCTTGAGTCCGTCCGGAGGGGCCATAACCTCCTCAAGGGAGCCTGAAATCTCCTGGGTGATCACTGCATCTCCTATGTGGGTATGGGCATTTACGAAGGTGGGGATGATTATACCCTTTGCCTCGGATTCTTTCCTGGGACCTCTTCCGGTTTCCTTGATGAATCCTTCCTCAAAACCAAGATAACCCGATTTGAACTCCCGACCCTGGTAAATCAACCCTGAAACATACCTCATATTTTGACCGTTTTAGGGGATAGAGGGAAATGGGATATAATGTTTATGATGGATTTAGTCTGGCTAGGTTTTTCTATGGGGTATTTTTGAAATATGTAAAATCCCCTTTTCGGGGTTTAAATCGGGTATTTAAGGCGGTTTCTCAAACAATTATCCTTTGTGATAACAGTAGCAAAACGTTTATAAGAGAATGTAACCAAATATAATACCAATTACCTCCCTCCTATCGTCACGAAGAGATGGTGCTTAACGGGTGGCAAAGGTCCCCCCTCATTTTTCCTTTGCTGCTTCACCATCTCAAATGATTTTTTTATGAATTTCTTTTAAGCTTTGTTTACATCTTCTTTTCAAGCTCATCGATCTTCTTCTCAAGTGTCTTGCCCCGGACCGCCACAGCAAGCTCGCCTCTTGTCTTCTCAACAAGACTCCTTGCAATATCCTGTTTTCTTCTGATTGCGACTAGGGCATTGGGATAGTTGAATCTCAATAAAACATCGTAGAACATCTCCATCTTTTCCAGGTACGAGGTTGCGCTCTCCACATCTCCTGCCCGAAGGCATTCCAAGGCATGTCTTCGAAACTCCCCTATTGCATCCGCCATTCCCAGCAGGTAGGAGGTATCGGTTACACCCAGATCCTTGGGAAATGGCATTGCCTCACCATTAATTACGGCAAGCAGAATGGCTGCCTCGCAGAGCTCCTGAAACGCGCTTTGGACAAAACCCGAATGAAGCAGGTCAGGATACTCTTGCACAAGGGAGCGAAGTCTTGAAGCCTCTTCCCTTGCATCGGTGAATCTGGAACTGACATCCTCTTTTCGATGAATTCCCTGGGTGATGGCTGTGGAAAGCCTTGTAATGACCCTGCAGGACTTTAATGCAACCTCTCTTATAGCATCCTTGTCATCGAGGTTCTTTTCTATCTCATCAACAATTTCGTTTAGATTTTCCATGAAGGGGCATAAGGTGTGGAGGTTTTTAGGCTTTTTGCAGGTTTTTCCCATATCCACCCCCGCCAGGGGTCTCCACAACCACCAAATCGCCTTTTTTTATGGGTATTGTCACCTTTGAGGGGAGATTTCTTGTTTTCTCCTCCCTTATCAGGTAATTCCTGCCTACTTGTGCGTCTTCTCCCCCCAAAATACCCTTTGGAGGGAATTTACGGCGATCAGAGATTATGGATAGAATACCTTGCTCACCTAAAAATCGCACGCAACGACGAACCCCGCAACCGCCGTTATACCTCCCCTTTCCTCCTGTCCCGGCTATGAGCTCGTAACTTTCAATTCTCAGAGGATAAGCTGTCTCCAGGGCCTCAATTGGTGTGTTTGCAGTGTTTGTCATGTGTGTATGAATCCCGGACTGCCCGCATCTGTTTGTAAAAGCGCCTTCTCCCCCTGCTATTGTCTCGTAATACGTGAATTCATTGCTACCGATCAAAAGGTTGTTCATTGTACCCTGGGACTGGGCAGGGATCTTATCTGCAATGGCTTTGGCTAGAGCAAGGAAAAGGACATCCACGATTCTTTGGGAGGTCTCAACATTGCCTGCAGATACGGCTGCCGGAGGTCGGGGATTGAGCAGGGTACCATTGGGTATATGAACCGAAATAGGTCTGAGGCTGCCCGAATTCGGAGGTGCAAAAGGATCGGTTACGCATCGAATAACATAATATACCGAGGAAAGCGCAACAGCAAAGGGTGAATTGATGTTTCCCGCAACCTGCTTGTCTGTTTCTGTAAAGTTGACTTCTATTTCGTCCACCTTTACATTAATACTCACGGCAATTTTTACGGGCTCATCTGTGATACCGTCATTGTCCATATAATCCTGGGAACTGTAAATACCTTCGGGGATGGACACAATTGCCTTTCTCACCCTGCGTTCGCTGTAATCAAGTATCGCTTCAACAAACTCCTCATACCTGTCCAATCCGTATTTATCAAGATAGAAAAGAAACCTTCTGCAGCCTGTATTGTTTGCAGCAATCTGGGCGCGAAGATCACCTTTTCTTTCTCTGGGGTTCCTTGTGACTCCTTCAATCAGGCCGAAGACCTCTTTACATTCCTCACCCTCATTTAGCAACTTTGTGGGTACAAGAACAATACCTTCTTCATCCAGGGTCTGGCTTTTACTGGGCATGGAGCCAGGAGCAGAGCCACCCACATCTGCATGATGGGCCTTGTTGACAGCATATCCGCAAAGCTCCTTTTTTAGAAAAATCGGTGCCACAAGGGTAATATCGTTTAGATGTGAGCCCCCGTGATATGGATCGTTTACAATTATCTGGTCTCCTTCATTTAAATCATCTTTAAAATACTTTATAATATACTGTACTGCTAAAGGCATGGAGCCAAGGTGTACTGGAATATGCTCGGCCTGGGCTATCATCCTTGCCTTGTCATCGAAAATCGCGCAGCTAGCATCCATTCTCTCTTTTATATTGGGGGAGTAGGCTGTTCGTTTTAGGACAAATCCCATCTCCTCGGGCACGAATGTGAAGGCATTTTTCATGATCTCAAGATTTACTGCATCCACCTAGCCCACCTCCATATGTATCACACCGAATCTGTCGACTTTGTATGGAATATGGGGAGGTATTACAGAGGTTGCTGTTGTCTCTTCAATGATTGCAGGCCCTGTTCCTGTAAAACCGCAATTTAAATCATCGCGGGAAAAGATCTAGGTCTTTCTCTCACCCTCATCAAATAATGCCGTTCGTTCTATTTTTG
>CBDVCK010000339.1:0-3664 GCA_965372465.1 uncultured Thermoplasmata archaeon | reverse complement strand
ATTCTTAAGAACTGCTTGATGTATCTGAACTTCGATATGGACAATGTGGATTTGGAGCGGGGAAACGCATTTCCCATGTCGGTTGCCGATAACAATTCAATCAGACACATGAACCGCATTACAAAACAACTTCTGAAAAAATCCCCTGAATTGGAGAAATATGACATAAGAATCGAGTACGATAATTTAAAGAGCGGGGGAAGCGATCAGCTCATATTTGCAAGAAATGACGTCAAGGCAGCGGCTTGCTGGGGTTCCGGGAGCTGGGAGTATCATACTTATTTGGATGATATAAGTCATGTTAATACGGAATCTCAATCTGTTGGCGGCAGGATATTTGGAAGCTATGCTCTTTATCTTGCCAATAGGTGATGTATAATATTTCAATTTAAATGGGATAATAGGAAAATACGAATCGAATAGAGAAATAACTGTGGATTTTCATTATACGTTCCAACCTGCTTATATAATTGTCCAAAAAGTGTTCCAATCTTACTTTATATACTCGATTACATTTTAATTACAATGGAAAATATATGTGAGGTGAAGAAATGATTGGAAAAAAAATGATTGGATTAATGCTAATTCTAACATTGGCTCTCCTACCCATAGGTGATGCGGTTGCACAACTAACTGCAGGAGATTTTGACGACAAACTGAATTATAATTACTTTTTAGATTATATTGAGGATACGCAGAAGTCCGACAGTAATTTGCCAAAAGTTCCGGTTAAAGATAGAGTCACATTGCACATCCTCGATTCAATTGGTCAGAATGTAAGCCATGCATTCGTAAGTATCACAAAAAAAGGAGGAACATCACCATTAATTGAAACCTTCGCAGGTTCAGATGGTATTTTCTATTTCTTTCCTAAAAGGGATGGTGCAGGGGATGCAACAAAGTTCTCGGTTAAGGTCAAATCACCAGGATCTGAGGATTGGTCAACCGAGATGCAACTTGATTTGGATTACCTAAATGAAGACAGAACCGTGGAGATAGTATTGTATGACACCCAGTCTTCTTCTCCCGATTCTTTAGATCTGATGCTTGTAATTGACACAACTGGCAGCATGAGTGATGAATTGAACTATCTCACCAATGAATTCAAAAATATCATTTCTGTAATTGAAGATATGTATCCTGAAATATCCATGAGATTCGGACTTATCGTGTATAGAGATATTGGTGATGACTATGTGGTTCGTAATTATGAGTTTACAGATTCTTTAGAGGTTATGCAGGAGCAATTGGCCAAACAAAATGCAGCTGGTGGTGGGGATTATCCTGAAGCCATGGACCAAGCTTTAGAAAAAGCTCTGGATTATCGATGGAGAGGTAAAAATACTGTGAGGATGTTGATTCTTGTGGCAGATGCACCACCACATGATGACAAGTTAGATAACACACTAAATGCCGTTTACAATGCACGACAAAAGGGAATTCATATCTATCCATTGGCGGCAAGTGGTGTTGCAAATACTGCAGAATATATCATGAGGATTGCTGGGGTCTTTACCCACGGCCGCTACCTATTTTTGACAGATGACTCTGGTATTGGCAACTCCCACGCAGAACCCCATATCCCAGCATATGTAGTAACAACTCTTGACAGTCTGTTCGTGCGCGTGGTTAGAAGTGAGCTGCTTGGTTATAGGGTAGAACCAACCGAAGATGAGATCATCCGAAGGGTTGGTACCTTGGAAAATGGGGTTGTAGTTGAGCCGGATGAGGAAGATAATAATAGCACTTCTTCAACCACTCTTTTAGTGGCCGATTCTGATGGTGATGTATTTGCCGATTATGAAAGCTCTGATAGTAAGGGTCTTGATGATTCATCGGTATATGGTGGGGATGGTGGGGTCGATACAGCTTACTCTGAAGTAGGTGTAGCAGAGATGAGTTTAATGCTACCACTGATATTTGTTGTAATATTCGGGATTCTCTTAATTGGCTTTTATATTTATAGTAAAAAACGGAAACAATAGGGATAATATAGTTCAAAACAATATATACTATTGGAAAATGATTCAAATCTGAGGAAGGATATACTTGAAAAAAAATTTGGGTTTGAGCAGGATAATACTTACAATAATGGTATTATCATTCTCACTTTCATGTATCCTTCCCTATCCGGGTTTGTTTGAATATGCTGCTGCACAGGACGCTGTGGTCTCTGGAATTGTATACGACAGTGTTACTTTTTATCCCATTTCCGGAATTAACATAACCTTGGAACAAATACCCAATGGGACAGTGGTAAATAATACCCAAACCGATCTGAATGGTTACTTTCAGTTCACCAATATTTCAGAGGGTTCGTATTATATCAATTATGATATAAAAGGATATCATTATGATTTCGAGGAAATCCATCTTATGGAGGGAGAGATGAAAAATCTTGAAGTTTTTCTTGTTGAATATCTATATGATACCGACGGTGACGGCTTCCCAGATTCCGACGAACGGAATGATAAAGTGGGGGGCATAGCTGCCGAATCTTCCTCCTCTTACTTATGTTTTCAAACACTCATCTTAGTTGTAATCGTCCTTATAATCTCATTTGTAATGTATTCCAAGATAAAACAGGAAAACCTCCTTAAAAATGCCCAGAGAAAGCGAATACTCGAGCATATCAAGGATAATCCCGGAAAACACTATCGCGCAATATTAAAGGACCTTGACCTTTCCATGGGGGTGCTTACGTATCATTTGAATAGGCTTGAAAAAGGCAATTATATCAAATCAAGGCAGGACGGCATGTTGAGGCGTTTTTTCACATCCGGCCGGAAAACCGAAGTGAAATTCTTCCTTTCTGATATTCAAGAATCCATATTAAATGCCATTAAAGAGAACAAGGGCATTTCGCAGAGTAAAATTGCAGAGAAGATAGGGGTCTCGAGAAAGGTGGTCAACTACCATGTCAATATCTTGGATCAGGCGGGACTTATTTTTATTGAGAGCCATGGCAGGGAATCATCCTGTTATTCAATGGATTCCAAAACAGTGTAAATGTAATGTAAAAGAGTTTTTTGGAATAGATTATCATTAACTTCACTAAAAACCAGCGTAACTGTTATATTGTATAAAGACCGATACATATCCTGATTGGGGTTGAGATTATGGAAAAGTGCAGCATCTGTATGAGAACTGTAGCAGAAGAGAACAAGATACATGCCTACACCAAGAAAGGGGAAGGCTGCTGTAAGGTGTGCTGGGATTGGTTAAAGGAAAATATCCCTCTTGAGGTTGAAGGAAAGGAATAATTACTTTGAGTTAGGCCAGATTCTTTTTTTTAAAAGGTGAATCTTATCTCGGCGGTTTACTCCCCGAGAAATAGAAGAGATCAGAAATCAATCCTCGACAATCTTTCCACCGCGCCATTCGGAAATAGGCACAGAGAATTTCTTTTCCACTTCCTCTCTCCAGTAGGGACCTCCATTATACGAGCAGAAGGGAATCAACCTTCCGTCAGGTGTTGCGTAATGCACGGCACAGCGCTGCACCCTCTGGATGTCGTAGTTGTACAGGTCCTGGAAATGCATGCCCCCAATGAACATGGTCCTCCATGTGAATTGACCCACTGAAGTTTTGTCACCTTCAGTTATTATACCCCCGATCAACACAGGGATATCCAAGCCTTCCGGCATCTTGTTCTCATCTATGT
>CBDVCK010000338.1:0-3666 GCA_965372465.1 uncultured Thermoplasmata archaeon | reverse complement strand
ATTATTGAATCCGGCAATCACTAATTTATTCCCTGAGACTTTCATCGCTTGAGCACGATCTATGAGCTGGGGTTCGATTACCATTGGTGGTTCAGGATAAAGCTTCACTACTGTTCTGTATTTGTTATACCAATGTCCAGCCAAGCCATATACGGTACCATTATCATCTATTTCATAATTTATCATCTCTTGTACTCTGCCCATTTCAATGATTCCCTTGGTGTATTCATAGGAGTGACCAGCTACAAGATCATCTATTTTATATAAAGAGCCTTCTTTATCTCCGATATACGGCACATCTGCATGCTCTTGCACCAATCGAGGCAGATCTTCTTCCAATCTATATATCCCGTCCAAATTCAAAAAAGAACCGTTCAAGGTAACGTAAACCCGGTTATCCGGGAATTCTGCCATCCAGCCCCACTCCCACCACCAATCGGGTTCTGCAAGGTTTACTACTCTTAAATCCGGTGATGTTTCAATTGGATTTATCTTTCTTAACCATTCCTCATTATTAGCTCTTGTCCTACCAGCAATTACGATTGTTCCGTCACCTCTGACCAGCCAGTGGAATATTTCCATGTCGCGGTTGATTATATCCTCAATATTGTCCTCATCTACATACTTCCTTAACACCCTCTCCCAAACATCATTACCTAAGTCAGCATGAGCAAAATAATAAATGTTTCCCTGGTCGTCAAATTGAATATTTTTAGTAGTACTATGTTCGATCCACACTAAGTTGGTCAAACTGGAATCGATGCCTTTAAATTCATTTGTTTCAGGATTCGCCTTCATCAATATGTAGCTTTTTCTATCTCGTGATTCTTGCGGGTGCCTGAAGGCAATATATAGATTCCCCAGGGGACCAAATTGAAATTGTTCTACATAAGGATCCGTATTGATTACTGGATTGATATTTCCATCAAAGTCAATCTTCCTCAGTTTATTTTCAGTATTAATGTAAATAGCTGCTGCCTCGCTTAAATCTATCGAAAATACGTTATTCGCATTGTCCACGATCACTGTTATGCTTGCCCAGGTGTGCTGACCGATAGTGTCGTAGGCTACAACTTTCAATTCTTTTTCGCCATCAGCCACTGTCGTTGTATCCCAACTGTATTCATAGGGAGATTCCGTATCAGTCGTCAGAAGGATTTCATCCATATAAAATTTAACCTCCTCAACTCCCAACGCATCCCACGCAGTCGCCTTGATAAGCACAGTCCCTCTAATAACCGCTCCATCATCTAAATTTGTTATCGATACTGTTGGAGCTACATCTCCTCCGTTGTTCACAACAGCCGATATCGAAGTCTCTGTACTCTTCAGATCTGTATTATAGGCCACGGCTTTTATTTCATGTGACCCGTTGGAGTGGGACGTGGTATCCCAATTCCATACATAAGGAGACTCTACACGGCTCGACTTGAGTACATCGTCTATGTAAAATTCAACTCTGTCGATGCCAAACTCACTTTCAGCGGTGGCTTGAATCAAGGCTGTACCGCTTACTGAGGAATTATCCAATGGGCTTGTAATCTCAACAGAAGGTGTTCCGATTATTCTGAATACTACTATTCTCTGGTTACTGTGATCTGCAACATAAACATTGCCGGAAGAGTCGACTGCAACGTCCTGAGGATCTCGAAGCTGGCCTTCACCGCTTCCATAGCTTCCCCATTTGGTTATGAATTCGCCTTCGGCTGAAAACTTGGCAATTCTGTTATTGCACTCATCGGCTACATAAACATTTCCTTGGCTATCGAGCGCTATTCCCCTTACACACTGAAATTCATCATCACCATAACCCCAGTTTCCCCATTTTCTTACAAACGTTCCATTCGAATCTAAGACCTGAATGCGGTTATTCCAATGTTCTGCGATATACATATTGTCTTCGCTATCTAGAGCGATATCCGCTGGATACTGGAAATACCCATCGGCATGTCCCTGGCTTCCGAATTTGTCTAAAAACGTCCCATCAGAAGCGTATTTTACTATCCTGTGATTGTCAGCATCACAGACATAGACATTGCCCTGGCTATCCACGGCTAATCCTGTTGGAGCATTAAACTGGTCATCCCCGTCTCCCTGACTTCCCCATTTGGTCACGTAAGTTCCACTGGCATCAAATTTTATGATTTCGTGAGTATTTCGATTGGAAACATAAATATTCCCAGAATTATCAACTGCTATACCCATATCGTTGGTTAACTGGTAATTACCGCCGCTTTCTTCGTTATCAATTCTTGAAAGAAAACTTCCAGCTGAGGTAAATATCACTATTCTTTCGTGGAATGTAACGTAGAGATGTCCGTATTGATCTATGGCCATACTTCTGGGATGGCCATAATTCCAAGTGTTAAATTCGCTGATATACTCATATGCTTCTTGATTGGCTACTGCAACCATAATGCTGTCTGAAGTGTTCTGTGCGATTCCGTCATAGGCGACCGCTTTTACTTCTGTCTCACCATCTCCTACCGTCGTTGTATCCCAGTTATACACATAGGGCTCCTCCGTATCAGTACTCACCAGAGTGTCAGCAATGTAGAATTCAACCCTATCGATCCCGACATCATCAGACGCATCTGCTTCGATATCCACCAATTTTCTTACAATCTCTCCATCCTGCGGACTCGTTATAGACACTGTAGGTGCCTCATTTGCGCTGTTGTTCACGACAACCGATATTTCATCAGATTCTGTAGTTATGTTTTGGATATTATAGGCAATTACTTTTATGGTGTGAGTTCCCTCAGCTTCCAATGATGTATCCCAGTAGTATTCATAAGAATTGGTTGTGTCTTCGCCGACGAGAACTCCATTTATAAAGAATTCAACTTTGCTGATCCCGATGGCGCTACTGGCGGTAACTTGAATCGTGACCGGTTCGGTTAGTATGGAATTATCTGCGGGATTTGTTATTTCGACTGCGGGCAGCCATGTTGATTTGAGTACGGTCACTCTGCTGTTGCAGTTATCGGTCACATAGATATTAAAATCAGAATCGACTGCAATACTGTTTGGACACTCGAACTGGAGGTCACCACTTCCCTGGGTTCCCCATTTGGCAAGAAACGTCCCATCAGATGTATACTTCACAATCCTGTAGTTTCCGGTATCAGCGACATAAACATAGCCTTCACTATCAACCCCTATCCCATGGGGCTGGCGGAATTGAGTATCCGCGTATCCATGGTTACCCCATCTTCTTATAAGCTCACCGTCAGAATTAAAGGCATTGACTCGATTATGGTCTGTGATGTACATATTATCCGAAGAATCTATAGCAATACCCATTGGACTATTAAGGTCTGCACTCATACCCCAGGTGTCTAAAAATGTCCCATCAGAGTTAAACTTTGATATCCTTTGATTACCTTCATCAACGACATGAACATTCGCTGCGCTGTCAACAGCAATACCCCGTGGATTGTCAAACTGGTAATTTCCGTTTCCATAACTTCCCCATTTGGTGACATAATTTCCGTTAGAATCAAACTTTACTACCGAATGTCTATCGTGATTAGAGGTGTAAATATTTCCAGAATTATCGACAGCTACGTGCATCCGCCAGGATAAATAATAATCCGCCTGTTGCTCCTCGATTCTAAGAAGTAGATTTCCATCTGGAGTATATTTCGATATGCTGTGGTTTCC
>CBDVCK010000337.1:0-3667 GCA_965372465.1 uncultured Thermoplasmata archaeon | reverse complement strand
GGCTATTATCGGGTGATAGGCTCACATTCTTAAATATTAGATTTTAAATGATTGGCTATCCCCATTTCGAACCCATGAAAAAGGTGGGTTTTGATAGGGTATGTGTGGTGGCCACAAAGGAGGGAGCTGGCGTCTGCGGGTTTTGCGGCTTCAAGAGGGGAGGTAGGGAGATGATTGTGGTGAAGCTGCTCCTGACTGGTTAATCATTGTTATATAGGAGCATCAACTTGTAAAATTCTTTTCCTTAATGTAGCTAATAATCGAATGTTTACAAGTGAGGTGGTTCTGGGATTCGAGTTGACTAGGGTGTGTGGGTGGTGGAAGGGATGAGAGGAACTAAAGAGGTAGTAATCTGAAAAGGAATAAAAAGTTAGAAATTTAAATCGCCTGATGGTTTTATTTGACAAGGAACACCTATCTGGGTGAATGTTCAATATCGGTGTTCCTTTTATGTAACCTCTCTACGTTGAATAAAGCCAGCATTCGAGAGTTTACATCTCAAGCGCTAGCCTTCTCCACAATCACTCTTTGTCCATCTACCCAAATCTCGACCTCGTCTTTACTTGAGAGATTCAATGCAGTTGCAATATCTTTTGGAATCCTGAGAATCAAACTTTTACCATCAGAACTCAAAGTCCTGTGTAATGATAGGGATTTTGAAGAACCGTGTAACCTTTCCAATATCTTGTAGAAATGTTCGGCTTGTTCAGTACTCATTGTTATATGGCCACAACTTGAGCATTTTAAAGCTGGAACATCGTGAACGGTTATCTTTTCTTCATCAATATCGTAATCGATCTTAGTTTTCTTCATATTCTTTTCACATTTTGGACATTTTGTCATAGGCTCACCTTATCTTTCTTTTATATTTCCTTTTCTCGGAAGTGTTGCTGAATCTGGCAGAGGCGATCTCCCCGATTCCAAATGAGTGATCGAAGAATACTGTGATGTATCCTCTCAGGGATTTGCCTATCGCCATATATCTTTCTTTTTTGACTTTTTCAAAGTATGTTTTGTGATATTTCTGTTTGAGTACGCTTTCAACTTCTGAAGGGTGAATGCCGTGTTTGAACAGTATCTTTTCAACCACTTCAGGAGTCACTAGCATAGTGTTTATCTTCATTTTTAGCCTCTGCAAATAGTAGTATATTCGTACGAATATTTGAACTTTGTGGTATAAACGTCAGAAAAGCGTACGACTTTTTTACATAATAAATGGTGAAATGGGGGATTTGAGATTGAATGGCTATCCTTTTTCGAGCCCATGAAAAGGGGGTTTTTGGTTGGGTATGTGTGGTGGCCGCAAAGGAGGGAGCTGATATCTGCGGGGGTTTTGCGGGTCCTGGGGAGAGGGTTTGAGGTGAGGAGGTTTTGGTTTTCGATGTAATAAAAAAATCAATCTCGTTTCTATAAAATGTCAATGATTTTTTCCACGAACTTCAAACCTTTGCTTAATGCATCCTCTGTTTCTTCTTTTGAAACATCAATTATATCCAGTCCATATAAGGTTTCATGCCTCTCAACTCGAAGAGAATCCAACCAGTTAACATAATTTATATCCAGTATATGTTTCTTGGTGTAATTCACCCTTAGATATTCTACAACACATGCATGACTCCTTTCAAAAACACCATCTTTGAATAATAGCGCCCTTGCAGCCTGAAACATTCTTGTATAGCTTAACAATCTGGATTCCATGTAAAACTCGCTCTCCATTAATTTTGCAGCCCTATCCAAATCTGATTTGGCAAGTTCCACGGCCCTCTCACTCTTGAGGGGATCGGGGCGTCTTTTGCGGAGAAGGCCTTTATCATAGCAGTCTGTGAGTCTCAATCTATCACCGGTCGAATTCCATAAAGAACTATACCCTCGGTAATAACATCCAGATAGAAAGCTCTGTTGGTTTTTGCCTGTTTGGTCCACTGGGTACTGGTGAGGCATAATATGTTTATTTCAATTCCTAATTTCTCTTTAATTTCAGTACATTCAACTTTTTTCACTTTCGAGATCAGAAATAGATCAAGATCGCTATGCTTGTCGTTCTCACCTTTTGCAAAGCTCCCGTAAAGTACAATAGAACTGATACCTGGAATCTTGTCTAAAAGATA
Organism: uncultured Thermoplasmata archaeon; assembly: GCA_965372465.1. GTDB lineage: Archaea > Thermoplasmatota > Thermoplasmata. The sequence goes on along the minus strand of CBDVCK010000337.1, from coordinate 1,559 downwards.
TTCGACGATATCGTTTTCCTTTAACCAAGCAAGATTATAAGAAATCTTTGCGAATCTGAAAGCATTATTCTCAACATTGGCATGATATAATATTTGATTCTTCTTCTCCTGTCTCGAAATAAGTTCATCATTAACGAGATCATCAAGGGCACGCTTAACAGTCATGGGACTAATTTGCAATAAGCGCGCAAGTTCCCTTAGATAAAACTCTTCACTTGGATTATCAAAGAAATGCGAGAGTATTTTTAACTGTGTCACTTTCTGATACAACTGTCTCATATATTGGACATCTGTATCAAAATATTTAACACTTGTGGTAGGAGGCTTGGTCGTAAGCATGCAAATTCGGGCTGTGGCGGTGGTTGAAGGGAAGTAGGTTACGAGCGTGGGTGGATTTTAAATGACTGGCCATCCCAATTTCGAACCCATGAAAAAGGGGGGTTTTGGGTATGTGTGGTGGCCACAAAGGAGGGAGCTGCCATCTGCAGGGGGTTTTGCGGCTTCAAAATGGATGGGTGAACTGCGGATAAAGGGATGTGGCTTTGGTTCCTACATTGGAACGTAATCTACCAGAACCACGGCTTCTCCCTCCACAACCGTCTCCCCATTTTGATTGATGCAGTTGGTTTTAAGGGTTACTATGGGTTTATTCTCCTTTATCTTCAAGACCTCCGCAATGGCCGTAATTGTGTCCCCGATATATACTGGGCGTTTGAATTCGAGCGACTGGCTCAAATATATTGTCCCAGGACCTGGAAGTATGGTGCCCAGCACAGTAGAGATATAACCTGTGACGAGCATACCGTGTGCAATACGCTTTTTAAACCGGCCTTTGGACGCATACACTTCGTCAAAGTGGTAGGGGTTTGTATCGCCTGTAGCACCTGCAAAAAGTGCTATATCTGCATCCGTTACAGTGCGTCTATAAGTGCGGGTATCCCCGATTTCCAGGACATTCCACGTTTGGGGATTGTCAAGATCTGATCTGTGTTTATCCGGGATTCGGATGGCGGGTTTACCATCTATTATCTCCACCTCTGTCATACTCTTCACCTTTTAACACCTTCCTAATCCCTTAATGGGATTTAAGGTTTTATTTGTCGATAGACTTGTTTGAGGCGTTGGAGTTGAGGGAGAGATATTGATTTTGTGGAGATAGGGTATGTGTGGTGGCCACAAAGGAGGGATTTCCCATCAACCGGAGGTAGGTTTTGCGGGGAGAAAAGGGAGAGGTGAGGACCCTGGCTATCTGGGAGCGGGATTTGTATGTATAGGCTCAATCATCTAACTTACTGTTACCTTTTCATGAGCCTTCATGAAATCATCTCCAAACGTAAATGCCAGAAAACGATAATTACAGGAGGAGGCGAGTATTAGACGGAAGTCATGAAGTGTCTCTAGATTATTCTTTAAAAAATTAAGATAGCATAAGGCTAACATTCAAGGAATAGAAAGCGATCGTTATTTCTTTCTTCGTTCAAGAGCACGTATCTTATTCCATGAAGATGTGACATAGTTCTCATCAATCTCTGAAAGTAACTTCAGAGATTTCTCATAGA
>CBDVCK010000336.1:0-3678 GCA_965372465.1 uncultured Thermoplasmata archaeon | reverse complement strand
TGTCAATCACAGATATTTATGCCCACATCTCGCTTCAGGAAGGCTTTCCCATTGCACTACTGGAAGCCATGAGCATCGGAAAACCGGTAATCGCTTCCAAGACAGGCGGAATCCCGGAATTGATTATAGATGGGGGTAACGGCATTTTAGTAAATACAGAGCCAGAGGAAATCGCCAACAAGATAATAACGCTTTATAAAGATGAAAATAAAATGAACATCTTGGGGAAGAATGCCCAAAAATTCATACAAGAAGGGCATTTGTGGGAAAACATCGCTTTGAAGTTCATTGACCTTTATAAGGGAAAATTATGAATTTTATTATCTTTGCAATCCCTTATTGTACAAAGCCATATCATACACATCCACATACCTGTCTATAACCCTGTTCACATCATAATCTTCCACAACTCTCTTTCTTGCACTCAAACCCAAATGTTTTCTCAATTTCTCATCTTCAGATACCTTCTCGATATATTGTTCCAACGCATTCAGGTCCCCATAATCTACAAGTAAACCGTTTTTACCATTATCTATCAGATTAGGTATCCCACCAACCCTTGTGGAGACAATGGCAAGACCACAAGCGGAAGCTTCCAGTAAGACTATTGGCAATCCTTCGAACGCGGAATACAAAATGAAAATGTCTGCTGCACAATAATAAGCCGTAATTTCTTTCGTACTTCCACAAAGTAGAACATCATTCTCTAACTCAAGGTGTGTTATTTTCTCGGATATGTTTTCTTTTTCACCTGATCCCACAAGTATCAATTTCAATCTCCTACTTGTTTTATTCTTAATTGCGGAAAATGCATCAAGAACATCATAAACTCCCTTATTCGCGGTCAAACGACCCAAATAAAGCAATACGATATCATCTTCACTTAATCCTAACTTAGATCGGGTTTCTTTTCTCAGATGGGGGTCCGGTGAAAAAGATTCTGTATCGATTCCGTTTTCGATAACCATAGCTGAAGGCACTTTGTAATATTCTTTTGTCTCCTCATCTACAAATGTGATTACATCTGAAAAAGCAAATGTTCCTCTTATGATGATCCCAGAGTAAATTCGTTTAAAAATGCTCCTAGGCACGGGAAACTTGCCGTGGATAGTGGTTATTACAGGTATTCCCAAAATCCTTCCAAAAATTGCCGATACCATAGGCTGTAGGTGCGGTGACTGCAAATGCAATAAATCAAGATTATTTCTGTTTTTTATAATATTTATTATGGTGTTTATGGTAAGAAAAGACCCCTGCAGTTTTGTGAACCTTGAAACATCGATTTCAAGTGCTTCAATATCTTTCTCATTTTCTATCTCTTCCTTTATCTTTTTTGTAATTATTAAATGAGAGATATCTTTCTTTTTCAGGCCTTTACATAGGGTTTTGATTACCGTGGAAACACCGCTTACCATTCTTAAAGAATACGGGGTAATAAAACATATCTTCATATCTTTAAAATATTCTAAAGTTCGTAATATATCAATTATTATATGATTTCATAATTTGATAATAATGATTATTTATTTTCCACCATATCCCCATATAATTGTATGTATTTGTCAACGGCTCTTTCCAAGTTATAACGTTCTTCGATGCGCTTTCTGGCATTTTTTCCTAATTGGTTTCTTAAACCCTCGTCTGCAACCATCATTTTTATTGCCTGGATTAATCCATTTTTATCGCCATACTCAAGAAGTAATCCATTCTCCCTGTCTTTTATCAGTGATGGTATGCCACTTACACTGGTCGAAATAATGGCAAGGCCGCAGGATGAGGCTTCCAATAATGTTATTGGTAATCCTTCAAGAGGAGAGGTATATAAGACAAAAATATCTGCTACACAGTAATAATTTATAACGGCATCCACTTTACCCAAAAGCAATGCATTCATCCCTAGATTCAAAGTCCCTATTTTTTCTTTTACCTTATCCACTTCTCCTGAACCAATGATCAGCAATTTCATATTTCTATCCGTTACAGATAAAACCTCTGAAAATGCATCCAAAAGATCATATATTCCCTTATGTGCCACTAATCGACCCAAAAAGAGCAGTACCACATCATCTTCAGATAATCCCAAATTGTTTCGTGTTTCTTTACGTAATTTAGGGTTGGGTAAATAAACTTGGGTGTCGATTCCATTTTCAATGACCACGCCGGTTGGGATATTGTAATGCTTCTTTGCCCCTCCATCTACAAAGGTGATTTTATCTGAGAAGAGTATTGTTCCTTTTATTGTACCCCAGAGAAAGAGCCTTCTTATCATACTCCTAGGCCTTGGAAACTTCCCGTGAATAGTGGTAATAATAGGTTTACCCAGGATCTTGCCAATGATTGCGCAAACCATGGGGGGTAAATGGGGTGATTGCAAATGCAGCAAATCAAATTTCTTTCTGTCTTTTATCAGTAAACCCGCCATCTTTATAGCCAGATAAATATCTTTAAAATTCGCAATTTTCGTAACATCGATTTCAATGGCCTTTACGTCCTCGTCCTTTTCGATTTCATCTTCGAGCCTTCCTGATATTACGAGATGGTGGATGTTCCTCTTTTTCAAACCTTTGCATAACTGGGTGACAACTTTTGAAACACCACTCACGGATCTCAGAGAATATGGTGTAATGTAATAGACCCTCATGCATCCTCCCTATTCTTGTGTTTACATTTATCTTTTACCCTACGATATGCAAATATAACCCGAGATGTCGTTACCTATTTATATTGTTCTTTTTATTAGGCGCTTTATAAACGGAGGTTTGAGTGCCGAGATGTCCTCTAATCGTAAAAGTGACGTTATAGTGTTTGCACCGCATCCAGGTGATGAAGTGTTAGGATGCGCAGGTTTGATATACAACGAGTTGAAAAAAGGAAGGAAGGTAAAGGTTGTTCTTATAACAAATGGCGATGCCGATACAGATTCCTTTGAAATGCTTCACAACAGTAAACCCAATCAAGAGGACATGATAAAATACGGATTGGTAAGACAGAAGGAAACCATATCTGCCATGAATTTCTTGGGTCTCAAAGAAGATAATATCCTGTTCTTAGGGTACCCGGATAGTTATCTTCCCGAGATCCTATTATCTGAGATACATTCCAAAAAAAATCCTTTTAAATCCGGCTATACCGGTTTGAACAGTACAGCTTATGAGAACTCCTACACAAAAAATGCACCATACTGCAAAAAGAGCTTTGAATCCGATGTTAAGGGCATACTTGAAAAATACCAGCCGAAAAGGGTTTATATCACTCATCCAAAGGACATAGACGGGGATCATCGCAGTGTTGGCATAGCGATTAAGTATGGAATCAATAATATGAAACGCAATTGTTCTGTATTTGGTTATTACATTTCTCACGTGGCAAAAATCAGTTCCATAAAAAGGATACAGAAACTTGCTCTCAAGGGAACGAGAAACCTACAGGAATTATCCTTAAATGGAGAAATGAGGGAAATAAAGGAAAGATGTATCAAAAGATATAAAACACAGAAATCCCTGATTATACCTATAAGCATATATTTTAATAGGACTGAATATTTCTGGAGATTGATGTAACATTCTCAAATTGAATTTCCAAAATCAATTAAACTGGAAGGTTAGGAGAATATTTAGGAATCTTTTGAAGAAATATATTAGTAGAGTATGATAGGTCTTGATTTCAATCCGCACTTGA
>CBDVCK010000335.1:0-3680 GCA_965372465.1 uncultured Thermoplasmata archaeon | reverse complement strand
AAAAATACAAAATGGCGGGCAAAAAAAGACGAGGTCTGCCAGGAGATATTCTGGGTGGAGGACTAGAAGATGTCGGGAATTAGACAGGCAACAGAAAAAGATCTGGAAGCCATCAACAATATTCTGAAAACAAACGGTCAGATACCTGATGTTACAAGCTCTGATATCAAGTGTTTCCTTGTGGCAGAGATCGAGGATAAGCTCGTTGGCTGTGGAATGTTAAGAGATTATAAAGATGGTTTGGAATTATCCAAAATCTCGGTTCTCCCGGATTACCAGGGAAGAGGGTATGGTATGGAAATAGCCATGACTCTGTTGGGACGGACCAAAGGACAAAAATGCTGGCTTTTGAGTGTTGATTCCCATAGTTTCTGGGAACTCTTCGGTTTCACAATTATACCCGAGGAAGAGGAGCCAAGGGAATTTACCGAACAATGCCATAAATGTGATCGATGGGATAACTGCAACAGGGTTGTGATGGTGAGAGATAGTTCTTAATTGTCCTTCTTGCTCTTTCGCTTTTTGTTGGATTTTTCGTACTGCGCGATTCCGACTCCGCAGGCTATCAAGAATGCAAATATTATTGTGCTGAGTTTTATGAACTCCCCTGGCCATACATAAGATATGGCTGTGGCGAACACAGGTATGAGGTAGATGAACAGAATGATACGTGATACCTCGTTCTTTTGGAGGATTTTGTACCAAATCAATAGTGCCAAAGAGCCAGGCAGTATAGCCAGAACTAAAATGTAGACCCAATATTCGGGCGTAATATTCGGAACCTTTTCTGCCGGAGATTCCAGTGTCATGAATACCGCGAGGATGATGGTTCCTAAAAACATGCTCATTGTTGCAACTGTCAAAGGGTCGTATTTCTCAAGTATCCTCTTGCTCATAATAGAGGAGACCGCGTATGAGATTGCAGAAAGTAAAACTAGGATATTACCCAAAAAGGTAGCATCAGTTAGGTTTATACCGCCGCCTGTAATAAGAAGTGTCGTACCTGATATGGCAATTGCGGTTCCAAATATCTTGTTCTTACCAAGGGGCTCTTTAAGAAACATCACGGCCATGATTATCGTAAATATGGGACCTGAAGCCTGGATTATACTGCTTATATGTGCTGATGTCATGGTCATTCCGTAATTCTGAAACAGATTGGGTAGTGTAATACCCACCAAACCCAGGCAAAGAAAGAAACGCCAGTCCTCTTGCAAGGGTTTGAGAAAACCCTTCGCTCCTCCTTTTGCAATCAAAAAAAGTATCAATGGAATCATCCCAATGGTATAGCGCAGGACCGCAAGCGTAATGGGTTCTATCTCTTCCAGTGCGATCTTTAAAATCGGAAAGGAAAGACCCCAGCAAAAAACTGCAAAGAGCAATCCTGTCAATCCCATAGGTGATAATGGAACATTTTCGGGGTCGCTTTCACTTTGGGCTTCCCCATTGATTCTTACCATGGCCCCGTTAATCAGGTTAATGGATTTAAAGACTTCCAAGGTATAAAAAGAAAATGATTGGTTCTTCAAAGTCCACAAAACTTCTTAACTTCAAAGGATATTCATACCCAATGTCATGGGACAAGAAAAGGAGGATGGAAAACCTGCAGGATAGGATTAATGAGGATGAGGTGGATTCGGAAATCCTCCCCATAATCGAGAAGATCAACACAAATTATGATTACTTCACCACAAGTTCCTGTGCGGGAAGGATAGTCCTTATCCAATTGCCTCAACTGGGGGACAAGGAGGCTGCGGAATTTCTGGGAAAATGGCATAGGGAGGTGGAAGTAAATGAGGTGATGGCTGCATATAAAAAAGCCAGGGAAAATATAACCGTCTTTCTTCTGGCTCAATCACCCATAATCCATGTAAGATGTAAGACCTTAAAAAGCGCAGTTGCCCTGAGGAATCTTGCCCTTGAGTCGGGACTCAAGTATTCCACCCTGAAATCAGTAACCTTAAACTCGAAATGCGAACCGCAAAAATTGGTGGTGGAGATATTGAGTTCCGAAAATATTCATGTACCCATTGCAAAGAATGGGAGGTTATATCCCGACCATGATTATCTTTCATTTTTGGTAGAAAATGCAAATCAGGCCCTACGAAGAGCCAGGGAAAAACTGGAGAGGTTTCATGCCGTTCTCGATTAGAGCTTGAGTTCCTCCATAACCTTCGGCAGGTGAATATTATAAGAACCTTTTAGTTCGTTGGCAATGGCTTCCCTGTTGTCGCTGTGGCAAAGGATAATGTTCTCTGGTTCGCATCCATGGATAAATTCTACAAGCTCATTATGACCCGAATGTGCAGAGAAATCAAAGAAACACACCTCGCAGTTCACTCTCTGTTTGACTCCTTGAATATCGATATGGCTTTCATCAATAAGCAGCCTTCCGTTTGAGCCTTCAGCCTGGAAGCCAGTAAGAAGAATTGCGCTCTTCTTATCGTTTCTGAGTTCTCGTAAGTAGCGAAGTACGGGACCGCCGTCCAGCATTCCGCTTGTGGTTACGATTACATCACTTCTCAGAGCGTACCTTCTCTCTTTATGCGAGCGCACCATTTTAACCTTGTTCTTGATTTTTCTAAGTTCCTTGGCAGACCTTATGAAATCGGGTTTATTAACATAAATTCCGGTAACGGTGTTCCCCATTCCATCCACAGATATATGATGTTTCGATTTCCCGAGAATTAACATGACCTCCTGGGTCCTTCCAATGGCAAATGCAGGGATTATGACCTTCCCACCCCTGGATACAACCTCGTCCACCTTCTTGAGAAACTCGTATTCCAATTTCGCTCGCATTGGATGGTTTCTTCCGGCGTAGGTCCCTTCAATTATGAGTGTATCGCATTTCACAGGTTTGCAACCTGATAGGAGATGAGTATCTATGGTGTTTATATCCCCTGTGAAAAGTGTTGTATTTTTCCCAATGATCTCGAACATCGTTGCCCCCGGGATATGCCCCGCATAATGGAATTTCATATCAAAGGGGCCGATTTTCCTCTCTTCACCAAACATTATATTATCAAAGCTTTGTTTCGTGGCCCTAATATCGTGTTTATCGTACATCTTTGGGTAGCCTTCAAGCTCTGTGATCTTGATATTGTCAACGAAGAGCACCTCGCTGACCCTTTGGGTCATCACCGTGGAAAGAATCGGAACATGATATCTTCCCCCTATCCATGGCATCATGCCCGAATGATCCAGATGTGAATGGCTAAGAAACACGTAATCCACTGGGGGCGCCTCCACAGGATATGACGGCGGTTCAGTTGCAGAAAAGCCGTAATCGAATAGAAGACGTATGTTATCCTGGTAAAGCAGCATGCCCAGTCTTCCAACTTCTTCCGCGCCTCCAAGGAATTTTATTCGCATGCTCCAGGTAATGGATTATGATTTATTAATGTATTCTTATATATATTCGGGTTTATCTTTCTTATTCCTGGTTTTTTATTGGAAAAGTGATAATCAATGGGTTTAAAATAAATATAAGTATCGGGTATTATATTAACCATTATAGCAAGGGAATAGGATGCAAACAAACGTGGAGAAAAAGGTCTGTCTTCTGGGAGATTGGGGTGTCGGAAAGACCTCACTAATCAGAAGATTCGTATATGATGCCTACGATGACAGATACCTGAGCACTCTGGGTGTAAAGATATCCAGAAAGAAGTTCGTGG
>CBDVCK010000334.1:0-3685 GCA_965372465.1 uncultured Thermoplasmata archaeon | reverse complement strand
CCCCCCTCCTCACAAACTCCACAACCCCCTCATCTCTCAGTACCTGCAGTTGCTGCCTGATCTTATCCTTCACATGCATAATATTCGGATGCGAATTATGGGGTCATGGTGAAATGATGGATTTTAAATGACTAGCCATCCTAATTTCGAACCCATGAAAAAGGGGGGTTTTGGTTGGAGAGGGTATGTGTGGTGGCCACAAAGGAGGGAGCTGCTGGCTGTGGGGGTTGGGTTTTGCGTTTTCAAATGGGGAGGCAGTTTTGAGCTCCAAAATAGAAAATGTTATATTCGGTCATCATAATTACAAAATTCATGCAAAGGAAGATAGCCGCAATTTGGATCTGTATTATGGTGGTATTCGGCTTTGCCGTGATTATAGATATCTCTTTAGATCATATTCCAACCGCAAAAGGAACCATATATTATGTGAATACAACTGGTTCAGAAGGGGCATACACAAGTATTCAGGATGCTATTGATGCAAGTAGTGCGGGGGATTCGGTTTTTGTGTATAGTGGGACATACCTTGAGAATGTGCTTGTAAATAAAAGCATAAACCTTGTTGGAGAAGAACGGGATAGTACCGTAATTAATGGAAATGGTATTCATTTTGTCATATATATCTTAACTGATTTTGTGAACGTTTCCGGATTCACAGTCACAAATGGAAGTTATGGAATAGGGTTTTTTCAAGCTCATAATTGCAAAGTAGTAAACAACAACATCTCAAACAATAATCACGGAATACATCTCCATGAATCCACAAAAATCAACATCACTCAGAACATGATTCATTCGAGTGACTCTACAGGTATTTCTATCATTCATTCAGACGAGAATAAACTTGAGTACAACAAGATCACATCAGGTGGCAATATTGGAATACGGTTGGATTTGTCTAAATCGAACAATCTAGCTTGCAATGAAATGGAAGATGATGGAATTTTTATAGAAGGATATAATGATTACTGGAGCACACACGAGATTGCCCCTTCAAATACCATAAACGGAAAGCCTATTTATTATTTGAAAAATCAAGTGAATGGTACGGTTCCGGCAGGGGCCGGACAAGTGATTCTCGCTAACTGTACGAACGTGACGGTAGAGAACCAGGAGATCTCTAATGTTCATACAGGTATATTAATGGGATACTCTTCAGAAAATAACATCATTAATAATAAGGCCTGGGATAACACCTACGGAATCCGTCTTTATCGATCCGACAATAACAATATTATTGGCAACAATGTCTCATCAAACAGCTATCAAGGCATCTATCTTTTTGGCTCCGACGGTAATAATGTGATTGACAATATAGCAAATGTAAATGAAAATAGCGGCATTAAAATTGAATCTTCCCACAGTAACAATATCACTGAAAATGATGTTTCTTTAAACCATAAATATGGTATTTATCTTGGATATTCCGACAATAATATCATCAATGTGAATATCGCGTTTTCAAACAACGACACAGGCATATATCTTCTTTATTCAGATGGGAATATCATTGCTAATAACAATGCATCAGGTAACGAAGAGGGAATTTTTCTTTATGGTTCAAGTGGGAATGATATTACGGGTAACATCGATTACAATAACGAAGATCATGGTATTCTCCTAATGGGGTCAGATTACAACAATATCACAACCAACAATGTATCGAACAGTCCAATGGGCATTTACCTTGTTTCTTCCCATGAAAATAACATTCAATTCAACACTCTATTTATGAACATTCGATATGGTCTTCTTCTTCAAAACTCCAACCATACCAATATATTTGGTAATAACGTCTCTAATAACCGCAATGGCATTTATCTTGATGAATCATATGATAATAGCATTACAGAAAATAACGCATCCAACAATAAATTCGGCATTCGCCTTTTTTCTTCCAACAAAAACAACGTTACATACAACACTGCATCAAACAATGAATATGGTATCTACTTACATCATTCATCTGTCAATAATAAGGTCTGTGAAAATATATTAACGAACAACTATGTAGCAATCCATCCTGGAGAAAATCTCGATAACAACACCATCTACAACAATTACTTCTCGGGTAATGAGGTACAAATATGGGTCGATACCGATGGAGACGATGTTCCAGATCCTTTGGATTCATACCCAAACGATCCCAAAGAATGGGTAGACACAGATGGTGATGGCTATCCAGATAACAGCGATACCTTCCCCGACGATCCAAACGAATGGAAAGATGTGGACGGCGATGGTATAGGGGACAATTCCGATACGGATATCAATGCCAATTATATCCCAGATGTTCTTGAGATACCTTTGGTTGTTTCTATAATAATAATTCTAATAATTATAATTTTTATTTTCAATAAACGCATGAAAAAAGGTCAAATGAAAGATATAGCCAAGCATAAAAATGAAGAAAAATGAGGGTTTTGGTTACAGTATGTATGGTGGCCACAAAGGAGGGATTTGGCATCTGGGGGTTTTGCGGCTTAAGAAAGCGGTTAGTAATTTATTTGTATAATGAAGGCCATTTACAGAATAGGGATGGGGCGTGGATATATGGAGGAAATCCAATGGGTGAAATAATTGATGACGAGGAAATTAATGGTGTAATCAGACATTTACAGGGATCTACAAGCACTAAATTCATGGATCTAATAATCACCAATAAAAGAATACTTATTATTCGTACCAGACCAGCAATCAAGGGAGCCTTAATAGGAGGAGCTGCAGGAGGGGCTATTGGGGCTGTCATAGGACATTCTATAGATAAAAAGAAGGTGAAAGAAGTTCCCATGAATAAAAATCTGGGTGAACTTCTAGGTTCAGACCCAAAGAACCTGTCATTACCTCTTGAATCTTTGAAATCCGTAAAACTCAAAAAAGGGTTGTTTAGTTCGGACATCTGGATAATCCCTCAATCCGGAAAGAAATTGCATATAGGAATAAATTCCAAGAAATATTATGATGAATGGAAACCAATTTTAGAAAATGCGATACCGAATAAGTTGGTTGTTTGATTTTTAGATGCCTGGCTCGCCTTTTTTCGGACCCATGAGAAAGGGGGGTTTTGGTGGAGTATGTGTGTTGGCCCAAAAGGAGGGAGCTGGTATCTGCGGGAGGTAGGGGTGGTTTTTGGCTACTAGAAAAGGAAATGGGTGAACTGCGGATAAAGGGGTGTGGCTTTGGTTCCTACATTGGAACATAATCCACAAGAACCACGGCCTCTCCCTCCACAACCGTCTCCCCATTTTGATTGATGCAATTGGTCTTAAGGGTTACTATGGGTTTATTCTCCTTTATCTTCAAGACCTCTGCAATGGCTGTGATGGTATCTCCTATGTAAACTGGGTTTGTGAATTTGAGAGATTGGCTCAGATATATTGTCCCAGGACCTGGGAGTATGGTGCCCAGTACAGTAGAGATATAACCTGTGACGAGCATACCGTGCGCAATACGCTTTTTAAACCGGCCTTTGGACGCATACACCTCGTCAAAGTGGTAGGGGTTTGTATCGCCTGTGGCACCTGCAAAAAGAGCTATATCAGCATCCGTTACAGTACGTCTGTAAGTGCGGGTATCCCCGATTTCAAGAACGTTCCAAGTTTGGGGCTTATCAAGATCAGATCTGTGTTTATCCGGGATTCGGATGGCGGGTTTGCCATTTATTATTTCCACCTCTGTCATGTTC
>CBDVCK010000333.1:0-3725 GCA_965372465.1 uncultured Thermoplasmata archaeon | reverse complement strand
ATTCTCGGTTTCATAATCTATTTATATCGAAAGATATAAATAATCATACCTCATTCTAACGAAAAGCGTTTGATAAGAGGGAGTTATACTTTGCGGAAGAGCCTGAGTAAATAACTACCAATATTATATTTATAATGGTCCTTCTTCCAGGGATTCTCTCTTTTAAAATGCCTTTTAAAATGAGGAGGTAAGAGAAAATGAGGAAAAAAATAGCAATCTTTATGTGTCTGCTGCTTGTGATGTCAATGGTTGTGGCATCAGCAGTTGTTGTGGCAAAACAAGGAGGAGGAGGAGGAAAACCACCAAAGGATCCACCTCCACCACCGCCTGAAGGAACGGTGTTCTTCCAGTACAATGATGACGCAGGTCCAGGTATATGGACCATGAATGCGGATGGCTCGGAAAAGACTTTGCTGGGTATTGATTACAGTCTGGTGGACGGCTACAAAGTCTATGGCGCTGTCAGCCGAGGGCAGCACAACGATCACTATTGGTTCGTCCGTCTACAGGAGGTTGAAGGAACCTACCCTGATGAGGAGCAGCGGCTTGAAATCTTCGCGGTCCGTGATGATGGTGCCATGGAAGTGAAACTGACAGATGATCCCAACCTAGCCATGTCCCGGACTGTAGGACCACCGATTTTCGGTATTGGTGATGACTGTGTGACATGGGGCGCCAAAACATGGATCGATGACGAGGAAGTTCCAGTGTACTTCGGTATATTCAGGGCTCCCATCGAATACGACATTGACGGGAACATTGTTGGATTGAGCGGTAATCCCATGCCCATTTGGGATACGGGATACATATACAATGAGGTAAAGAACCTTTACGTACCTAATCTATTCACCTTCGACTGGTCACCGGACGAAACAGAAATCGTACTAGTGAAACGATTAGGGGAGGGCATACACGTCGTGAACTTAGGAGTAGGTCAAGGGAAATATCTGACGGATGGGTACCGTCCGCAATGGTCACCAGATGGAAGTAAGATCGCATTCACAAAAACTCACAATCTACGGACCATTAACCCAGATGGGACAGACGAACAGATCATTGTGCCGGGCAGTTCCAAAGGCGGCCAGGAAAAACAGGTTCGGGACGAAATAGCATGGTCACTCGACAGCAATTACTTGGTCTATACTTGGAATATCTGGCACAAACGAGGTCCAGGTGAACAGAGCTTTTACGTCTACCGCGTTGATGCTAATGGTGACCACGAGACCTGTCTGACAAACGATCTTCCAGCTGCCCCTTACAAGGCATCTCACACCTGGCGATAACCGAAAGTTAAGCCTATAGAATTAAAATCGTATTGACCAGCAAACATCTGAAAACGAGATTATGCCCTTTGTAGGCTAATCTCTTTCTAAATTTTTTTTACATTTTGTTGATGTTCTCGAATGTCGCCCCGAAATATAAGTGTGTAGGTGGAATCGGATAGATGAATCCCCAAGAAAGTTATACCTGAACCTTCAAGATAAGGATCGATCCTGAGCTTCTAAACCATGTGAAGAAAGAGGTTGAGGACCTCGATATAGATGTGTCCACATCTGTAAGATGGTGCATCCAGATAGGGTTGTACCTTGAGGATCTGAATACCTTTATCCGCTCAAAAAGCGGGGAAATTTTTAAGTGAATAGACGCTTTCCCAAAGGAAAATGTAGGTTAGTATTCTGTCTCTTTTCTCTTCAACCCAATTTTCTTCATAAACTCCTTTGGCGTCATGTACTCTGAAAATCCTTCAAAGTCCTGGTCGTATGCAACCAGCCAATGAATTTCTTTTTGGCGAACAGTTGCGATATGCTCAAGATCCTTTCTTTTTATCTCACCCTCAAGAAGTTTCATTTGTTCCACAAGTTCTGAATTCTTGATTACTATGCAATTTCGTCTTAGAAAAACTTCCACCAAGTAAGCGTAGTTCCTGTCTTTCCTAGACCTAAAGTACCGCCTAACCTCAGCAAGAACCTTCTCGTTGATAAAACATTGTATCTTTTTTTCGATTATGAGGTCAAGAATTACTGCTGAGTTAGATTCTTCAAACTCCAACCCGTAGATAATCGCGGAACTATCTAGAAATGCTTGCATGTTTTGCCTTCCTGATCCTCTTGTTTACCTCATCAGGAGAAAGAGGTTCCTTATTTATTTCTCTCCTCATCACCGAAAGCATTTCCTTTGAATCCAATATACCGAGATCCAAGCCAAACTTAAGCAAAGCCATGCGAATTGCTTCGCTTTTTGATTCCGCAATCCCAGACTCAGTCAGAGCTTTTAGTATTTCGTCTTGAACACCATGAAACTTGATTGTTAATGTTGACATAGTATTTCACCATAAAATACATAGTGTTTTACTATTATTTAGGAATTTCTATTGAATATCGAATGGATGCTTGTTAAAGGACAATAGATATGTCACCCCTCCGATCTGATGGTAAGAGAATCCAATATCAAGAATGTGCATGTATATCTTGAAGAGACATAACACCAATGTTAAAGTTCACTAACAAGCTACATGTAGACCTAAGCCGTTGCCTTCTCTAATCAGGAACCGTCAAAATAATTTGATTTCCTTTAGTCTCGATCTTGAGTTTTGTTTTTGGCTTTAGTTTCAACAATCTCGCAATCGCCTTAGGCAGCCTTACCGCGATACTGTTTCCAGATTTGAATATGCTGGCTTGCATGCCTGAGCGCAACGCTTTGTAATAATCCACAAGAACATCAACGTCATCTGGATGGCTTTGCGTATTTCCACAAGAACATCTCCAGCCGCGTATCTTGATTCCAGCCAATTCCTTTATATTTTTAATCTCAATGTCGTCCACTTTTTTCATCTCTTTTCCGCACACATTGCACTTATGCGCCATTATTTTTCACCTCGCATCAGTTTTAATTTCTTTTTTGTAGCCGTTATCTCACTTACATGCCTTAATAACCAATAACCACCGCAATTCTCAACAACCGCAATTCGGATGTGTTTACCGCGCCGCAACCATTTCTCATGAATTCCTTTCTTTCTCTTCGTTACCTGAATCCCCTCATCAAGAATCTCAATGACATCAACCATTTTGAGATGATATCTTGCCATCTCAGAATCCACATTTCGTTTGTTATCGATGACAATTATTTTACCGTGCCATTTCTTCAAGGAAAGTGTCTCCCTTTGTAAGTATATCCATGCTGTATATACTACAAGGATATACATATACTTATACTTTTTGTTACTATAATAAAAACCCTTATATTCATTTATTCTATTTACGGAAACACCCAAATTATTTCATGACGATATACTTGGGGGAGTGATTGTTATGGCTTCCGATAAAAAATGGGATTATACTCAGTTTCCGGGGTACGAAAAATACCCTCATCTTTTCAAACCAATCAAGATAGGGTCCCTGGATATTCCAAACAGAATCAAATACGCTGCAACCGAGGACAACCTCAACGACCACGAAGGATACGTCACGGATGCAGATGTTGCCTACATCCGGGAAAGAGCCAAAGGGGTCGTGGGCGGTATATGCA
This sequence comes from uncultured Thermoplasmata archaeon, assembly GCA_965372465.1. Lineage (GTDB taxonomy): Archaea > Thermoplasmatota > Thermoplasmata. The sequence goes on along the minus strand of CBDVCK010000333.1, from coordinate 200 downwards.
CAATCCAAGGAGTCTATATGGACCCGAAAGGGGAAGGACAGGGTTATGTCGGTCAGGCAGCAGCCTATGACGACAAGTTCATACCAGGATTAAAAAGGCTTGCAGATGCAATCCATGAAGAAGATGCAATTTCCAATTACCAGCGTGAAGGATGGATGTGGGTTGCGGACAGTTTGGGGTTGGGCCGTATCTGGCTCGAT
>CBDVCK010000332.1:0-3748 GCA_965372465.1 uncultured Thermoplasmata archaeon | reverse complement strand
GATTTATCAAATAATATTCCCTTCATATCCTGTCTCCTTTTCTAATTTTTTAATACTTATTAGAAATGGCGCTCCTTGGCAATGTTAAAAAAAGAACTAAAGGTAATCCTTGCATATTCCCTCTCTATGAAGGAACCTGTTCAGATTCTCGGAGAGGTTTGCCTCCAGGTCCTCTTGTTTTGATGAGATGATGCTCTTTAATTTCTGTGTTGCCTTTGGAGAGTATCTTCCGATGCCCATTGTAAAAATGGGTGGATTCTTATGTTGGGAATATATCTCTCCGAAAGGGAGGGGATCCCCTTTTTCCATTAAAAATTCCATTTCCTTTCTCGGGGGGTCAGCTATCTTTATACCAATACCTTTGGGTTCGTAAGGACTCTTGAACTCCGTCTTGAGCTGCCAAAGGTCATTTTGATTCCTGATATAGGTATCGTAATGCCCCATTCTGTCCCTTCCCCGAAGCATCTTCCAGCCCAACGGGTTCTGGTCGTATAAAATCTTGATTTCGGTGATGATCTCCTCTACGGATTTGATCTGCATTTGCCAACCTCTTTTTTATCTAAATAATAACTTTCTAGATACAGTTATGAATGGCGGAATATTAATCCTTTTTGCATTTTATTCAAAATAAAGCATTTTAAGGTGATCTTCAAGACAGCATATCAACAAAATATATGAAATACCCCCCAAAAGGGCAAAAAAACCCCAAATCAATAGAAAACTTTAAGAGTTCATGGGTCATTTGGATACCTTACCCAGTAAAATGGCTTTCAAGTAGGAATAGGTAATGAACTTGAAGGTTTTACCGAAAATACGTAGTTCCTATAAATTTCCATTGGGGGAGAATCAAATGGATGAAAACTTAGAGAATCAACTGGAAAAAAATGAAGAGAATAAAGAAGTCGAGCAAAAGGATGAAATAACTAAACTTGTGGGGGATTTTGAAACAATATCCACCATTTTCAACGAACCCAACAACATGCTAAAAGACCTGTCGGATTCGTTCGGAAGCAAGAATTATGCCACAATCCTGGAAAGCAGCAAAAATGTGCTGTCATTGATGGAGCAACCCACGAAACAGTTCATAAAAGTAGGGATGGCATTTTCCATTTCGGCTGCAGCAGAATGGGCCTCACCCCTAGGCGAGGTCGGAGTGGATATCACCCGCGTCCAGGAGCTGATCTCCGAGGCAAAAGAGCAATTTACGGAAGGAGAATACCATAAAGCCGATGAGACCATAGGTAAAGTAAGAGACATGATTCCTAAGCTTGAAGAAGAGCAAAAGAGAGCGGCGCAAGAGAGTATCACCACAACCGAAGAGATTATCGAAAAGGTGAGGAACACCGGTGCCAGCGCCGATAGGGCGGAAACGTGCCTTTCCCAGGCCAAAAAATTCCTTGAAGACGAAAATTACCAGCAGGTCGTGAAACTCACAAGAGAAGCAAAGCAGGCTGCAGAAGATGCCAGAGATCAAAGGGTTCAAACAGTTTCGGATGCCCTCCTTTTCACGAGATCGGTAATCGATGAGTCAAGAGGCGTGGGAGTCGACATATCTGAACCTGATGCTATGTACAAACAGGCCAAGACCGCTTTTGGTAAGGGGGATTTTGTAAAATGCTCGGAGCTGACCAAGGAGGCCGAGGATTTAGCACTGAAACTCCAGGACGCGCATATACAAAAGGTTCTGGAGCTTAAGGATAAGAGAGCTGCTTTGGAAAAGGAAAGAGCAAGGCCAAGACCACCTGCACCAAAAAAACAATCCACCGATGCGGATACCGATACACAAACCGAGAGCTGCCCTACGTGCGGGCAATCCATGAGGTTTGTTCAGAAGTACAACAGACACTGGTGTACGAGTTGCAAGAAATACGGACCTAAACAATAAAATCTAAGATTCTTTTTGAGGTTTTTTTACCTCTTTCTTTTTTTAAATCATCTTTATGAGTTTTTCCTCCAATACCTTGACAGGGATATCGGGAAGGGAAATGAGGGTTGTGGTCCCAACAAGGCCTTTGCTGGATTTTTTGGCTGTTATGATTCCTACATTATCCAGTTCCTTCAGATATTTCCAGAATTGTGTGTGGCCAAGTTTTTTTGCTTCATACTCCTCGCAGATCAAGGCGTACATCTTCTCCACATCACCTGTCGTGGTATAGGCCTTTTTTTTCAAACTCCTTGATATGGCCATTAAAATGAGTTTTCTGTTCCTGTCCAAATCAGCTAGTTTGCTCTCGGTTACCGTGGAATATGTCTCTGCCTTTGCAGCCCTTACATGCTCAGGTGTGACTACCTGCTCATTATTTTCATCGGCAAGCATTCCTGCTTTTTCCAGAAGTTCTATAGCGAACCTTGCATCCCCCCATTCCGAAGCAATGTCCGCAATGAGCTCGTCCACATCAAGCTCCACTGAATCCGGATGAAAGGCAAGCTCGATTCTCTGTTTCAATATGGCAACCAATTCCTCACCTGAATATTTATTCAATTTTATGATGTTGCCCCTTTTGAATGTGGAGATGGAAGCGCTATCAAGCATGTCATAGACATTCTTTTGCGAGATCAGAATCAGGGAGAGCAATTTCCTGGGTTCGATTCCCTCCTCGTTGAATCTAGAGAAATGGTAGATGATATCAGAGCTTTTGGCCTTCTTCAAAAGCACGTCCACCTCGTCCAGTACGACGATGAGATGCGCTTTTTCCTTTTCCAGCTGCTTTCTTAGGCTTTCCATCATCTCGGTTATTGAAAAACCCCTGTCAGGAAAATTGGGCTGGAAACGGGAAAGCACCCTGAGCATTACCGCATTTTCCGTATTTCTCTGCCGGCAGTTGACCAAAACGAACCGAACGTTCTTCCCGCCAGATCGTGCATACTCTACAAAATCCAAGCAGAACTTCTTGGAAAGCACGGTCTTTCCGCAACCGGTTGGGCCTGTTATAAAGGCGTTCTGGGACACGTTTGAGTCCACAATGGGGCCGAATATTGTGAAGAGGCGTTTATGCTGTGAATCCCTATGTGGCAGTTCTTTTGGAACGTAGTCAAAATCAAGGACCTTGTAGTTCTTGAACACGCTCTTTCCCCTTGGATATGCGGCGTACTTACTCATGCCCCTGTATATCGCATTAATAAGGAAAAAGGTTTTTGTCTATTGGAACTCGTCCTTGGAGATTATTATCAATATCAGTGCTACCAGGCTTAGAATGGATGCCTCGTAGGCTATGAATCCTAGGCAGAACAATCCAAATATTGAACCAAGTACTGCTATGCCCCATTTCTTTCTTGTAACTGACATGATACCGCCTAAAAGCGCCATTATCCCGAAGAGCATGAATATGACCCCGCATACAATGACGATACCAGCCAAGGCATCACCACCAGGAAGCCCTCCAAAAGCGGCTCCCAAGATACTGCCTGCAGTTGCAATCATGCCTCCCAATGCCAGACCTTCGATTCCCGCTATTATAAGGAAAATACCCGCAAGAATCGGTTTTATTGTTTGCTGGGGTGGTGGGGGGCCATGGGTGCCCCCGGAGGCATCATGGGAGGTGGCGGGCCGTACATCGGTGGTTGATACGGTGGCTGTCCAGGTGGGGGCCCTTGATAAGGGGGTGGTTGAGGGGGTTGTTGTTGACTATATACATATCCATCATTTTGTTCTGATGAGCCTTCCAAAAGATCACCGATGATTCAATTTTATTATCGGATATAAATGTTTTCCAGTTATTATTAAAAGTTATATCTCAAGATAATTATC
>CBDVCK010000331.1:0-3790 GCA_965372465.1 uncultured Thermoplasmata archaeon | reverse complement strand
TGACAGTGGTGCCGTTGGGATAAGATTCAGAGCAGTCTGAGCCGCAGTTGATGCCCGGAGGGCTGCTGGTCACCGTACCGCTGCCGCTGCCCGTCTTGCTGACGGTCAATGTGCGGTATATTATGTTAAAGTTGGCGGTAACAGACCTGTTCGCAGTCATGGACACTACACAGGAACCCGTACCGGAGCAGGCCCCGCTCCAACCAGTGAAGGTTGAACCCGCGGCGGCCGCAGCCGTCAGAGTGACAGTGGTGCCGTTGGGATAAGATTCAGAGCAGTCTGAGCCGCAGTTGATGCCTGGAGGGCTGCTGGTGACTGTACCGCTGCCGCTGCCCGCCTTGAAGACAGTCAATGTGCGGTATATTATGTTAAAGTTGGCAGTGACAGACCTGTTCGCAGTCATGGACACTACACAGGAGCCCGTACCGGAGCAAGCCCCGCTCCATCCGGTGAAGGTCGAACCCGAGGCGGGCGCAGCCGTCAGAGTGACCGTGGTGCCATAATTATAGGATTCAGAGCAATCTGTGCCGCAGTTGATGCCCGGAGGGCTGCTGGTGACTGTACCGCTGCCGCTGCCCGCCTTGAAGACCGTCAAAGTATGACGAAGGGGTAAAACAGTGATCGGGTCTGCATCTTGTCCGTCGGAATCGTTATTCGCAGTATTGTAATCGGAGACATTCAGGATCACGCCGATATAATAACCTCCTGATTTATCTGCTGGAATTGTGGGAGGCGGTGTCACATTTACTGTGACGGAACCTTTGGATGCAAAACTCCATGAAAAACTATGGCTATCGATAAGAGTATCGGAGGTTGAAATATCGTCATTCGTTGATATATAAACCGATACATTAACCGTTCCGCCCCATGATGCAGATGAATAGTTATGGACGACATAACTCATCGAGGAAAGCTGGTTACCTGCTGTAATCGTCGATGGTGAAACCTTCACGTTCATGGGGATCAAGTCGAAGGTTGAAGGCGTATCATCTGCGATATATGTATCCCTAATATGCCCAAATTTTGTATCTGTTATACGCACATCCCACGTTGTACTACTATTACCATTAGAAAGCACCGCACGAACAACATCGGCCTTCTGAGCTCCGCTTCCGCTTTGACCACCGTACGATAGCCGATCAAACCAAACCTCATTTCCGTACCAGACCCCTAAAACAGATTCACATCCATCGAAATCTCCAGTCTGGGTATACATACGTTGCCCATTGTATGGACTCGCTGCTGGATATCCACTATGACGCCATGTGGGGCTCGTAAAATATCCACAATCATTGTGATAACCATATGCGTACCATCCGGTGAGACCACCAACAGGTCTATTCAGGTCAATAATACCGATATCATGGTCCCAATCCCCGGAAACTGTCCACCCTGTCCAGGAGTGAAGTTGAATGCCTGCTGCATCTCCATAAGGGCGATCTCCATTGTCGTATGCTGGAACCACCACAACATTAGTAGACCAACTTCCCCCACTGCCCTCATGGACACAGTGTCCTGCTGTGATCACATGTAATGGATCGATTAAGGATCCTGAACAAACATAATTACTACCACCCTGAGAAAAGTACATTTTCACATTGGGACGATATGGCCATGCATTAGGATTAGAGACTAATGAGAGGCTGGAAAAATTTAATGGTTCTCTTCCATCTTCCAGCTCACCCTTACCATACACTTCCATATGATCCGATGGAAGTCCAATGATATCAGTGTCAGAGATTGTTTCCTCCCCTGTTAACAAATTATAGGAAACCATACTACCCTCAGGTGTGTTTGATTCTACTTCCTCTATATCACCACGTTGCGGTATAGGCATAGGTAAATAGGTTTCAGGATTATCAGGAAAGTGGCTTTGATTTCCTGCTACTTCGTCTTCCATTCCTTCTTCAGGTGGATTAACTGGTGGCACAATCTCACCTGGAACAGTTGTAACCTCCCCGCCGAAAGTATCGGGGTTGGCACTAACTGTGCTAACAAAAACTGAAATTATAATAAAGATCGTTATGTAAATAACGATTCTCAACCACTTTATCTTGAACATGATAACCTCCTATTTTTGTAACACTTATTATTCTCCTACAAGAGTTCAGCTTCAGGTTTTTACAAGGAAATCAATTGATAATTTCATATTCAGTCACTAAGCCTTTTGACGGGCTTTCTAGAGATACTTTTACAATTATCTTAGAACCCTCTTGCACTCCAGACAGAACGATCTCATCTTGTTGATTTACAGCAGATGTCTCAATAGAATAAATAAAGTAGCCTCCGGATTTCGGGATCGGCTCAGAAAAACTTGTATTTGATGATACAGGTATCTCGGGAGGCAAAGGATCTTGGTTGGTCGATGTTGATGCGGGGAAGTATAAAATCCTTGCAGGTCTCGCACTATACAAAAATCTTACATCAATTAAATCTCCTTCGTTGTAGCCACTACCCCCCACATTATCGGGATTATGAACGGATATAATTTTGTCTACCCTGATGATACCTCTATCAATTGGATACTCATATCCGGGACATTTTTCCTCACATCCTAGATTGAGATCAGGAGATAAAGATATAACGGTTGCTTCTACTTCATAAACTGGCATCATTGCTTTCTTTGATGTTCTGTCATCATTCCCCTCAGCACATGCCATCAATATAATAACGCTACAGAATATGATCACAGCCCGAATGACCACTTTGTTATTACCCTTGAAATAGTGGTTCACTCATTTCTCCTTCAAAGATTCCTTGTCTAGATATAGCCAGGTAGAGGATTGGTACGGACCCTGCTTGGTGAAATAATCTCTCACTTTCTGATCTGCTGCATTCGTCCCATGACCTACCTGGTTTGATATCCCGCTCATTGGCATCCCCAAACAATTGTTATCGGTTAGCCAAGGTGGCATACCTGTAATTAAAAAAACCAGCCTTGTGACCGGTTTCGCTATTGGCTCCCAAAAGACATTCCCCTGGAATTTATTGAAGTCCAGTATTCGAGTTTTATCGAGGGGTAAGCGACCAAATTATGTCTTCGGTTCGTTGCCTCCACTCATAAATTCGTGTGTAATTTGGTTTGCTAAGAAAAGTTATATATATTTTTTCTAAATAAATACTATGGGGGAACATATTAATATATAGAACCCCATAGTACCATTATGGGGAGATAAGCCTAGAATACAAGTCCAATTAATCACTTATTCAGTATTACATTTATCCTTGCTCGAAAGATTTTTATTATTTAGTGTTTCATAAACCAGCTGATATGTTTGTTATGGATGATGTATCACATATCTAGCAATTCGATGTTCTTCTGTAATCTCAAGAAGGGTGCACTTTCGTGTAACTAGATTTAAGATACGAATAAGGATCACCCAACTGAATGGTTGGAAATAGATCACTTTCCAATAGGATTATTTTTCAACAAAATTTAGTTGCCCACGGTATTCTTTGGCTGCATAGGGAGGTTACACACACCCTATGCAGCCATATGTTTCAATCACTTACGGGCAAGGCCACGGCACTGGCGAGGTCTTATTGAAATTAACGCCCGCAGCGACAATGTCCAATATGTTGATACAACCGTCATTGTTGATATCTGCCCGCGGATCATAGTCGGGATCGCCCACACAAGAGCCAAAACGATAGCCCATGAAGGACAGGTCCAGGATGTTAATCACATCGTCGTCGCTGGCATCACCGCCTAGCAATTTGACCTGACACAAGGTGGTTGTGCCTCCAGCGACCACCACCTGGCCCGTCTTCTCGGCGTCCAGGTAGCGTG
>CBDVCK010000330.1:0-3798 GCA_965372465.1 uncultured Thermoplasmata archaeon | reverse complement strand
AGATAACCCCCCACTCCTCGAACACTGAGAAAGATTGTCCAGCAGAGGTGCTGTTACGTTCGCCTTTCCTTATTGAATCGTTTACCTCTCGAACAAAATCGAATATCACGGCCAGTGCATCAGCGCTATTGAAGTTGTCGTCCATAGCCTCGATGAATTTACCTCTGGTCTCTTCCACCAATTTTTCGGCATGGCTTCCACTACCTGTCTCGTTTTTGGCAGCAATTATCTGAAGGTTCTCTGTTGTGTTTCTGATTCTTTCCAGTTTTTCTTGGGCTTCTTTTATCTTCGCTTCCGCAAAATCCATTGGTCTGTAATAAGGGTTGAATGCGAAAAAGAACCGGATCAAGTCTGCACCGTGTTTTTCTATTGCATCTCTTGCAGTAATGAAATTGCCAAGGGATTTTGACATCTTCTGGCCTTCCACCCGTAAAAAAGCATTGTGCAGCCAGTACTTGACGAACGGGACCTTCCCTGTGAATGATTCGGCTTGTGTGATCTCAGCCTCGTGATGGGGAAATATCAGATCCTCACCCCCTCCGTGAAGATCGTACTGTGAACCGAAATTGGAAATGGAAATTGCCGTATCCTCGATATGCCAGCCGGGTCTTCCCGCACCCCAGGGTGAATCCCATGAAGGTTCGCCCGGTTTTACCTTCTTCCACAACGAGAAATCCACGAAGCTGATCTTCTGTGGGTTGGGTTCTATTCTTGACATTTTCTGGTCTCTTAGGATATCATCAAGATTACGGCCGGAAAGCTTGCCGTACTCCTCGAACCTGGATATGTCGAAGTACACACCATTGTCTATCTCGTACGCATAGCCCTTCTCGGCAAGGCCCTGGATCTGCTCAATCATTTGAGGGATGTAGTCTGTTGCATTTGCGTACTTGTCAACTGAGTTCACGTTCAGATCTTTCATGTCCCGAAAGTAATACTCTGCGTTCTTTTCTGCAAGCTCTTTTACAGTTATTCCAAGCTCGTTTGCTCGTTTTATCATCCTGTCCTCGATATCTGTTATGTTCTGGAGATAGAACACATCATATCCTCGATAACGCAGGTACCTTGCAATAACATCGAATCCAATGTACGACTTTGCATTTCCTATGTGAATGTAATCGTACACAGTGGGACCGCACACGAACATCTTGACCTTGTTACCTTCCATAGGCGTAAATTCTTCTTTTTTACGCGACAGCGTATTGTAAACTCTCAGCACGTACCTTTCCCCAAAAGTTCATTTTTATAAAGAGCTGGGAGGGAGATTTTCAAGACCACTCCAAAAGGTTCGAAACCTTTCATAGCAAGCCATTTGAACTCCCGTATGCGGATCTGCAGTCCGCCACATGGCCGCTCTGTCACCCCAGCTTTTTTGATACGAATTCGATAAATCCATTTCAGAGATTTAAATGTTGGGGTTGAGGGTTTACGAACCATAATATATCCTCAATTGCATTCTGCCAAGTAAAGTATTACTTTGGGGAATCGGAATGGATAACACGAACGCGCAAACTGAAGAAAAATCAAAAACCATGCAGCTCAAACTCTTTGACAACGTGCAGTTCATCTACGAGCTCGTACTTGCAAAAATGGAGCTTGAAGCCCTGAATCTGGATTACCAGCTCCAGGACAACCTGAGAACCTTTATGGCAAGAAATCTGGACGATATCGATTACCTGACAAAAAGACTGGCCTACTTCGAAAAAGTGAGATCCGAAACCACACAATATACCCATTTGGTAAAGCGAAATCGCACTCGCTCACCCAACCAGTACCTGACCCACTGGATCTATCCCTATAAAGGAAAGTACCATCCCCAGATGATAAGAGCCCTCCTCAATGTGATAGGTGCCGAACCTGGTAATGTGATACTTGACCCCTTTGTGGGCAGCGGAACCACACTTTTGGAATGCCAGCTTTTGGGAATCAATGGTGTGGGAGTGGATATTTCCCATGCCTGCATCCTCATCTCCAAGGTTAAATGCGAGTCCATCGAGGTTGTCAATGAAATCGAGGAAATGAGGGATTCACTGATTGAGAGAGGCATTGACGGAATCGAAAATATTCAGAATGAAAAAGTAAGGAATTTCTACAAGGTGGCAGAGCTTATCGCACACAGCGACAGAAGCAGAAGAAAGAAGGATTTTACCCAGTCCTTTAAGAATAATGTGGATAAGATGCTTGCCTCCACAAAGGATTTCAGAGACATAGTTGATGAGCATAACCTTCCCCTGGGAGAAGTGAAAATAGACCTCGGCGACGCCCGGAACCTGAAAATGAATAATGAAAGTGTTGATGGAATAATCACTTCCCCGCCGTACTCCATTGCACTAAATTATGTGAAAAACGATGAACACGCCCTAGAGGCTCTGGGTTACGATATCAATGAAATAAAAGAGGAATTCATAGGGGTCAGAGGCACGCCGAAGAACAAGGTTGAACTCTACAACCAGGACATAAGAAAATCCTATGAAGAGATGTACCGTGTTTTGAAAGCAGGAAAATATTGCGTCATAGTCATAGGCAACGCAACCTTGCAGGGTGAAGAGGTAAGAACAGTGGACAAAACGATCGAGTACTGCAAGGACATTGGTTTTTCACTGGATAAGAACATTAGCAAGATCATCTTCGGTTTGTACAATGTGATATTAAAAGAGAACATCCTGATATTTCAGAAATGATCCTCATCATCCTTCCACATCAGTTAAAAAGGGCAGCCTGTTATCATCCTTTTTCATATCAAATACAGTAAAGGACTCGATGCCAGTAATTCCCGGAATGATTGCTATCTTGTCCTCGATGTACTTGCCCAGAACCTTTTGATCGGTTCCCACAAGCTTGACAAGAATGTCGTATCTTCCGTGAAGCCCGTATATTATCTGTATTGACGCGATGTCCTTTCCATAGGCCTTTGGTGTCAGGGAGGCAAAGACGTTCAATACAAATTCCCAGGGGTTTGCCTTGAGATCATTTTCAGAATTCACAATAAAGGAGCGCTGGGACTCTACATGATATCGTTTCTGTATATCAGCCTCGGTAAAGTTCTCAAGATAGCCCCCTTCATCCTTGATAAAACCTGTTGTGACCTTGACAAGGGAAAAGATGGTGAAGTACCCCAGATACTCCTTGTTCAAAACCGCCTGACAGCTTTTGATTATTCCCTTATTATGAAGGTTGGTCACCCTACGCTGCACAGTTGAGGTGGCGATGTTCAAAATCTTACCCAACTGCCTGATAGATAGATTGCATTCCGATTGAAGCTTTGATAAAATTTTAATATCCAAGTCATCTGGTTCATATTGCTTTTTGGTGACCATACACCTGGTCCCCCCCATTGACTATTATTATCGTTTTCGTACTAATACTTTATTGTAAAATGCTTCATATGTACCTCGAATTTAAAAAAATATGAGACAGTTAAAATAAACTTCTTCAATATCTTTAATCACCAGAGGCGACCTGGGAAAATCCATCTGCAGTAATTCTGATTTTTCATCCGGTTCACCAAAAAACTATCTTCATCATCAATACAGAAAACATATTGCAAAACATTCATCAATGGGCTTTGGAAGTCATCTATAATGTTCTGATTTATTTTTGAGCTCTTGTTTTGGATTACTGTATTTTTATCAACAAAATGTCACATCAACTCACCTGATTTTTCCACTGCAGTACCAAGAGGTGATAATTATATCAAACAAAGTGAATAAAATATAATTATTTAATCATATAAATAAAATTAATGTACCATTATTTTAAGAATAATTATGTAAATGAACCGAATATATTAATCTAATG
>CBDVCK010000329.1:0-3812 GCA_965372465.1 uncultured Thermoplasmata archaeon | reverse complement strand
GACAGTCCGAGAATGGATTGGGGAAAAGACATAGCAGTTGATTCGCTTGGATATGTATATGTTACAGGTGCCCGTTCTGTAGATGAAGATGCCCGAGGATATGATAATTATTTCACTTTAAAATACGACCCGGATGGAAATAAATTGTGGGAGGGAGAATATAACGGTCCTGCGAATACTGAGGATAGACCCGAGGCATTAGCACTGGATTCATCGGGAAATGTCTTTGTAACCGGAGTTAGTTACGGTGTGGGAACGGGGATTGATTGGGCAACGGTCAAATATGACACATCTGGTAACGAGCTTTGGGTGGCAAGGCATACTAGCCCAGGAGAACATGGGGATAAAGCCTTGGCAATTGCTGTAGATGCATCTGGTAATGCATATGTTACGGGTTATACCGATTATGACGGTTTATACTCCGATATTACTACAATAGCCTATGATCCTGATGGAAACGAACTCTGGATAGCGAATTATGACGGCTTTGGGAACTCGGACAGTGCTTTTGATATAGCGCTGGATTCCCTTGGAAATATTTATGTGACCGGCTCTAGCAGGAGCAGCGGTGACACTGATGAACATTATAACTATACCACGATAAAGTATGATTTGGATGGCAATGAATTGTGGGTGGTAAGCTATGACGGACCCGCAAACGACACAGATAGGGCCTGGGCCCTTGCAGTGGACTTACAAGGTAACGTTTATGTTACAGGTCAGAGCGTAGGCGATAGCTCATATCGGGAATTTGCGACCGTAAAATACGACACTAATGGCAACTTCCAGTGGGTCGCTAGATACAAGGGTTCTGGTAATAATCATGATTGGCCTGTAGATATCGAAACAGACAACCAAGGATTTGTATACGTGACAGGGAAAAGTTATGGCAACGGAACCCGCACTGACATCGCCACAATCAAGTATGACCCGTCGGGCAATGAACTGTGGGCGGTAAGATATGATGGACCTGGGAACAAGTGGGATGAGCCATATGAGATAGCAGTGGACTCTAATGGGAATATCTATATTGCCGCTCAGAGTTTTGGTAATGGGACGAAGGCTGACGCATTGATACTTGCCTATGACACCAACGGGAATGAAGTCTGGATGGATAGGTACAACGGTCCATGGGATGGTATGGATGAGGCCGACGCCATAGCTGTCGACTCGCAATATAACGTGTATGTAACAGGTTATCAACATAGCATTGATACTGCTGGGGATATAATAACGATAAAATATTCACCCCCAACTCATTATGAGGATTACGAAGGCTCCCCAATAACATTTTCAGCAAACGCTACAGACCCTGGTAGCGATGATCTAGCATTCACATGGAACTGGGGCGACGGGACACCTGATACAGTGACAACATACTACAATAATGGTGTAAGTCTAGAACCTGTATATGATTCCGCTACAAATGAGGTTAAAAGTCCGTGGGGAACATATCCATTCTCTGTCACAGAAACAGTAATCCATACATACGGTGATGATGGCATTTATAATGTAACATTTACAATTGAAGACGATGATGGTGGTGTAAGCACATATACAATGAAAGTCACTGTTCAAAATGTTGACCCAACAGTAACCCTCGAATCAATAACAATGAATGTCGAAATCGGCCTGAGAGTCGCAGGCAGGAAATACAACAATGTGAGCATGACTCTATATGAAGATGGAGATAACCTAGGCTCTGTCTCCATCGAAAGATTACCAGGTTCTCCAAACGAACAAATGGCCTGGATTCCGGTTAGTATCGACTTTTCAAAATCCTATTCTGCAAATGTGACATACACACCTAATGACCCACCAAACGTAGGGGCCAACCCGGTATGGATATACATAAAATCCCAGAATGGAACCATAAACCAGGTTCACCACACATTTAACGTCCAGCAGTCAAAAAAGAGGAACAGCGAGCATTGGAATCATGTGGAGCCATGGGAGGTTGAGCTAAATCCGCATTTCATTGGGTTGAGTTTCGAGATTATCTCACATATCACAGATCCTGGGAGTGATGATGAAACTCTCACTTGCACCTATGGCTCTCAAACCGTAATTGTCAATTATCTTAATAATCCCCCAAATCTCGATTTGTATCCTTCCCCAGAAGTAAATCCTGTGGATATAATGGACACAACAATTCTGGTTTATGAAGGAGCGGGGACTGTGATGCTAAAGGTTGAGGATGATGATGGGGGAGTTGGTATGGTGACTCTGGACATTGGATGAGATCCAAAGCATCATACCCTCCCTAAACCTCTTTTACTTGCCTCTGCCCTACCTGCCCGAAGCATGCTCGGGATTGGCCCATCATCCTCTTTATCCAGTTAATATAAAAAAATTCAGTCAAAATAATAATTGCGTTTCTCGGAACTCACCTTGTCTCTTTTTATTTTTCTAATGAAGGAAAAATATATATGTAAGTATAACCAATACTTATCTCGATGTCCATTCTTATCCGAACTTTACAAAAACAAGGCTCATCAGTTGTTGTTCCAATACCCACTGAATTTCGGAAATATGGATATAATATTGGCACTAAGGTGGATATGTGGGAACAGGACGGAAATATTGTAATATCGATAAGGGATGAAGAGAGACAAAAATTATGTCCGCATTGCAACGGTCTTTGTATGTGCAGGTGTCCCGATTGTGCATCCTCATCTAGGAGAACCATAGTTAGACGCCCTGTTCTCATCGCAGTAAAGTGTCAATACTGCAATGGCACTGGAAAAATAAAAAGTAAGGGAGGTGAATAAATGGCCTACGAATCCATAAAGGATACTCCTGTTTTAGATAGAGTTGAAAGAAAATCCAATAAGTTATTTGGTTTTGCAGCTCATCTAATAGGGGAAGCTCGACCTGGTATCAATCAGAGGCGAGAGCTCCTTCACGATGTCTTGAACGATAGCCGTTTAGATGGAACAATCATAAAGACTCTCGCCAAATGTTAAAAAACAGAATTAAAAATGATATCGCTGTAGTGGGTCAAATACTAGCCTTTTCAAACGATAATAATATATTATAATAGAGCATTAAACAAATTGGTCAATAATATAAATTTGAGGGTAGGGCTAATATTGGAAATAACGAAATGAACTATGAGTTCATCAAAATCTCATATCTGATACCCAAAATTAATCAGGTGATATTATGGGTAAAGAAGAAACAAATCTTGCTGATGCTGTTGCGGCAGCAGCGGTTGGAGCGGCTGTAGGCGCATTGATAGGTTTAGGTATTGCAGCTCTAATTGATGCACTAGAAAGAACCCGACAGCAGGAAAATCAAAGGAGGGATAGATCTCAATGAGGGAAATTTCAGATAGCTTTGTTGAGACCTTCAGGAACCCTCAAGTGAAAGAGGCTATCCTTAGTTATTTGAAAGAAAAAAGCCCTGAGTTATTTGAAGAAGCAAAAATATTAGCTCAAAGTGATACAGATTGGGATATATTTCTTAACAAACAATTTAAACAAGGATTTGATACATTTATAGATATTCAAAAAGAAAATATCAACCAAAAGAAAAAAGTACTTAATAAGATGGAAGGAATGATTTCAAATCCCAATACAATTGAAAGTGATATGAGAGTTTTTTTTAAATCAAACCCTTGGATAATTGGTTTTGAATATCAAGAAATATTAGAACAAAAGAGGGCCGGTGAGGACCATATATTAGATTATAGATTGAAGCGACTCGATGGCAACTTTGACATTGTAGAAATCAAAGGTCCGAATGATGAGCTTTTTACAAGAAAAAAAATTATGAGTAGAAAGTTAGCCGATTCATTACTCCAAATAATG
>CBDVCK010000328.1:0-3824 GCA_965372465.1 uncultured Thermoplasmata archaeon | reverse complement strand
ATAATTCATGACAAAAAGTAGAAGAACAGCTAAAAGATCCTTGAAAAGAAGGATCATGGAGTTTGAGATAACTTCAGAATCCGCCACAAGACTGCGATGGATACTCTTTGTTATGGCATTCTTATTGATGTTCTTGGCATTTGAAATGGGTGATGATTGGTTTGTAAGAGAATTTGCAAATTACGATTGGGCAAGGTCCATCGGATATTGAATCAGGATAAAAGAATAATTGGTTGGGAAATAAAATGGCAAGTGAGTTTCCACTCATCCTGGGAAGCATGACAGTCATAATAATTGTTGTTACATTATTTATAGTTCTTGCAGGACCGAAGGTCCGCCTGGTAAGTCAGGTAATGAGTTTTGCCTTTCACAGGCTGGGAATATTCAGAAAACTGCCCGGAGGGTGGCATGCTCCCATCCCGAGAACAAGCGGAATCACGTGCACCCTCAACTGCCAGGCCTGCGAGCTTGCATGGCTGGGATGCCCTATCGGTATGATGCAGCAGTATGTGCTCAATTTCAGGTTACCCTTCTATGTATTTGGTGTCGTATTGGCCTTTGGTACTGCAATGGGCAGGGCAATATGTGGTTGGCTGTGTCCTTTTGGATTGATCCTGGATACGTGCAATAAGGTTTGTACACATCAGTACAAGCCACCTGAATGGTTGAGATTGTTTAAATTTATATACATTGGCGGTGTAGCGATATTGGCAATTTTATCAGGATTCATCTTCTGGTGCAGGTACCTTTGTTTCGGAGCGCTTTTGGGGGTGATTCCTTACTGGTTAACCTGGCAGACGGTTAGTGTTTTTTGGATGATGTATCATATTGGCCTGTTTGCCTTCTATTTCACTTTTTCCTACTTCACCCATGGACGTGCCTGGTGCAGGTATTTCTGCCCCCTTGGGGCCATGTTCGCCCTTTTAAATCCATTTTCAGTGATCAGACGGCAATACGATTTCAAATGGTGTACACAATGTAAGAAATGTGAAAAGGTATGCCCCATGGGTCTTGATCCCACACAGGACAGCCTAATGAATAAAGTGGAATGCATCAAATGCGGGCGATGTGCCAGGGAATGTAAATCAAATGCACTAACGATTAACACGATTTTCGGAAAGAGTATCACAGGTAAAAAAGACTTTTAGCCTCACTTTTTAACTATGATTTTTGATAATATGCCTCGTTATCGTTATTAATTCTGATTTTTAGTTCCACATATAATATTAAAAAGAACGGACCCCCTAAAATCAAATTTCAAAAATCAGCATGAGAAACTGAATAGAAACATTTATACATGCCAGCAGGCATATTTACCATTGGCGTTCAGATTCTAATATGAGAGAATCCTATAGAATTTGACACGTCAGCTGTCTATCTTGGAGGTGAAGAGAGATGAGACAATCAAAGGCGAAGAGGAATAGTGGGCCCAGTTTTAAGAAGATAGTAATGACCTATTTTCTAATATTAGCAATAATGCTGATGCTTTTTGGAACCCTGCTTTTACCATCTTCACATGTGATGATGCATGATACAGGATTGGTTGAGGAATTTTCTGATGATAAAAAAACAAGTACCTATACTCCCTTTGTGAACAATGAATATATCTTCTATTGGAGTCCCATCGACCCTTTGTATGACCAAGCGGACACTGAACAGCAATGTCCCTGGGGTATAGAAAACGGGGTCAATGACGATAATAACAACGGACAGACCGATGATGAGTACAGGCGTGGAATAACGTTTTACGGGGATTCATGGATCTCCGATGAGGGTGCCATCGCAATAGGAAGTTATGATGATAATAACTATATCACTGTCACCTTGCTTCATGGACATAATTTTACAGAGTATTTCATAAACGATTATCCCGCAAATACGTTACGCAACTCCGAAGGAGAAGTCATGCTTCCGGATGGTGATAATGATGGAAAACCCGATAGGGACCCGGATTGTGACGTGATTGATCTAATGGACCCGGCAAGAGCTCCACAGAATTCTCCGGATTTGATGGAAGTGGAGAACATGGTCCTGTGGCAAGGTACACTGGGAAAATACGAGGGAATCATAAAATACACAACACGCGACTGGTGGATCTGGGACGGTGTCATCAAGGTGGAATCAACAGGGAGAGTGACTGTTCAGAAGATGACAGTGACGGATGGTTATATAGACAAGAATGACAACGGAATACCTGATTTGGCGGATGACTGCGATGATGGGGGAGCTAGTAGCGGTGATGATGAGGTAGCACACGGCGTGGACACGGAATGGTTCGCAAACGGATTAAGCGATGATGCCATCTGGTCCTTCTATGGTGATGAGTTCTTTGGCTTTGTTCACCGCGACCTCATGATAGCAAGCTATGATGATGACAATCATATCGAGATCATCGATGTTTCGGACGGCGATGACTCGGCTGAAATCGTTCTTGATGACTGGGAAAATTACCAGTGGGCCAGCACCTTTGTTCTCGATACCTGGTGCGGTGGGAATGACGCAGGCGATAATAATGAACTGGACGGCAACTGGTATAATTTCGGCGGAAACGTTGATTGGGACAACAGAACCCAGGCCGAAGAGGCAATGAACAGTGACTTTATTGGAAGAGCCGTGGATTCGGGCAATTTCGAGGCGGATTGGGTTGTTGTAAAAGCAGACAAGCCTGTTACTCTCTACGGAGGCATGTGGGATAATAATTTCCATACACAGGTTTATGGTTTTCTAGCCTCGAGGTATTATGTGCCAATGTCTGCTGCCATTACAATCACTGGATTGGAAAGTGAGGCTCATATCGAGATCGATTTCGATGATACATCTGTTGGCGATGATGAAATTACCCTGGAGAAAGGGGAGCAATTTACAATCAAATCCATGGCTGCCGGACCCTTCTCCAACAACTATGTGGGGGAGTGTAATTGGGTCAGGATCATCTCTGACTGGCCCATAAGAGTGGAGCTGTGGATGGCCAATGATGACAATGCTTTTGATGAGACGCAGATATCCACATTCAAGGAAGGATATGATTATATTACCGCCCAGCAGCAGTGGGATTTGGCTATTCACCACAGGGCCATCGTGTATATCATTGCTTTGGAAGACGACACTTTTGTGGGTTGGGACGGAACCTGGCTTGATGATCAACCTTCAAGTGCCACATTGGATGCATATGAAATCTACAGAATCGTGGTGGATTCAAACGAGGACTATAATGGAGATGAAAATGACGATACCGAACCTGACAATGAGGATGAACTTGAGTCTGTGATACAAATGATGCATGTGAATGCCGATAAAGATGTACTGCTTCAGATTAGATATGCCAGGGACTATTCATGCGAACCCCAGGACATGGACATCGTTCTTTCCAACAAACTTACCTTCCAGAAATCCGTAACAGGAGATCCTTTCTGGCTGCTGCCACCGATTCTGTCGGTGCTTCTTGCAGCCGATATAGGTACCGTAGCCGTTGGAGGAAAGGGCATAGTGGGAACCCTTTCCTTCACGGGAAAAGGAAAACTTCTCAAGAAATTATAAAAAAATGAAATAACGGGAAAAAATCCTTATAAATGAAAGTTATTGAATGAATGGAGGATAAGTCGATGTTTCTCCGATCTGTAAAGCCGGTGCTTTTGTTAATCTGCATAGTAGGACTGATCTTCCTGCCAATGAGCGATATCTTTTTACACAGCCAGTCCATGGACACAGCGGTTGAGGATTTCGTAAGATCCACTTCTGAGGAAACTGAGCATACGGACTATCAATCATCAGATATATCCACATTTGTGAACGACTATTACATATTCTATGTTCCGCCCCCCACC
>CBDVCK010000327.1:0-3850 GCA_965372465.1 uncultured Thermoplasmata archaeon | reverse complement strand
GGAGGGTGCCCCCGAAAAAACCCAACTTCCTTTTCGCAATCGAACAGGCCATAATAAATAGAAAGCGTTAAAACTCCACAAAATATTGAGGGGACCATGAGCGACTTTACAAAAATCCTGATTGCAAGCCAGAGCCTCGGGGAAATAGAGGCCGAACTCCTGGACACCAACCCAAAAACCCAGGAAGCAATAACAAAAGCACTCCCCTTCGAAGGGGCAGCCAATGTATGGGGGGAAGAGGTGTATTTCGACATACCGATTAACAGCAAGGAAGAGGATTCGCAGCAGGAGATGGAAGAAGGAGACATTGCCTTCTGGCCAGCGGGAGGCGCAATGTGCATCTTCTTTGGCCCCACACCTGCATCCGAGACCGAAAAACCCAAGGCCTACAGTCCCGTGAACCTCTTTGCGCGAGTAATCGGCGATGCAAAGGTCTTCAGAAAGATCAAAGACGGTGAAATAATCCAGGTAAGATTACCATAAAACTGCTCTCAAACCTCGATGAGCTCTTTTCTTGCAGATGTCAGAATCTCCACCCCGTCCTTTGTAACTCTGACATCGTCCTCTATTCTGATTCCACCGAAACCGGGCTCGTATATCCCTGGCTCCACTGTGAAAACCATATTCTCCTCAAGGAGGTTATCAATCTCTTTTGTAAGAGCCACGCCATCATGTACAGAAAGTCCGATGGAATGACCAGTGGAATGTATGAACAGGCCCTTGTATTTTGTACTGTCTATAAAATCGGAAACAGCCTGATGGATGTCCTTTCCGTTCACCCCGGGCGCAATCATATCCAGGGCCACCTGCTGCGCCTTCAAAATCGTCTCGTACATGTCCTTTTGCTTGTCAGAGGCTGCACCTAGAAAGTAGGTTCTTGTGATGTCAGAGCAGTACTTGCGGTACTTTGCTCCGAAGTCCAGTAGAATGAAATCACCTTTTTTGAGCTGTTCAAAACCTGCAGTGTAATGGGGCTCTGCTGTGTTTTTGGCAAAGGATGCTATCGTGTCAAAAGAAGGTCCCGTGGCACCCATTTTCTGCATCTTGTAGGAAAGCTCGGCAGCCACCTCGTTCTCCAAAACACCTTCGGAAAAGAAATCCAGAATCTCATCAGCGACCTCGGATACGATCCTGCATGCCATCTTCATCGTCTCTATTTCCTTTTCATCCTTTATCATCCTTGTCTTGCTTACGGCCTCCGAGACATCCACCAATTCCAGATCAGGGAGTATCTCCTTTAATTCCAGATAGCTTTTGTACACCAGGCCATTGGAGTTGATACCGACCTTCTTGAATTTCGAGAGCTTTTCCTGAAACAGCTTCTTTTTCTCTGCCCTGGATTTGAAAATTGAAAGCTCAAAACCCCCCTTCTTGGCACTTTCGGCCTCGAGAAGGGATGTTACCATTTCCAGGGAGCCGTCAGGGTAGGTGACGGCCATGTTACCCTCGAACAATCCACCCTCTACGAGTCCAGTCACATAGAAAAAACCCATATCCAGATGGGGCTCCGCACCGTTAATGAATATAATGGCCTCTACATCTTCGTAATCCTGGAATATTTTCTTGATTCTATCACGAGTCATCAATTGAAGGGTATTGCCGTGGCAGAATAAAAAAATATGCATCCTTGGTAACATATGATGGGATTGGCAACAAAGTATTTGACAAATAACTCCATTATCATGGTGATGTCCCGGGGACGACGCGGCAGAAGAACCAAGAGCATGGTGAATATTGCAGGTGAGCGAATCGATATTCTCTTCAGGCTGGCAGAAGAGGAGGCCTTAAATCATAATCTGGACAGGGCCAATGGATATGTGGACTTAGCAAGGAAGATTGGCATGAGGTACAATGTCAGGGTCCCTGGACAATTCAAGAGAAGATACTGCAGGTTCTGTCATTCGTATCTTATACCCTCGCAAAACGCCAGATTCAGGGTTAGAGGTAAAAGGATAATAGTGTCTTGCAATAACTGCGGTGGAGTTATGAGGATGCCGTATTTTAAGGATGCCAAGGGAAAGAGCAGATAGGAAGTTGCTTTTTTATTACCTCGTTTTTGTGAAATGTGAACCAAACAGTGCCAATTACTCAGAAATCCTTTAATAGTGGTACTATATTTTCCATCGATTACATGAAACAAGAGGTAGAGCTCCCCCAGAAATTCAAGTTGATTGTTTCCTTTTTTATCCTGATAGCAGGTGTTCTCCTCTATTTATACTGGGCTGCAGCCTACGATGCCTGGGCAGATGTTGGTCTCTACGCAATCTCTGCCCCAGTCATAGGTTTTGGCCTTGTGGGAATATTCCTCTTCACAAGAAAAGAAGTGGAAGAAGAGGACTAGTACGTTTTTGCCAGGTAAACCACGGTATCGGTGGATTTTCCGCATTTCACACATTTCCCGGAAAATTCTTCATTTACCATTGGTGTACCCAGAACCTTCTTATCAGATAAATTCTCCATTTCCAGGCCGCATGATTCCTCGCCACACCATCCAACCTTTACTATTCCACCGAAAGCCTTTGCATCATCTAAAGTCAGGGCGATTCTTGTATTTTCCGAAAGTAATTTTTTTGCACTGGTCTTGAGATTCTCTGAAATAGCATCCAGGGTTTCCTTTATCTTTGAGATCAGTTCCGCCCGTTCGATTTCCTTTTTCTCGGCAGTATCACGCATGGCAAAGGTGACAACATTCTTGTCCAGATCCCTCTGGCCTAATTCCAGGCGCAGGGGAACGCCTCTGATTTCCCAATCAAAGTACTTGCTTCCGGGCCTTATATCGCGTGTATCAAGATGCACCCTGAATCCGGCATTCTTAATCTCTTGCTCCAATTTCCTGCTCTCCTCGTTCACCTTATCCTGAATGCCCTTTGCCAAAATAGGGACTATCACAACCTGAATGGGCGCAACATCCGGTGGAATTATAAGACCTTTATCGTCCCCGTGAACACCCACAATAGCTCCAATGAGTCTTTCACTCATACCGTATGTTGTTTGATGGACATACTGGTGTTCTCCGTTTTCATCCTCATAGGTAATTTCGTAGGGTTTTGAGAAATTCTCCATGTATTGGTGGATGGTCCCGATCTGAAGGGTCCTTCCGCTTGGCATAAATGTATCACAGGCAATTGAGTAAAACGCACCAGGGAACTTGTCCCATTCAGGGCGTTTTAATGTCAAATGGGGAAGGCACAGGCTTTCTGCCAGCCTGTCCATTATTTCCAGATCCTCTTGTATCTGCCTTTCAGCACCTTCAAAATCCGCATGGCAGGTATGGGCCTCGAAAAAATGTATCTCCCTGACCCTGATAAAGGCCCTGGTCTGCTTGGTATCGTACCTGAAGGTGTTCACGAGCTGGAACGTCTTTAGGGGTAAATCAGCATGGGATCTGACCCATAGAGCGAATATGGGATACATGGCTGTCTCTGATGTGGGCCGAAGAAGGAGTTTTACATCCAGCTCCTCCCCTCCTGCTTTGGTGACCCAGTAGACCTCGTCGCCAAAGCCCTTGATATGGTCAGCCTCCTTTGCAAACTGACCCTCGGAAACAAGAAGCGGGAAGCACACCTCGTCGTGTCCTGTTTCTTCCATTTCGGAGCGGATACAACCGTCGATCAGACGCATCAGCTTCCAGCCGTAAGGTGTCCAGACGTTCATGCCCTTTATAGGGTAGCGTTTGTCAGTCAACTGTGCAAGCTCAACCACTTCTGAGTACCATTCATTGAAATTTGAGGATTTCTTCATGTATCTCGACTCTTCTTCTATAATATCGGGGATTCTGTAATGATGTTTAGTGACTTAAGCCTTTTTTGGTTTAAGTATAAAAATAAGAAGTATGGGTTACTTTAAAATC
>CBDVCK010000326.1:0-3857 GCA_965372465.1 uncultured Thermoplasmata archaeon | reverse complement strand
ACATGAAACAAACCATGATTTTGTATTTTATTATGAGATTTTTACTTCTTTCTAAGGGATAAAAATATCACTATTAAAGTCGTGATCACGATGATGATAATCATTAAAATTATCAAGAGATACATGCCTGAGTCTTCCCCCTCGACTGCTTCTTTAACCATTGGATCAGTCCCGTGGAGGTATTCCTCAATATTGGATATATCATCGTTATCCGGGTCATCGTCGGCACCATAATATAGGTCGTCAAAGTGCTCTATCTCCCATTTATCTGCAAGGCCGTCCTTATCGGAATCCAGGGGAATGGAAATGGTGATAGATGCCGAGATTCCGTTTACCTCGGTAGAAATTGTACAGGAGCCGCTGCCCAAAATAGTAACCTCTGTTGATTCTCCATCAGCTGTATCTAATTCACAAATTGAATCGTCGTCACTTTCCCAGTAGGCGTTGAGACCTTCGATTTGATTCCCATTTTTATCATATCCTATAACATATGCTTCAAAGGAATCGCCGAGTATAAGGGATGAATCATCGATTTCCTCTCCATACTCATCCACAATCGCAATTTCGTAAAGAGTGCCTGCGCTTACAGTAACTGTGGCAGAATCGGTAAGGCTGTGAAACTCACCTTCCACCTCCCAGTCACCAACAGCGCCAGGATGATAAACATCCAGATTACAATATCCGGATGGATCGGTTGTCGTGAATGTTGTGAACTCTGTAACATCCTGCTCGTTTCCCTCATCATCTTGGCCCATTACAGTGAATGAAGCTGTATCATCTACTGTCCCTATCCAACTCTTGGGAGTTATCTCTATGTTCGTTATGGAGCCAATTTTAACTGTTACCTTTGTGGTGCCCTTCACATCATTTTCAATGTATTCAATGGTCCACTTGCCTTCTTTTCCCGCATCGAATACTCCCGAACTTGTAATAGTTCCTACGGGATCATTTTCTGACCAAACACCGTCGGTCCCTTCCCAAGTGTTATCGTCTTCGTCGCTGCATGTGGCTATATACTGCTTGTCCATATCTGCAGTTATTGTCGTATCTTCTGGGGAGAGTGCCACCGAACTGCACTCTCCGTGGACAACTGTGATAGTCCCCGTTGTATCGGTATGGTAATTTCCATCGCAGGCATGAATATAACCGGTTCCAACGGTTGTGGCATCAAAGGTTGTCATCTTTCCGTAGGTGGGTGAAACCGTGCCTATTTCGCCGTATACGCTCCAAGTCACTGCAATATCCCCAATAAGGCCAGTTGCATCATTGTAGGCTCTTGCATAGCAATCAAGGGTATCATCTGTAGTCATTGTCACATCGCCGATTTCAGTGCCGTCTTCATATTCTATTAGGATATAATCAACCATTTCGATTATTGTGAATGATACGGTATCCCAGTGATCGTTTCCGTCACACGCCCTCCATTCGGCTGTTCCTGCATCCAGGCCTGAATCGAAGATGGAGCTTGTACCTGATGAAGGTGATGTGCTTGCGCTGGCACTGCCAAAGTTTTGAACGGTCCAATCACAAACGATGTCACCGATATAACCATAGGTATCGTTGTAAGAGGCAGAATATCCCAAAACCTCGCAGTCCACATTGATGTTTTGATCAGGAATAGGATCGCCTTCACCATCCGGAGCATCCATGATAATAACCGAATCAACACCTGGAACCACTATTTCGAAACGAACCTCGTATTGGTGCCCTTCCCCATCGCAGATTTTCCAGATCGCATCGCCGGTCGTGGAGCCTGAATCAAAGGTTGAGCTAATATCAAATGAAGTTGAGGTTGACGCACCTGAGCCGTTGAAATTATCCACGGTCCAAGTCACTTCTATATCGCCGAGGTAATCTCCTGTAGTTGTGTTGTACCCGGCAGCCCAGCCCTGAATAGTAGCATCTGTGGGAACCGTCTGATCAAGGATTGGATCACCCGTTCCCCCCGGTTCATCCTCGATTACCACTTCATCAACTTCCATTTGGGTAACCGAGAAACTCCAGACGTATGCCGTGGGATTTGCGTTTGGTGGGTCGGTGTCGTCAGAATAGCCTGCTGTGATAGTCATCTCCACTTCCTCGCCAAAGTCCCAGTTATCGTGGGTGCCTGTAATCTGTTTATAGTCCGGAGTCCAGGTCCATTCCCAGCCTCCGGGGTTGGTTCCTCCGGTCTGGGTGATGGTCACGCTTGAGGTGTCCATAGCCTCGGAAAACTGAACGAAAACTCCCTTACTTATGGTAACGCCATCTTCATCATCTTCAGGGTCTGTCCATTCCACTGTGGGAGCCACGGTGTCGATCTCGAAGGCCAGGTCGTTTATATCATGGCTTTCCTGTCCTTTTGTATCAGTGGCCACCACCTTAACCCAGCAGTTCTCGGATTCCACACCTGCGGGTAAAGTCCAGGACTCCACACCATCGTCGTCTTGGGTATAACTGCCTCCGTTGATCTCGGTCCATGGACCTCCTGTACCTGTGGTGGAATAGAAAATGTCAATGGGATTCGGAGGCCAGATCTGATCATCCACGGCATCCCATGTGATATCATGGGTCCCACCCCAGGATTCATTGCCATTGGGCGAGAGAACTGTGACTATTGGATAGCTATCCTCAATAAGGGTATTTGTGTGAACATAAACATAATCATGTTGATTCTCAGGATCATAACCTACAATGTACACTTCGCAAACCTGTTCCAAAAGGTCCACTGGTGAGCCGTCGTTTGTTACATTATATATGATGTCAAATTCCCAGGATCTTCCGATGTATATCACATCTCCCTCGATGTCGTCCCCCTCCTGCACCGGGATATGGGTTGGAATATAGTGAAAGTCACCATTGGATATGGTCCCCATTTTGATGCTGGTTTTCCATCCCGAGATTGTTTCGTCATCAGTTACAGTCAATTCTTCATAATCGCTGCAACCTCCACCACCTTGAACGTGGATTATCCATTCGGTTCCCTCCATAAGATGCACCGCGTGTGGAGGAGGATATAGATCATCCTTCCACTCATCTTGTGCACCGCCGTCTCCCTGAGAGCATGATGTACCCTCGCATGATGTCGTCTGTGAAAAACATGCACTCACAAAACTGCTAGCACCTATCAGGGATAGGAGTAGCATTAAAGCCACTACTGTGGTTTTCCTGCCATAGAAACCCATAGAACCACTTCCTTGCTCATTTTAGTAATAGAGCATCTATACATCGTTGTAATAGAAGTTAAATTTTTTGATAATTTCCATGTATAAGGCGTTAAACCTGGTAAAAACCGTAAAATCAGGGTTTTTTCTTGATTTTTATGAAAGTGAAAAGGAATTCGAATCAGCCTTTCCTTCTCGCCGCTATCATCTCCAGGAAAGCCTCGACCCTGGTTCTTATCTGCTCCACATCCTCCTGGCTGTAGTCGGTCTCGATGGTGAGCATGGGGATGCCGTCTGTTTTTAAAGCGGTCTCGATTATCTGCTTATTATCAGTTGAAATATAATGTTGAATTTTCAGTCGGTATTTTAGAGT
This sequence comes from uncultured Thermoplasmata archaeon, assembly GCA_965372465.1. Taxonomy (GTDB): domain Archaea; phylum Thermoplasmatota; class Thermoplasmata. The sequence goes on along the minus strand of CBDVCK010000326.1, from coordinate 341 downwards.
AATAAACCTTTTTGTGCTTTATTTAAAACGACTTATTATTCATTCATTTACTCTAGGGAGGCAATCTTTTTCACAACAAATGGAATACTTCCTGCACTAAGTCCAGATTTATTACTATACTTTATTTCGATTCCTATTGGAACCTCTGGTTGAGCTAAATCAATCAAGTGAGTTGCTATTGAAAGAAGTCCAGTGTAGTTACCACCTAAACTGAGGCCATCCATATATTTCATGGTTCCATAATTGAATCCTTTCTTCCATTTAATTATCGGTTCGTCTTTCCATTTTTTAGGTTTATACCTAAACAATTTTCTTTTAGAAGGGTTTCCAATTCTACCGAT
>CBDVCK010000325.1:0-3884 GCA_965372465.1 uncultured Thermoplasmata archaeon | reverse complement strand
CCTCCAAATCGGATTGGTCTAGATTTTCTTGTGCTAATTCATCCCCTCCTTCTATCGGGGATTGTTCAGGTGGACCTTGTGTTTCAGAGAATTCTACGTCCACAACTCCTGCTGACACGAACATTGCTGCGCAAAGCAGAACGAAAACCGTTGCTACACTTTTTACTAATTTAGACATATTCTTACCTCCCTAAGGCAATATCCCCATGCATTAACATATATTAAATATATGTATAACAATGTTAATAAATTAGGTAAAAATAATTGCATAATTTTTTATTGGAGTTCACTGAAGATCAATGAGACCATGGTTGGTTCTATAGTTACTTATACCAAATATCACTATTGTTAGAGTTAAGGTACTTTTTATGAACGAACAGGGCTTAATCTCCTTTGGCTCCAGTGATGCTCGCAGTATGATGGGTTATCATTAAGGGCGTCCATGAACACAGTGGGTCCCGCCATCACACACCAGGAAACATTGCAGTAAACCTCTTTCCCAGCTGCATCCTTGTCAATAATGTTTATTGAATGCCCCAATTCATGCATCACTGTGGCTGTCGCAGCCTGCCATTCGGTTATTGACATTGCAAGCAAAATTGCAGTAAAGGTGGCAGCATAGGCAACTGCATAGGCGGCAGCATAGGCAACCGCTGCTGCAATTGGACCCAAGGGAGCCGCAATTAAGGCCGCGGCAATACCAGCAGCAGTACCCGCGGCAATGGCGGCAGCAGTGGCAATTCCTATCACTGCTAAATTGAATAACACAGTCATCTCAGCAATGGTCTGATGGCCAATGAAGACCTGATCATCGCATCCTTTTTTGTTAACTCCAAAAGGATGAGCGCCCATGACCTTTGCATATTGAGCTCCATAAATCATATGTTTATGGGTACCGTCATTATCAAAATATCCACCACTTGGTTTGTTTCGATGTAGATTGTTCCAATCCATTCTGTCCATTATGGGGTCATATGGTTGTATCTCATCACTCAATTCAAAGACCAAATGGATTCCCCTATCTCCATAATAGTCCTCTATATAATCAAATATAGTAGTATCTGGGTAGTGCCCAGGCATCCAGTCCACTTCAACAAACATGTCCTGGCAATGAGGATGAGCGCCTTTATCCCTGAGTTTGTATTCTACGAAATTGCCTAAGCCATCATCATCTGGATCTCCATTTTTATCGGAATAATCATCGGGATCGTGTAAGTTATACGCTGTCCCGGGTGCTGGGTTTTGTGAGTACCAGACCTCCCAGCCGTCAGGCATAGTATCTCCATCTACATCCCAGGTGTTGGCATTTACTCCTGCCTCTTCATTGGTCTTTCCCTTGGATAACCAGTATGCAATCTCTGCTTTATCCCAGAAATTGCTGTTGAAACTGTCACCATCAGTATCCCTGTTCTTTGGATGTGTACCGTATCCATATTCCTCCCGATTTGTCAACCCGTCATTATCGGGGTCTCCCTGCCCGCCGTTATCTCCCTCAGGATCGTAGGGATCGAGCCCGTAAAGGATCTCCCAATGGTCAGGTAATCCGTCCTCGTCAGAATCCAGAAAGAATACAATAACAAGGCTGTCAGTGGCCTGTGCTCCATCATCGTCCGTGACAGTGAGCGTTACAGTATAGGTTCCCGAAGTCCAGTAGATGTGCTGTGCGAAAATACCACTTGCTGAACCACCATCCCCGAAGTTCCAGTGGTAGGTAAGGGACGATTGATCCGAGGGTGTATCATAGCCCAATCCATGGAAATCCAGGTATCTCAGGCGCCCGGAAACAAAAAGATCGGGTCCTGCAAAGGCTGTTGGTGCCACATTGTTTACAGTTATGGTAAGGGTATCTGTTCCAATTGTACCGTCATCATCGGTGACGGTGAGGGTTGCAATGTATGTTCCCGAAAGTTCGTATGAATGAATGGGATCTGTTCCAAAGTCAGGTGATGAACCATCGCCGAAATCCCATTCGTAGGAAAGCAGTGGTTGATCTGACGGGGTATCTGTTCCCGTTCCACTTAAAAACACGAGCTCATCCTCGTTAGTTGTAACATCCGATCCTGCATCAGCCGCAGGTGCAATGTTTTGAACCATAACCGTCATCTCGTCGCAGGCTTCTGCTCCATCATCGTCCGTAACTGTGAGTGTTACGGTGTACAATCCCGCATGGTTGTAAACATGGGTCGGTGCCATTCCGCTTCCCGTACTTCCATCTCCAAAGTCCCAGGAATAGGTAAGGGTTGGAATGTCCGAAATTGTATCTGAGCCGCTACCACTGAAGAATACAATATCATCCTCATTTACCATTTGATCTGCTCCCGCATCTGCAGTTGGCCTGACATTCTCCACAAACACTGGTATTCTATCCACTCCTATGTCCCCGTTGTCATCGGTTACAGTGAGGGTGGCCATGTAGGTTCCCGAGATGGAGTATGTATGTGACTGGACTGCTCCACTCGCTCCTGAGCCGTCGCCGAAGTCCCAGTAGTAGGTTAAAGTGGATTGATCAGAGGGAGTGTCCAAACCAGTGCCTATGAAATTCACAGCACTGTCCTCATCACCGAATTGAACCCATCCCGCATCTGCAGTTGGCGGTGGATTTATTACTGATACCGTGGCAGTGCTAGTTCCTAAACCGCCGTGGACATCCTCAACCTGCAGGGTAACAGTGTAAGTGCCCTCGTCTGCATAGATATGGGTTACATCCTTTCCAAGACCAGTTGTTCCATCGCCAAAGTCCCAAGAATAGGTTAAGGTGTCCATGTCAGAAGAGGAGTCAAGACCGTTCCCGCTTAGATAAACCACCTCATCCTCGAAGGCGATTTGTGAATAGGTGACGCTCGCCTCAGGAACCACATTCAATACAGTAATCGTGGCAGTGGAAGTGTCGGAATCCCCGTCCTCGTCGGTGTTGGTAAGTGTAACAGTATAGATTCCTGGTGCAGTGTACGCATGCTCCACGTGGGCTCCAAATTCTGTGGTACCATCTCCGAAGTCCCAGCTCATTACCAGGTCAGGAACATCCGAAAATGTATCTGTGTAGATTGCATCGAATAGAATTATATCGTCCATGAACACCGAGTTCGGTTGCATTGGATCAGCAAGGATATAATCGAAGACCATGCTTGCGCTTGGTACTTCATTGTTCACTGTCACAACCATTGTATCTGTATCCATCAATCCCTCGTTGTCTGTGACTAGTAATGTTATGATGTAAATTCCTGCGTCCTTGTAGGCATGACTTGTAAAGACGCCGTAATCCACATACCCATCACCGAAATCCCATTCGTAGAAGAGAACGATTCCATCTCTGTCCCTGGAATTTGCAGCATCCAGGAAAACCACTTCGTCCTCGTATGCGTACTGATCTGCTCCTGCATCTGCAATGGGAATCCAGTCCTCTGCAAGCAGGGCATGTTTGTAGGCTCCATCGTACTTGTCAATAGCCTGAACATACTGACCTGCTACTGCAAATGACTTGCCCTGATAGAACTTGCTCCACGCCTGTTTGATATCGTTTACCTCCATTCCAACATGGGTGGCGGTTTCGGAAATCAACATTTCAACAGTGTTCTCTATTGCCTCGGTGAGATCAATTACTATACTGGATGTGGGTGCTCCGTGAACTTCAGCATTCTGCAGGTGCATGACAGCGCTTTTCACATTTACAAAGGAGTCCTTTATTAATCCATGTTCACAATTGTCAAGAGCTGCAATGAGCTCATCCTTTGCCTGCTGCAGTTTGTTTAATGCCGCTGGGGAATACGGACCAGATAATAGAATATCGATATCATTTACAGCCTGAAGAAGAGCGCTTGTGTACTCCTCTGGTACCCACTCACCTTCAGACCGCTCGGCCTCCATGTAGGCATTCTTGTACTGCT
>CBDVCK010000324.1:0-3911 GCA_965372465.1 uncultured Thermoplasmata archaeon | reverse complement strand
GCACTGCGGAAGAGTGGGAGGAGTTGAGCTTCCCTACTGCGTTGGTCCCACAAAGATTCCCCAGAGACTTCGGGTCTTCAAACCTGTAAAGGAGATGAGCAAAGAAGACATCGAAACCTGTATCAAGGAGCATGGGGATGCAACTAAAAGAGGTCTTGAAGCAGGTTTTCAGATCATGGAAATTTCCGGAATTGTTGGTTACCTCGTATCCAACTTTCTCTCGGCGTACACCAACAGGCGAACAGATGAATACGGGGGTGACATCGAGGGCCGATGCACAATCATGGTGAGGATCATCGAAGCTGTAAGAGATGTATGCGGAAATGATGTACCAATTGTCATCAGGTTATGTGCAGAAGAACTTCTCGATGATGTGGGAGGAAACACACCCGAGGAATCCATGGTGACCTATAAGCTCGCAGAAAAAGCAGGAGTGGACTGCCTTTCCGTAACCCAGGGTTGGCAGGAGTCCAGTGTTCCCGTGATCTCAAGGGACATCCCACAGGGAACATGGCTCTACAATGCCAAGCGCGCAAAAGAAGCAGTCTCAGTTCCTGTTTCCATGGCTTACCGATTGTTCTTACCCGAGCTTCCGAACAAGGCCATACAGGATGGTATACTTGACATCTGGGAAATGTGCAGGCCAATGATTGCAGATCCTCTCATGCCAAAAAAGATACTCGAGGACAGGCAGGAGGATATCAGACCCTGTGTTGCCTGCAACCTGTGCCTTGCCAGATTATTTAGGGACGCACCCATGACATGCTATGTAAATCCCGTATGCGCCCATGAATGGGATCCGAAATGGCAAATAACACCCGCTGAAACCGAAAAAGTTGTTATGATAGTTGGGGCCGGTCCTGCAGGACTGGAATGCGCAGCAGCTGCTGCCCAAAGAGGTCATGAGGTTCACGTGTACGACAAAAACGAAAAGCTTGGAGGCCAGTTGATTCAGGCATCCCTTGCACCTTATGGTGATGAGGAATTATACGGAATGATCGACTTTCTCAAAGCCCAGTGCGGTAAGGCCAAGGTAAATTTTCATTTGGGAACCACTGTAACCCCCGAGCTCATTGAAGAGAAGATGCCGGATACGGTGGTAATCGCTACCGGTGCGAAATTCGCTCCTGATCCCATCCAGGGGCATGACAGCAACAAGGTGGTAAGCGCACTGGACGTTCTGGAAGGAAAGGCAGAGATCGGAGACAAGGTTCTGATCTGGGGAGGTAAAAAACCTGGCATTGCAGTTGCACTGGAACTGGCCAATAAAGGCAAGAAAGTCACCCTCGTAAGCAAGGAAAGAAAAGTTGGAAAGGATGTGAACCCCTCCTTTGTTTGGAGGTACATCAAATACCTTCATGACAGCAAGGTTCGGGTTTACAAGAACAGTACATTAAAGGAGATTACAGATACTGGTGCAGTGATTGCGGCTTTGCACGGAACAAAGGTCCCTGTTGAGGCCGATACAATCGTATTTGCCGAGAGGGATCCTATTTCAGAATTAAAGAACACAGCAAAAGAACTGGATATAGAGACACATGTAATTGGTGACGCCCTGGTCCCCCGTACAATGTCCAATGCGCTTCACGACGGTTACAGAACCGGTATTAGGATTTGAAGGTGGTGAGTATATGACTGTTGATTCCGAAAAGGAGATAAGAAATCTCATTAACAAGTTCGAAGCTTTGGGAAATATAACACGGGCCACATGGTTCGAATGGCGAGAGGCTGCAATAGAAACAGCCCGACCTGAGTTCAAACCTCTGGATCTGGTCCTAAAAGCATGGGAGGTTGTTGGCCACGATACAGCCAAGGCGTACTTCACAATGCTTGATAGGTCCAAGGATTCATATGTCAAGGATATTGCACAGTGCATTGTCAGCAGTTCAACCATGATGGGAGAGGATGCTAAATTGGTTCCCGGGGAAAACAAGGACGAAATCTACGTTCAGTGGGACCGCTGCCCCTGGCCAGAGTTCGCAAGAAGGTACGGAGCCCCAATGGAAGAGGATGTTTTGGGTTGCGACAAATGGTTTACCACTGTAATTGAAGATATCAACGAGCTCTTTAACACCAACGTCAAGTTGGAGACATTAAAGGCGATTCCCAGGGGGGACCGGATCTGCCTCAGGCGGATGTCCATGACGGAAACGAAATAGAATTTCGGATAGGTGTTTGTCATGGTAATTGAAATAGATTATGAAAAATGCAATCTCTGCGGTGCATATGTTGATCCGATTTGTGTGGACAGATGTCCTACTTCAGCTATCAGAATTACTGACAAGAAAATAGAGGTTACCGAGTTTTTATGCGAGGACTGCAATGAATGCGGTGTCGTGTGTCCTGACAAAGCGATAACTATCAAGGTTGTTACGTTCTAGGTATTATCTTCACCCTCTTCCACCCCATCCTCTATAATTTCTTCCCCTTCCCCGCTTTCTTCTTCCACCCCTTTCTCTTCTACAATTTTTTCCCCTTCCATATCCACTTTCCCGTTTTCTGTTTCTTCTTCATATGCAATCATATAGATTTTCTTTAATGTATATTCGCTGTGTCACAACAACATTAATATACCCTCCATACTATTCAAAAACCGGTAAGAAAAACCATTGATTTCCACAGATGGGGCGCTCAAATAAACGGGATTTTCGATTCCTGAGTTTTCATGTGGAGCATAGGTATGTATACTCTAAAGAATTTAAGAAGAAGGTCTGCAAGGACTGCGCTAACAATAATTGGCGTATCTTTAGCCATTACCTTGGCAATGATCATGTTCTCTGTAAGCGAGGGAATCAGGGAAAGTACAGATGAAATCATAGAGAAGAGTGGAATCGAACTGTTGGTAATGCCCAAAGGAGGCAACATTTTCTTTGGCACAGGGGAATTTTCGGATGCAAGGGAGCTTGCTATTGAAATCAATTCATCAAATTCACAGATAAGAGGGGCTTACCCGGTGCTCAGAGAGCGCATGTACATCTCCACCGGAGAAATGAAGGAGGGAGATGAGTATCCAAGGATCACAAGTGCCCTTGCCAAGGGCTTAACCAGGGAGGCCAATGAGGCCTTTAAAACCACAAGGATCGTAAAAGGCTCTGACATGCCAACATGGGGGGACCCCTTTTATGCAAACGATACCTTCGAAGGAGGTACCGACTCTGAGAACTTCACCCATGAGATAGTAATTAACGAACCTCTTGCAGATTATCTTGATGCTGACCTAGGTGATACCGTATATCTATCAAATCTGCTGCCTGTTTCCCTGGATGATGTTGATGACTGGCTCGATAATGCCACTTGGTTTTTGATAAAAGGCATACGCACCCAATCCTTTGACGATGAAGGAGATATGGGTATCACCGTTCACCTTGGTGAACTGCAGTATATAACAGGTAAGTCTGATAAAGATATGGCCGACATTATAGTAATCGATCTTTACAAACCTTCCAGGGCAAGAGATGTAAAGAACTGGCTTGAAAACGATTTTGAAGAGCATGATAAGATTTCAGCTTTCACGCAGCAGGATATAAGGGAGGAAATCGAGAGATTCACATCATTGTACCGGGGTTTTTCCGAGATGGTTGCAGGTATTACCATTTTGGTTGCCATGTTATTCATTTCCACCATTGTTATGATGTCTGTAAAAGAGAGAACAGGTGAGCTTTGCGCTCTAAGGGCTCTGGGCTTTTCAAGGACTTCCATATTCAAGCTCGTGCTTTCCGAATCCGTGCTTATCTGTTTTATCGGGTTCGCAATAGGGGTGGTTTTTGGTGCTTTGGGGGCTGAAGCGATTAACATCTATGCCCATAATATAGAAACAGGGCTTCCCACAGGATTCAAGATAGCAAAAATCACTCCAATGTTGCTTATACGCGCCACTGGCTCCATTACCATTATAGGCGTTCTTGTGGGTT
>CBDVCK010000323.1:0-4002 GCA_965372465.1 uncultured Thermoplasmata archaeon | reverse complement strand
CATCCCTTGATAATTTAAAGAAGGTCCTTTCGGAACTTGTGAAACCCTATGAGAGGGTAGGCGCTCAAATACAGCAAAGAGAGAACTTAAGAAGTTTTGCCAGGTTCCAGTTCAAAGATGCGGGAGAAGCTCTTATTCAGGATTCAAAAATAAAAGGACGCTATCCAAATCTGAGGATCTTCAAGGATAAAAAACAAGTGGGTATGCTTGTGGGGGATAGAGGGATGATATCTCTTACCCTGGATGGTGGAAAGATAATTGCAAATGAGAATATCTATTGGGTGAAAATAGATGATTTCAAACCAAAGGGCAACATTTTTGCTGTAGGTGTGTTAGATGCTCACAAGGATATCAGAATTGGGGATGATGTTGTAGTAATCAATGAAAATGGATTAGTGGGTGTTGGAGTTGCCATGATGAACCCCAAAGAAATGATAGAAAGCAGCCGGGGCGAGGCAGTGAGGGTAAGGCATCTTTCAAGATCGGAAGGAGAGTAAAAATGATTCTGATAAGAACCATGCAAAATAATGAGGTTAACACAATACTTTCCCTGCGAAGACAGCTCTTTGGTGAATTCCCTGAAGATCGATTCAGAAACTACATCACGAGGTACCCTGATTCTATGTTCATTGCAGATTCCGGTGGTGGAAATGACCTCCTGGGATATGCCTTCGCCTATCCATGGCGTGGAAGGGAAGGGGTAATCCATCACATGTACGCCTCCCAAAAAAATCAAAGTGAAGTGGAAAAAAAATTGTTGGGGCATCTGGAGAGATATTTTAAGAAAAAAGAACTGGCAGAGGTAAGAGTATGGACAAAGGAGGAGCAGACAAGTCTTATGGATTTACTTGAGTCATCCGGTTATGATCTCGAGACAGAGCTTTTGGTTTTTGAAAAGGATGATTTGGCTGCTTATGATATTGAGATCCTTGGAAACAAGGGGATTACAATTCTAAATTTTGATAAAAAATATATCGAAGATATCATGATAATAGAAACCCAATGTTTCAAACCCTCATGGCATCAGAACCGTGGGGATTTTCTTGGATTTCAAAAAAGAAAAAATGTCTGGTTCGTAATTGCTCTATCCCAAGAAAAGGCTGTTGGCTACCTCCAGGTTTCTGGTTCAGGGGATATAGGATTTTTGGGAAGAATCGCGGTTTTACCCGAATTCCAAAACACAGGCATCGGCCAAAGATTGATGAATGAAGCGTTAAATTGGTTCAAAAAAAGGGGAATTACGAAAGTGAAACTCAGAAGCCCGGCAACCTATTTTAATGCCCATAAGCTCTATAAAAGATTCGGATTTTCCCAGGTTGGGAAGGAATACGATTTCTATAAAAAGTTGAAATAGTATAGAATATATAATAACTTGTAAAATGACACACGGGAGTATATAAATGAGAAAGAGAAGGGCATTTTCAATTTTATTTGCATTTTGCCTTCTGTTTATATGGCCAACCGAAGCGGGAAATATTGAAATAAAGGAATTAGAAGGTGAGGGGCCACAGCAAACCCTTGGCTCCTATGAAGATTTTATCGAGATAGTGGGTGAAGGTCATATGCATTCGGTGTACTCAGGCGGAACCAGCTCGGTTCATGAAATCGCCCAAAAGGCTTACGAGCGCGATTTGGATTGGATATTTATCACTGATTACAACACGATAGCAGCAAAGGAGAACTGCACACAGGAGACGAATGCGACTTTCATTTGCGGACTGGGTGAGGAGGTTACTACCGGTACAAATGAGATAATTGCATGGGGTATCGATTCCTTGGTTGACTGGAATACTGATGCCAATTACACTGTTGGGGACATTATAGATGATATACATTTCCAGGGAGGACTTGCGTACATACCTCATCCGTTTGCCCCCGAAGAAGACGACAACTACGATTATTTCGGTGTGTACGATGATTTCGATGGGATGTCAATCTACCACGGCTACGGTGGATTTAATGACAATGCCATGTCAACTGCAATGGACGGAGATGCCCTGAGAAAATGGGATGACTACCTTTCAAACGGTGTGAGAAAAACTGCCCTTGGAGAGAGCGACTGCAAGGACGCAGACAATACCCCAGATTACGGCGATCTGTTCAACATGAGAGGTGCCATTGGCTATCCCAGAAATTACATTTATGCAAGGGAATTTTCCATCCGCGGTATAATCGAGGCAGTAAGACACGGAAGAACCTATGTCACGGACGGGCCAACCCTGAACTTCACGATTGACGGTCATATCATGGGGGAAACAATATACTCGGACACATCAGAGCTTCTCGATATTACGATTGTGGGAAATGCAGTGGAGCCTTCGGATGTTCGGATCATAAGTGACGGAGCAGTTATTCACTCCGAAAGCGTTTCCTCAGGACCTTTTTCGGTATCGCATGGATATACCGCAAATGCAGATTCGTATTTTAGGGTTGAGATAAGAACTTTTAACGGAGACCTTTTCACTGGAGAGACAAATATCGCTTTTTCGAATCCCATCTATTTTGATCGGAACCCCTATGAGGAACCCCCTGAGCCACCTACGAATTTGACTGCATGGGTTTCTGGAACTGATATTACTTTGAATTGGAGTGGTTCTTCATCAAGCGATGTAATGCATTATAATATTTATAAAAGTTCGACCTTGGATGGTTTTGATTTTACATATCCATATGCCCTCACATCCAAAACATCTTGGATCGATAAGGGGGCAGGTGACGGAGATTTGAACAATTACTACTACATTGTAAGGGCCGTGGATGAGAAATTGTACAACGACACAAATATGGCGAAGGTGGGTAAATACGTGAGCTCCCTGAATACGGGATGGAACCTGATTTCCACTCCCCTTGAAATGTCTAAGACACTGATTGATGAAGTCCTTCAAACCGTAAACGAAACCTGTGAAATTGCGCAGTATTATAACGCGCAGGATGACGAAGACCCTTGGAAAGATTCCATAACTGGTGATCTGACAGATATCAACAATACAATGGCCTTTTGGCTGTACCTCAATTCTTCAGATTACCTGATCACGGCAGGTAGGATTCCAAACTCAACATCCATAAATCTTCATTCAGGCTGGAACCTGGTGGGATACCCCTCCTTCACAAATCGATCCTTGGATGAAGCCCTAAGTGGTATTCCATGGGGAAAGGTTCAGTTCTATGATTCTTGGGACATGAATGATTATTGGAAGCACAATTATACTGGAAAACCCGATCAAATGAACGATTTAAATGAAATTAAAACCGGTGGAGGATATTGGCTATTTGTTAGTGCGGATTGTACTTGGACTGTTTTTATGTAGGCAAATGTCTCATTAAACCAAAAATTCTATCTAACCCTATTGCTATCAACCCAGCCTCGAAGGTGAAATACATGTTTTCAGACAGGATGCAGAGAATCGGCCCTTCAGGTACCATGGCTACGGGAAATCTTGTGGAAAAATTAAGGGCAGAAGGTATCGATGTCATATCATTTGCCATGGGCGAGCCCGATTTTACTACCCCAAGGCATATCATAGATGCTGCGGTTTCTGCATTAAATGATGGGTTCACGAACTACACTTCAAGTTTAGGGATTCCCGAACTAAGGGAGGCTATTGCCGAAAAGAGCAGACAGGAGAATGGAATCGATTGTAATGAGGCAAACGTTCTTGTGACGCCAACCAAGGTTGCCTTGTTTTCTTCGCTTTTGGCACTTGCTCAAGAAGGGGATGAGGTAATTTTAGCTGACCCAGGCTTTGTTTCCAATTTTCAGATAATCAATTTTACCAATGCTAAAGCAGTTGGGGTAGGAATCTCGCAGGAAAACGAATTCAGAATGCAGGCAGAAGACGTTGCAGAGGCTATTACTCCAAAGACAAAGGTCATAATTTTGAATTCCCCCAACAACCCCACAGGCGCAGTTGCCACTAAAGAGGATCTGAAAGGTATAGCGGATCTTGCTATGGATCATAACCTTTATATTGTCTCTGACGAAATCTACGAGAAGATAATCTA
>CBDVCK010000322.1:0-4012 GCA_965372465.1 uncultured Thermoplasmata archaeon | reverse complement strand
TAATGAGTTTTGAATATTAAATAATTTTTTAACAAAATTTATAATAATCCGTACTTGAAAACAGGTGATAAAACACTAGTGCATCATCATTTATCATCATACTGGATGGGATGCACTATATCTAAGAATGGGGCGGGATACCTTGTAATATATTGATATATTAAAAATAAAAGCATTACCATAAAATTAAATATAAAGGCAAAAAATACATCCTTTTAGAGGTTGAAACAGCTTAGTGAGATAATATCGGTTTTTATTCCTGATACCAATACCCTTTTCATGTCAAATCCATCTAAAGGCCTGCATGTACCCCATAAAAACCAAATACACCTTGAACATTACATCTCTCTCACTGGAGGGATTTTGGTGGACTACGAGAACCTCAAGATTGAAGGCAAGTTCGAAAACGATATTCTGATACTAAGAGATGCATTGATGAGCGAACTGGATACCTTGAGCCTCTACGAGAAGATGCTCGTTGGGCTCAAGGTGGAAAAAGCAAAAGCCTATCTAAAGAAATTCATAGAAGAGGAAAAGCAGCATGTTGCAGCACTCACAAAGCTCATCAACGAGATGGACCAGGATCAGAAGAACAAGTTCGAGGACGATGAATACTGCAATGCAATCTACGATGGACAGTGTGTTCTATAAAACAAGTTTTATGCAGGCCTGAATTCGTGTTTTAGCTGTAGTGCATGACATCATCGATGAGGTCAGCATGGGCGATTATCATCTTTCTGCAGCAGTAGCGCTCGATACCCATTTTATTTAGGATCTCCTTGGGCTCCTCTCCCAGCTCAACTCGCTGGATAAAGGATTCAAAGGAATCGCTCACCACTTTTCCGCATGTGAAGCATCTTACCGGAATGATCATCTTATACCACGTCCTTTTCTACCTATACGATTTCTGACGCTTCTTTCTCGCTCCCCTACCCAAAGGATGCTTTGCTTCCTTTCTTCTCGGATCGTTCACAAGAAGACTCCTGTCGTATATTTTAAAAAGCTCCCTGAGTTTTTCGTCACCAAAGTATTCCACCAGACCCCGGGCAATCGCCGTTCTTGCGGCTTCAGCCTGGCCCATTACCCCGCCGCCGTTTACAGTCACATGAATATCAACCTTTTTACTCTTGTCACCTGCCAAACTCAGAGGCTCCATTATCTTGGCTCTGGCAAGCTCGGGGCTCCATATCTCAACCGGTTTTTTATTGACTCTGACCCTGCCCTTGCCGCTTCTTACGGAAGCCCTTGCAACCGCTGTCTTTCTTTTTCCTGATGTGTTTATTATCTTTGCTTCCTTCATCAAAAGTCTCCTAGAATTTCGCGCCAAGTTCTCTTGAAATCTCACCCAACTCAATGCATCTAATCTTTCCTTCTGCACTTGCACCCTCAACCGTACCAAGGGATTTGCCTTCAAGCTCTTTGGGCACTCCGATATAAACCTTAAGTCTCTTAAATGCCTCTTTTCCAGTGGCTTTTTTGTAGGGTATCATGCCTCTTACGGTCCTTTTCAGGATTCTATCGGGCATTCTTGGAAAAAACGGTCCCTTTCTCGGACCCCCCACTGTGCGTTTCTGGTGATATTCTGCAATGATGCTCTTCTTTCTGCCGCTGATTATGGTCTTTTCCGCATTGACAATTGCTACCTCTTCACCAGATATAAGCAGCTTTGCCACATGGCTTGCCAGTCTTCCCATAATCAAATTATCAGCATCTATTACTTTCATTTGTCAATCACTCTCTATCCGATTATTCTCACGCCCTTGCCCTTTGGGTTCTTTTTTACAAGCTCGGGGATGGTAATGCCTGCTCCCCCTGCACTTTTGATCTTCTTTTGGGCAGATAGCGAAAACGAAAAAGCAGCCACTGTGACAGGAAAACTTATCTCCCCTAATCCCAAGAGCTTGCCAGGGATTACAACCATATCACCTTTTTTGGTGTATGCAGCCATCTTTCCGAGATTTACTGTGGCCCAGCTTCTATTGGGTTTTTCCAGTCTGCGGGCTATGTCCTTCCATATCGGGGCTTTATTTTCGAAAGCCTGCTTCTTTAAATCCGTAATGAGATTCACGAGCACCTGGTTGGTTTTCTTGGGTTTGGACAACATAATCCCTCGTAATCGAGGTTTTCCCTAATGATTGCTCGATTTATAAAGCTTTGCATTTATTATATATATTATAAGTATAGGTTCAGGGTTTAAAAAAATATCATTTTATCCTGCGTTTAAGTCCCATGATTACAAGTGCTATTGCTAATGCTAGAAATACAAAGGCGCTCTCAAATCCGGGAGTCCCGTTATCCGAACCTTCACCCACTTCTATGCTCTTTGTGGCCTCGTTGTTGTTCTCATTTGTTTCTGTAAAATCATCCTCTGGATCTATTACCACCTTTATTATATGCTTTCCAGTGGAATCAGGTGTCCAAAGTAGAGTTACCTCGTTGGTGCCTCCTCTTGAAATGGAGGCCTTGACCTTATCAAGAAGATCGGAGCCGTCGTAGAATTCGATTTCCACTTGATAGGTGCTCCACCTCTTTCCTGATCCTGATATCTTGGCAGTGATGGTGGTGTTCTTATCCTTTTCGGGGTCCTTGGAAAAAGAAATGTCCGAGCCCTGCAAATTGAAGTCTATCTCGGTTTCGGGAGTTGTGATGTGCACATCCTCTGTTTTCTCCCAGCGGTTGAAGTTGCTGTCGGTGGCTTTCACAGTGACTGGATAGCTTCCTCCTTCGGTCACTGAGTAGTCCCATTCCCATTCTACTTCCACGGTTGCATCGTCTATCACCGTCTCAGGGTGCCTAGTGAACTTGTTGCCATATTTATATTCTGTGCTTGCGTGAGCATTTTTGAAATCCTCGACTCCGAAACTGCACTTGATTTGGGCTGTGACTATCATATTTGATGATTGCGGGTCGTCCTCGCCTGTGATTTTGTAGACTGTCATGGAGTTTGTGGGGAAAAATACAAGGGAGCCCATTGGATATCCAAAAACCAGTGTGACGTTCTTGCCTGTGTCAGTTATTACATTGTAGTATTCAGGATCCAGGTGTTCCAGTGATAACCTAAAGCCTATGGTGTCTGATGTATTTAATTCCAAAAGAGATGATGTGTTCACTGGATTGCTTATAAACTCTGTAACGTAGCTTTCGTTGAGATCCTGATTTATAGTTGCCATCTCCGAGGAAACTTCGACATCGTTCACTGTCAGGTGGGCTGTGAATCTCACATCCTGTAAATCTCCCATAGCATACAGCACGAACTGGATTTGACCATCGATTACCATGGGGTATGAAATAGGATTTGTTACCCATTCTCCAATGAAAATCGGATTTGGAATCAGAATCGAATGCCTGTCATCATAGTCTGTTGTGAGAACCAAATGCTCCTCGTACTGCCCCATAGAGGTATTAAGAGTGGCGTTAGCAGGGTCATTATGCAGGTAAAGACCAACATCTTGCAGGTCGTATTCCACTGGACCGGCTTCTGTCTCCTCGAAAAGGTTGAATGAGAGCAGCATTGATATGAATAGTATCATAAACACACTGATAACCCTTATTTTTGGCCCCATGTTAAATTCCTTGTGCAAATTAGGTCTTAATAATAGATAAACATTTCGCTTTTGGTGGGAATTTTAGCGTGGATGGAAGTACTGAATAAGCTCAGTTCCCTCACAAACCTTTTTATATACCTTGTTTCATCTTCCCCAGGCTCACGGGTGTAGAAAAACCCGTTTGGAGATGTGCTCGTTTGAGTGAATCCATAAGAGGCGATATACATGGCAGAAGAGAAAAAAGAGAAAGCGCACCCGAAAGGGAAGCCTGAAAAAAAAGAGGATACTAAAAAAGCACCGCCGAAAAAAGAGGATGCCGGGGGGAAGGCTCCTAAAAAAGAGGGTGCAAAAAAAGCTCCTCCAAAAAAAGAGGATGTTAAAAAAGCACCGCCTAAAAAAGAGGATGCAAAGGGGAAGGCTCCTAAAAAGGAGAAACCTGCAGATATTTTTGATGATGATGAGGAAAG
>CBDVCK010000321.1:0-4055 GCA_965372465.1 uncultured Thermoplasmata archaeon | reverse complement strand
AAATGGAGGGTGGCCATTCATTGATAGTGAAGGGAAGTGCCGGTACAGGAAAAACCACCTTTTCTCTCCAGTTAATCGAGGAGACAAAGGGCGTACAGAGCAGCTACTATCTATCCACGCGGGTATCAGACGAATCACTGTTTTTACAGTTCCCCTGGCTAAGAAAGAAGATAGAGGAGAGCAAGCTTAGGGTAGCGGCGAAGACTGAAAAACTAAATGTAGACAGAACAGAGCTTAATAAGCTCGAGGGCCAGATAGAGCTTGGTGAAGCGGATGAGATGGGAAGCAATTTCTATGGTGAGGTTGATGAGGAGGGTATCGTTTTGGATTTAGGTTCATACCTACCTGAGGTTGATGTCATTTACGATACCATTGAGGAAGCCCTTCCTAAAAAGACCTTGGTTGTAATAGATAGTATAAACGCTCTTTCTGAAAGATATGGCATACCTGCTCCAAAACTCATTAACACATTTCAAAAGGATTTAGTGGAAAGCACAAAAGCAAATGTTATTTACGTACTTGAAAGTTCCAAGGAATCCCAACTGGACTATCTCGGAGACGGAGTCATTTCAATGTTCCACTCAAGTGACAGGAATGGAAGAAGAATCAGAATGATGGATATACAGAAGTTGAGAGGCTGTGAAATACCACATTCCAAGTATCTATATACGTTATTAGGCGGGAGATTGATGGTTTTTGGACCACAGCGGTTCAATGGAACCAACTACACCGGTCAATGGAATGCATTACCTGATCCAAATGATCTGATGGTTTCCACCGGCTGCAAAGAACTCGATGAACTACTTGGCGGAGGCTTTCGGAGAGGCAGTATAAACATAATCGAGATAGGTGACAACATTCAAACCGAGCATGCGGATATTATAGAATATTCCTTGGTGAATAATTTTGCCTCCAACAATCGTGGTGTGGTGTGGATTCCTGCAAAGAAGGCAACAAGCAATACCGTTAAAGAGGCCCTAAGCCCCCAACTCAAGGAGCATGCATTGGAGGATAATGTTCGAGTTTATGAGAAATACGGTGAGGGAGGTGCTGAGGGGTTGTTTCATCATATCGAAGGAAAGGATGTAAGCCTGGACCTCGAATGGAGAACCGCAAAATACGAGCTCTCAAAATCCGAGTCTCCTGTTTTGCTACTTGCGGGTTTTGATACGATGGAGTCCATATACCCACCAGGAAATCTGATTGAAGATTTATCGGATGTTCTGATGTTTATCGGGCGAATGGGAGATATCTTTGTTGGTATCACAACCCCTTCAACAATGTCTAATCAAAGGCTTTCAGATTTAACGCGGACCCACATTAAATTCGAGAATATTGGCGGTACAACGGTAGTATACTGCGAAAAACCTCATACCGAGCTTTATGCCCTTGAGATTACCACAGATAGTGGGTATCCCATGGCAAAGCTGGCTCCGATACTATAACCAATCCCAAACAACCATTAAAATACAGTCGATATTTTATCCAAATTAACCGAAATAATCATATCAGGATAATGTCTATGAGCTTTGGAAAGCTTATGGAAAAGGAAATTGACCCAGATATAATCAAGTTATATAAACGGAAAGGACAGCATATTCTAATTGATAAGCAGGTTATTAAAAGACAGGTGGATTATGCCCAGCTTTCAAAAGAGGAAACAGTGCTAGAAATTGGTTTTGGTCTGGGAGCGTTGACGTTTAAACTTGCAGAAAGGGCAAAAAAGGTTGTGGCCATTGAAAAGGATCCCCGACTTTTTTCATTATTAAAAGATCAAGTCCCATCAAATGTTGAACTTATCAATGCAGATGTTATGAAATTGGATCTTCCTAAATTCGATATTGTTGTGTCAAACCTCCCTTACCAGATATCCTCGCCGGTAACATTCAAGCTATTAAATGAGGAGTTTGACAAAGGCATCCTGATGTATCAAAGAGAATTCGCCCAAAGGATGATAGCAAAAAGTGGTGAAAAAGCTTATTCCCGTTTGTCTGTAAATGTATACTACAAGGCAAATTGCAGGTTGTTGGAATATGTGTCCAAAGAGGCTTTTCACCCCATGCCAGAGGTCGATTCGGCAATCGTGGAGTTGATTCCCCGAAAACCACCATTTCCGGTGCAAAATGAAGACATGTTTTTTAAGGTTGTAGAAGCTACATTCGGACAGAGAAGGAAGAAAATAAAGAACTCTTTGGTTTCACTGGTTTCAGATAAATTGAAAGAAAACGGCATATATAACAAGACAAAAATAAGAGAAATCATGCAGGATCTTCCATTTTCTGATGAAAGAGTTGAAACTCTTACACCTGAGAAAATAGGGATACTTGCTGATTATGTATACCTATTCTCATTATCCTCATAATAATTATCTTGAGGTTTCGTCTAAAAGTGACCAACTTCCTCCAAAATCATCCACTGTTCCTGATGATAGCTGAACCCTTGCTCTGAACTGTCCTTTCTCCAGAAAGAAATGTGCGTTCACAATCTGGGATTGATAGAGTTTAACTCTCTTGCCATTGCCGTTGAGTCTATCCCCGATGCATCTGAGGAATCCTAAACTTTCAAGCTGTCGTACCTTTCTGTAACATACGGCGATGGGTATCCCAAAGCTTGCACTGATGTTCTGTACCGATTTCGGTTTTTTATAGGTACTCATGAGAATCTTTGACACGTATTTATCACTAATTAAATTTGAAATCCTGATGGGATTATACCCCACATCTTTCTTTGACATTGTTTGGGGCTCATCTTCGTTTAATACCGCTATTTTCAAAATATCCCCTCCCTTTTTCTATATGAGGATAGTCCATGAAGTTTTACATCAATCACCCTGGAGATATCCCCATTTTTCAAAGCAACAGTCATAGGTGTTCGCATTCTTTCATTCCTATCATTGTATTCCTTTTTTAACCACCAAGGGCCGTCGTCTCTCTCGAAAATACCTTCTGTAACACTCCATCTCCTCTTCATCTCTTACTCCTCCCATTTCTTCTTTGTTGTGGGTTATATATTTTTGGCATCTCATTCCCTAATTGGGAAATCATCGTGCCCCATGTTCTCTTAATCCTCGGATGTTTCTCGAATATATAAATGTTTCCAAATTTTAGTGTAATGTATACATTAATTCGATGTAAAAAATACAATATAAAGGTGGAGATAAAGCAGAAATGTCATAGATTTATTTGATAACCTGTTAATTACAATAAAAATGTTAATTAAAAAAGATTAAAAATCGTAAAAAAATTAAAATCTTCTCCAAAGGTCCGACATTTTCTCGAATTCATTAACAAGACGTTCGGTGTTGATTATATAGAATCTGGACTTTTTATCCTCATGTACCACTTCCACAACGCCCAAGTTGCAAAGATTTTCAATTCTTTTAAATGCGGTTCTAAAGTTTAATTCCGTTCCCTCGATGATCTTGGCCATTGTATGGCCAGTGTGCGGGTGTAATAGTAAATAATCTAGAATTCTCGATTCTGGAGTGTCACCTACTACGTCCTTGAACATAAGACTCCCTCGACATACCGTATCAAATTTTGATTCATAATTCTTTCGGTTTAGGCGTACACAATTGAAACTAGAATGACATTGACTGTTTGATCCCAAACCAAAGCGATATCTTTATAGGATGTTAAATACTTTACGGATTGCTGTAAAAATAACAGTAAATAATTTATACATTGTAATTAATACATCAACAAGTCTGTAAGGGGGCTACAAGCAAAATATGTCGAGGATATCAATGACCAAAAAAAGTCGTTCAAGACCCAAGATAGGGAAGGGTAAAGCACTAGGCGCTGTGGATTACAATATGGGACATATTCTCTATATGGCTCAACTCACAGGGAATATAGACAAAAAGAAACTGGTCAATTCCATGCCGAAACATGAGAGGGAACGCTATAACATGGCATTTGAGGCACTGGTAAAGGACGGACTTTTGGTTCCAGTAAAAATACCTGAAAAGCAGGATAATTTCTTAATTAATCCAGAAAAAACCGATTACTCAAAGGAACTGATTCATCGCTTCGTCAGGGGGACAAGAGAGGATA